>CAZQCI010000039.1:0-15842 GCA_964592255.1 uncultured Nitrospiraceae bacterium | reverse complement strand
ATAGTGCGGATAAAATTTTAACCTCCCTCAAAGGTTTGGTTGCCGACGTTGCCAAAAAAGGTGGCTACGACATGGTGTACGAAAACTCTGCAGAGCAAGTCCTTTACGCTCCCACTGCCACGGATATTACTAACGAGCTCATACGCTCTTATAATGCCGGTGGTGGTAAAAAATAGTTATCGGTTTTAATCCCTCTGTGGTAAATCCTATTCATGGATTTTCCTTTGGATATTCTTAAAATTATTGTTTGTCCTCAATGTGGACAAGACTTGCGTTATACCCGCGAGCAAGTTCTCTTTTGTTTAAGATGTCGTTTGTGCTTTCCCGTTGAAAATGGGTTGCCAGATTTGACTCTTGAAAACGCCACTCCTTTATCTTCCGATGGTAAGCCGACTCAAATCTCTGATTCTGATAAACAGGCTTTTTTTACAGTGACTGAAGGCCCTTCAGCGGGGCTTCATTTTCGTCTTTCTCTAGGAACATGCAAAGCTATTGGCAGACGTTTGGATGATTCTATTAAAACTCAAGTTTTTAATATCGATTTTACTATGACTTTGGATGAGCCTACTAAAAAGCTGGTTTCTAATTATTTAGCCAAAACCACCGGTAAAAATAAAAAAAACAAACTCTTCGAAGGAGATATGGGGTCTTACAAAAGGCTGCCGGATTTGGTTCTGGAAGATACAGGAATCAGTCGTTTGCATGCCATGCTATTTTATGATGAAACAGGGGTTGGTATTTTGGATCTGGTGAGTAAAAATGGTACGTTTGTTAATGGACGTGAAATTGAAACGAGTCTTTTATCCCCCGGCGACACAATTGTTTTAGGCTCTACAAAAATGAGTTGGGGTTTTAAGAAGGAGATGCGCTGATGAATTCAATGACTGGTATGGGGCGTTCAAGCGGAGCGCGTAAGAAAAAAGGGGTTCCTAATTTTGTTGTGGAAGTTCGCTCTGTGAATCATCGATTTTGTGAGGTGTCTGTTAAGCTGCCTTCTCGTTTTCAGGCGTTAGAGTATCTGATTGTTCAAGAAGTTAAAAAGAAAATTACGCGTGGTAAGATCGATGTCTGGTTGGGAGAAGAAAAAGGAGAAGGACAAACTTTTGGTTTAAATGAAGCATCTCTCAAGGCTTATTATCAGTTGCTTAAACAAGCCTCTTCTCTTTTGAAATTGAAGGAAGAAGTGGGGTTAGCTCATTTGCAACAAGGTTCTTCTTTTTGGATGGGGCGCTCTGAAACCCCTGAAGAAATTTGGCCTCTTGTAAAGAAGGGATTAGAGGAAGCTCTTAAAAATCTGCTGGCGATGCGGGTGCAAGAAGGAAAAGCATTATCGCTTCAAATTAGTGAGCGTCTTGATTTTTTAGATTCCATCCGCCAAGAAATTTTTAAAAAACGGGACGAATGTGTTCAAGCTCTGAAAGAGAAGTTAAGTGCACGGATTCAAAAATTATTGTCCGATGTGGAAGTGGACCAAAATAAGCTTGCCAATGAAATTGTCTTTTTTGCTGACCGCACGGACATTACCGAAGAAATGGAAAGGCTTGAGAGCCATTCCGCCCAAATTCGCCTTTTTTTAAAAAAGAAGGAACCGTGTGGGAGGCAGCTCGATTTTCTCATCCAAGAAATGAATCGTGAATGGAATACAATTGCGTCTAAATCACAATCGGCTTCTATTAGCCAGCAAGTGGTAACAGCTAAGAGCGAGATGGAAAAAATCAGAGAACAAATTCAGAATATTGAATAATCATGTCTTCTAAATTCATTCCTATTATTGTTGTTTCTGGGGCGTCGGGCTCTGGCAAGACGTCGCTGTGCCGGATGGTTGCTGACCATTTACGGCTTTTTTTCTCTATATCGCATACCACTCGTTCTATACGTCCGGGCGAAGTCAATGGTCGTGATTATCATTTTGTCGATAGGGCCCAATTTGATATGATGGTTCAGAAGGGTGATTTTTTAGAATGGGAAGAGGTGTATGGCAACTGCTATGGAACCTCCAAAGCCCCCATTGAAGCTCATTTAGCTCGAGGAGAAGGGGTGATTTTAGATGTCGACACCAAAGGAGCTTTGCGTATTAAAAAGATGATACCAGAAGCCTTTTTGGTTTTTATCAAAGCACCTTCTTTAGATGAGCTTAAAAAACGCCTTTCTAACAGAGGAAGCGAAACTCAGGAATCGATGGAAAGGCGCTTAAGTGAGGCGTTAAAAGAAGAATCGTTTCAGAATGATTATGATACTGTTTTGATTAATCATGATTTGGGCGATGCTTTTGAGGATTTAAGCGCCTTAATCCAAGGCCGTTTTCCTCATCTCACTCCAAGCCGATAATCCGATGCTTAAACTGGATGACGTCATTGATAAGGTAAGGTCTTATAATTCCAAGGCTGATTTTGACCTTATTAAGAAAGCTTTTGTCTATTCCGCTAAAGCGCATCAAGGACAAGTGCGTAAATCCGGCCAGCCTTATGTCACTCATCCCCTGGAGGTGGCCAGCATTCTGGCCGATATGCATTTGGATTCTTCTTCCATTGTGGCTGGTATTTTGCACGATACCATTGAAGATACCAATGTTACTAAGGATGAAATCGCTTCTTTATTTGGCTCCGATATTGCTGCGTTGGTAGATGGGGTGACCAAGCTTTCCAAACTACAATTTCATAATCGTGAAGAGCGCCAAGCGGAAAATTTTCGAAAAATGATTTTGGCCATGTCCAAGGATATCCGCGTGATTCTTGTGAAGTTGGCGGATCGTCTTCATAACTTGACAACTCTTCAATTCATGCCTGAAGAAAAACAGATGCGTATTGCTCAAGAGACGCTGGATATTTATGCCCCCTTGGCTAATCGTTTGGGAATTCAGTGGATGAAGGTTCAGTTAGAAGATTTAAGTTTTCGTTTTCTAAAACCCCATGTGTATCGTCAGGTAGAGAAGAAGATTTCACGTCTTAAAAAAAATCGGGAAGAATTTATTGCCCGAGTGGAAAAAGAAGTAAAACGACATTTTGGCTCTTCCATTCATAATTATCAAATCACAGGCCGTATTAAAAATATTTATGGTCTTTATCAAAAAATGGAGAGGCAGAATGTGAGTTTAGAGCAGATTCATGACATCTTGGCTTTTCGTATTTTGACGGAATCGGTGGAAGAGTGTTACGAAGCCTTGGGTTTGCTGCATAGTATGTGGAAGCCTGTGCCTGGGCGTTTTAAGGATTATATTGCCATCCCTAAATCCAATAATTACCAATCTCTTCATACGACTCTGATTTGCCTGGACGGAGAGCGGGCGGAGTTTCAAATTCGTACTTACGAAATGCATGAGGTTAATGAAAAAGGCATTGCGGCTCACTGGAAATACAAAGAGGGTGGGCCTATTGACATGAAGGCGGAAAATACCATCCGTTGGTTGCGACAATTGGTGGATTGGCAGAATGAAGTGAAGGACTCCATCGAGTTTATGGATACGGTCAAGATGGATTTGTTTGCTGCTGATATTTATGTTTTTACGCCTAAAGGGGATGTTCGAGCTTTGCCTTATGGGGCTACACCATTAGATTTTGCTTACAGCATTCATTCGGACGTAGGAGGGCATTGCGCAGGGGCAAAAGTGAATGGTCGTATTGTATCGTTGACTCATAAGCTAAGCAGTGGGGACGAAGTAGAAGTGTTAACAAATGCTAACAGTCACCCGAGTAAAGATTGGCTTAAAATTGCGGTCAGTTCCCGTGCGCGTGCCAAAATACGCCAATATATCAAGCAGGAACAGCGTGATAAGAGTTTAGTGTTAGGGAAAAATCTTTTTGAGCAAGAATGTGCCCGCCATGGATTAAGCCCTGCTTCTGTCAAGGAAAGTGAGGAGTTTAAGAAATATTTAGAGAAGAAAAAAATCTCCAGCGAATCCTTTTTTTATCCTGCAGTGGCTTACGGAAAGGTTTCTTTACCGGGGTTATTTTCTCTTTTAGCTCCTGAAAAAAAGGAGCCTGCGGAAGAGGGAATTTTACGTCGTATTTTCAAAAAAGCTTCTCTCCGTAGTCGCAATGCAGTCAGTGTGGATGGTTTGGAGGATTTGCTGACCATGTTCGGTAAATGTTGTTTACCGATTCCTGGTGATCCCATTGTTGGGTTTGTTACGCGTGGTCGTGGGGTGACCATCCATCGTCTTGATTGTTCTAAGGTGACTTCCATCGATCCGGAAAGACGGATTAATGCTGTTTGGAATAACACAGCTCATATTTCTAGAACGGCCCGTTTACGGATTTCATGTGAAGATAAGCCCGGCATGCTGGCTTTAATTACCCAAACTATTTCAGAAAAAGAAATCAACATTACTCGCGCCTTGGTGCGTACCACAAAGGATAAAAAAGCCATTATTTCCTTGGATGTAACCGTCTCGCAAGTTGCAGAACTCCACAGCGTGATCAAGTCGGTTGAAAAAATATCAGGAGTGATTGGGGTAGAACGCCAAATGGGCTAGGCGGTTTTGGCCACTGTTTTTTTGCCTTTGGCCGCCTTAATGACTACGCCAGAGCGAATGCAGCGGGTGCAAGCCCGGACTTTTTTAACGCTTCCAGCGATGATGGCGCGCACGGACTGTAAGTTGGGAAAAGACCGCTTAACGGTTTTGTTGTTGGCATGGGAAACATTATGTCCCAGTAAGGGTGTTTTGTTGCAAAAGTGACAAGCGCGCGCCATAACGATTTTCCGTTGCTGATGAAAAATTTTCCGTATCTTGAGATAAGGTACCAAAAACCAACGCAACGGGGAGCTCTTCTAGCAGCCTTCTTTTTGTATTTCAATAGAAATTTCGTTATTTTTCTGGACATTTAAAAGACCCTTATTATACTGACGCCCTTCATGACAGCCAAAAATATCCTTCAAGTTTTCAAAACAACAGTCTTATCTCGAGGAAAAAAGCCTTGTTTTCGTTTTCGTGTAAAAGGGGAATGGCATTTTTTGAATTGGGAAGAAGTGAATACCTTGGTTTTAAGGCTGGCCGGGGGGTTATCCAAGCTGGGGGTAGTCGCTGGAGATCGTGTTTGCATCTTTTCCCAAAGCCGTTACGAATGGAGTGTGGCAGATTTGGCTATTCTTTCCTGTGGAGCCGTGAGTGTCCCTATTTATGAGTCTAGTACGGCTGAAGCAGCAGAGTATATTTTAGACCATTCGGGCGCTAAAGTTGTTTTTGTCGATCATTTATCCCAATTAAAAAAAATAAAAACTTGTCGTGAGCGTCTTTCTTCTCTTGAAAAAATCATTTTATTCGACTCGTCAGGAAAAAATAAAGAATCTGATTTATTAACTTTAGATGAAGTGATGGCTTTAGACGATGGTTTGGGTGAGGATATTTTTAATGAAAATGCCTCGCGATCCGATGAAGAAACACTCATGTCTTTTGTATACACTTCAGGGACAACAGGTCCTCCTAAAGGGGTGGTTTTAACTCATGGAAACTTTCTTTCGCAGATAAAAGCGTTAGAGCCTATTTTTGAAGAGATGGACCCGGATCAAGTTTCTTTCTTGTTTCTTCCTTTAGCCCACATTTTTGCACGTGTGGTGCAATATATTCAAATCAAGCGGGGTTTCTTACAGGCTTACGCTGAAAGTATTGATAAAATTCTTGATAACATTGTTGATATTCAACCGCATTTTATGCCCAGTGTGCCCCGTATTTTCGAAAAAGTGCATGCCCGTGTTTTACAGGAAGTTGAATCGAAATCTCCTTTAGAAAAGAAAATTTTTAATTGGGCTGTTGAAGTAGGTAAAGTTCGGGCGGCAACCTTGCGTGCAGGGCGTTTTATGTCCCCATGGTTGGCGCTGAAATGGTTTTTTGCTCGTAACGTAGGCTTTAAAAAATTACGCGCTAAACTAGGGGGGCGTCTTCAGTATTTTATTTCCGGCGGGGCTCCTTTAGCTCGTGAAATTGGTGAGTTTTTTGAGGCGGCTGGTTTTACTCTTTTAGAAGCCTACGGGTTGACCGAAACCAGTGGTGCAGTAACGGCCAATTATCCTTCCTCCCGTAAAGTGGGGGCTGTTGGTAAGCCTTTACTTGGGGTGGATATTAAAATTGCTCCTGATGGCGAAATTTTAACAAAAGGTGGAGTGATTTTTAAAGGCTATTACAAAAAACCTGATGAAACAGCCGAAGTGCTAGAGTCGGATGGCTGGTTTCATACCGGAGATATTGGCGTCTTTGATACGGATGGGTTTTTAAAAATAACTGACCGTAAAAAAGATATAATCGTCACAGCTGGTGGAAAAAACATTGCCCCTCAAAATATTGAGAATTTTATCAAGACCGATCCTTTTATTTCTCAGGTGATGGTGCATGGCGATAAAAGAAAGTTTTTATCGGCCTTAATTACTTTGGATCGATTGGAAGTTGAAAAGTATGCTAAAGAAAAGAATATCAAATTTTCAGGCTATGAAGAGTTGGTGAATCATGATCAAATTCAGCATCTCATTAAGATGCGTATTGATGAAAAAAACAAACAATTAGCCAAATACGAAACCATTAAAAAATTTGCAATTCTTCCGGTAGATTTTTCGATAGAAACTGGGGAATTGACTCCTACTTTAAAAGTAAAACGGAAATACACTTCGGAAAAATATAAAAAGATTTTAGATGAGTTTTATCAAGAGTGATTTTTTTACCCTTTAACTTTACGAGGAGATACTTATGACGACAGAAGACCCAAAAACTGAAAGTGGTTTGGCTCCTAATATTGCCAGTTTCTTATGCTATGCTTGTTTTTTTATGACATCCATCGTTTTTTTGGTGGTTGAAAAAGATAACAAAATGGTGCGCTTCCATGCTTGGCAGTCACTTTTTTTC
The DNA here is from genome assembly GCA_964592255.1 of uncultured Nitrospiraceae bacterium. Classification (GTDB taxonomy): domain Bacteria; phylum UBA10199; class UBA10199; order UBA10199; family SBBF01; genus CAZQCI01. The sequence continues at coordinate 9,013 of CAZQCI010000039.1, read as the reverse complement.
TCAATTTTCGCTTTTGTGGTGATATCAGTTTTGTCCATTATTGGGGCAGTACTGGGATTCATCAGTAGTTTGCTTTCAGCCCTTTTTGGAACTCTTTTATCGCCAGTGTTTGGGCTGGTTTGCTTTGTGCTGTGGGTTGTTTGCATGGTTAAGGCCTACAATGGGGAAATGTATAAATTGCCTATTGTGGGTGATTTGGCAGAGAAACAAGCGAATCGATAATTGTGAAAGAGAAGGCGGCCTTTTTTATTGTGTTGGCTATTCTGACCGCAGGATGGTGGATGAGTCCCGCTGCGGTTGAAAATGTTCCCCTGTGCTGGTTCCATTATTTTTTTCATTTAGATTGTCCTGGCTGCGGATTGACACGCAGTTTTTTGTCGATGGCTCGAGGAGATGTGTTAGGGGCTTTTCGGTTTAATGCGGCTGGGCCCTTAATCTATTTATTGTTTATTGCGTATGCCGTTCGTCTTTTTATCAGGGATTTTCTACACGGAAAAATTTGGGATTGGGGGAGCCGGTTCAATCGAGTTTATACATGGGTGGTTGGAGGATTGCTTTTAGGGCATTGGATTTATAAGCTGTCCTACGAAATGAGAGTTCCATTTTTTTATTGAATAATTTTTTAAAACGCCATAATTCATGGCCAGAAAAGGAGACTATATGTCACTAACAGCGAAACAAATTTTCGAAGAAAAAATTGCCCAAAAATTAAAAGATAATGCGGAAAAAGTCACTAAACTGAATACAATTTATCAGTTTAACTTGACCGGTGATGCACCTTCCACATGGACACTCGATCTTACTCAGCCGGGGGGTAAAATTTCTGAAGGGGCTTCTCCTAACGCTAAATGCACCGTTACGATTTCGACGGAAAATCTTTCTAAAATTGTGGAAAAAAGCCTAAATCCTCAAATGGCGTTTATTACCGGAAAACTTAAAGTCGCCGGTGATATGGGCTTAGCGTTAAAGCTGGGAACCATTCTTTAAACGGTGTCTCCCTCAAAAACAAAAAAAAACTCCCTTCCTCCTTTAGTATCCAAAATGCTTGAAGGGGATAAGCGTGCTTTGGCACGTCTGATGACTTATGTTGATAATCGTCATGAAGATCTGATGTCTATCATGAGTGCCGTTTATGACCACGCGGGGCATTCCCAAAAAATTGGAATTACAGGCCCTCCTGGGGCCGGTAAGTCCACACTGGTTGATAAACTTATCAAGCATTATCGTAATCAAAAATTAAAGGTAGGCGTTGTTGCTATTGATCCGAGTTCACCTTTTACGGGGGGGGCCGTTTTGGGGGATCGCATTCGGATGATGGAACATGCGAGTGACGACGGAGTCTTCATCCGTTCATTGGGAACTCGCGGGTCGCATGGAGGGCTTTCTCGCGCGACGCGGGATATTGTAAATTTAATGGATGCCTTTGGTTTTGATGTTATTCTCATCGAAACTGTGGGTGTGGGGCAGACGGAGCTTGATATTATGGCGGTTGCCCAGACTACCGTGGTCGTTTTAGTGCCTGAATCGGGTGATACCATTCAGACCATGAAGGCAGGGCTGATGGAGATAGCGGATCTGTTTGTCGTCAATAAAGCTGATCGTGAAGGAGCAGAGCGCATTCAAGCGGAGCTTGCGGGTTTATCGGATATGCAAGGGGGCGATTGGCAAATACCCGTTCTTAAAACGGTTGCAGTCAAAAATGAAGGGTTGAAGGAATTGACGGATTCGATTGCATCTCACCAAAAATTCTTATCCCAAAATCCATCTTTGCGCTCTCATTTAATTCTCAAAGAAGAATGTTTGGATATTTTTCTTTCAGAATTTCATACCTTGATGGAAACCCATTTTGACTCTCAAGGTTCCTATCAAAAGGAATATAGTTTGTTGATGGAAAAACACCATAACCCTTATCGTGCCGCCTCCGAGCTGATTAAGAAGTTTCATGCCGGTTAAACTCTTGACAAGGACTTGGAAGTATTGATAAATGCTAGGTTTTTTTTAGGGGTAGGTGTTTGTGTTAATAGGCGCGTAGCTCAGTGGTAGAGCACTTGCTCGACACGCAAGTGGTCAGCGGTTCAATCCCGCTCGCGCCTACAACTGCAGTGTGTGGTGGGTAGAGTTTGGTGTTTAGTGAAGTCACTACACACTATTGACTACACACTAGGCTCTGTCTCTGATGGTTTGCAGGCCGGGACATGAAAATGATGTTGTAGAAAAAATGCGGCATTCGTGTGCGCATGTGATGGCAGGAGCGGTATGTGAACTGTTTCCGGGCACGAAGGTCACCATTGGCCCTTGTATTGATGATGGGTTTTATTACGATTTTGATTCACCCCATGTATTTTCTCCGGAAGATTTGGAAAAAATAGCCTCCAAAATGAAGGAGGTTATTGGGCGAAAGTTACCTTTTGTGCGTAAAGAAGTATCTCGTGACGAGGCCATTTCGTTCTTTGACAAAAAAGGTGAGAAATACAAAGTGGAGATTATTCAGGGCTTGCCTGCGGCTGAGCCTATTAGTCTGTATCAGCATGGGGATTTTGTCGATTTGTGTCGAGGACCTCATGTAGATCAAACCTCTGACATTAAAGCTTTTCATCTTTTAAGTGTGGCGGGTTCTTATTGGCGGGGAGATGAAAAAAGAGAAAAGCTTCAAAGAATTTATGGTACCGCCTTTGCCAGTGAAAAAGACTTGAAAGATTATTTAGCTCGTTTGGAAGAAGCACACAAACGAGATCATCGTCGGTTAGGAAAAGAGTTGGATCTTTTTAGTTTTCATCAGGAAGCGCCGGCTTCTCCTTTTTTTCATCCTAAAGGAGCGTTGGTTTACCGATTGCTTATTGATTATTTACGGAGTGTTTATCAGCGAGAAGGATACAGTGAAGTGATTACTCCCGAAGTATTGGATGTGGCTTTATGGGAGCGTTCCGGTCATTTAGAACATTTTAAGGCGAATATGTTTTTTACCGAAGCGGAAGAGCGGGATATGGCTGTAAAGCCGATGAATTGCCCGGGCCATTGTTTGATGTTTTCGGAGAAAAAATGGTCGTATCGTGATTTACCTATCCGTTATGCCGACTTTGGACGTCTCCATCGTTATGAACGCAGTGGAGTAACCCATGGGCTTACCCGTGTACGGACTTTTTGCCAAGATGATGCGCATATTTATTGTACGCCGGAGCAGATGGAAGGGGAGATTCAATCGTTCTTAAAATTAGTTCAGGAAGTGTATCATTTATTTGGTTTTGAATCGGTGCATTTAGCCTTAGCCACTCGTCCGGAGAAGTTTAGTGGTTCGATAGAGCTGTGGGATAAGTCCGAAAAAATCCTAGAAGACTCGTTGAAAAAAGCGGGTCTTTCTTTTCAAGTGAATCCGGGCGAAGGTGCTTTTTACGGACCTAAAATTGAATTTCAAGTTCAAGATGCTTTAAAACGGCCTTGGCAGTTAGGAACTTTACAGATCGATTATTCCATGCCGGATCGTTTTGATCTTCACTATATTGGTAGTGATGCAGGAAAAAAACGACCTATTATGCTTCATCGGGCCATTTTAGGATCGCTGGAGCGCTTTTTTGGAATTTTATTAGAGCATTGTGGTGGTGATTTTCCATTGTGGTTAGCGCCCGTTCAGGTATTATTGGTTCCCATTACAGAGGCCCAGGTATCCGAGGCCAAACGTTTAGAAGAGGTCTTGAAAAAAGAAGGGGTTCGCGTTGAAGTCGACGCCCGTAACGAAAAGTTAGGTTTAAAAATTCGCGAAGCCAATTTGCAAAAAATTCCTTATGTAGCCGTGATGGGTGCTAAAGAAGTGGAAGCTAAAACATTAAGCATACGTCACCGTAAACAAGGGGATTTGGGTTCGTTATCGTTAGAAGCTTTAGTGGCACAAATAAAACAATCAAAAGGAGGTTCGTATTCATCCGTATCCGCGTAGACCGTTTCAAGGGAAGCCTTCGGGCCCCCGCATGAATCAATTTATCCGTGTTCCTCAAATCCGACTCATTGCTTCGGATGGAAAGCAGTTGGGGTTGTATGCCACCGATGCAGCTTGGCGTATGGCTCAGGAGGAAGGACTCGACTTAGTTGAAATCGATCCTAACTCTAAACCGCCGGTTTGCAAGATTATGGATTATGGGAAGTACAAATATAATCTGCAAAAAAAGCAGCATGAAAATAAAAAGCGCCAAACGGTGGTGCATTTAAAGGAAATTAAATTGCGTCCCAATATTGATGAGCATGACTTGATGGTTAAAATTAAGCATGTGCATCGTTTTTTGGAAGATAAAGATAAGGCTAAAATTACTGTTCAATTTCGTGGGCGCGAGATGCAGCACATGGAGCGTGCCCGCGATGTTTTACAAAAAGTGATTAAAGAAACTGAAAAACTGGGTGAGGTGGAGCTTCACCCCAAAGTTGAGGGAAGAACCCTCTCGATGGTCTTGATACCGAAATGATGAGATGATGGTTGTGGATTAAATAAACAAAATAAGATTCACGCTTCACGCTTCACCATTCATTGCAATATATGCCAAAACTTAAAACTCATTCAGGGGCGGCCAAAAGAATTAAGGTCACCAAAAACAAAAAATTTAAATATTCCAAGGCGCGTCGTCGTCATTTGTTGGAAAGCAAATCTCCCGGAAAAAGTCGGAGCATGCGTAAATCTACCTATATCCATCCTTCCGATGTTGAAAAGGTTAAGGCGTTGTTGCCTTACGCGTAATCGATGTATAAGTGAAGATCCGGTTAAGCCGGTCCGCAAGAGAGGGCTTTGGGGCCATCAAAGGTCTCTGGAGTTCCGCTCTAAACAGTTTCTGAGGTTGGATTTTTAAGATGATTGCTTGAGCAGTCACACCGTAAGAAACTAGAAAGTCGTGTCATGCCACGTGTTAAAAGAGGAACGAAGGCTCGTTCCCGTAGAAAAAAAGTATTAAAACAAGCTAAAGGTTATCGCGGAGGCCAGTCGAAATTATTTCGCACGGCAGTTGAGCGCGTTGCCCGTGCTCTGCAATTTTCTTATCGCGATCGTCGTGTTAAAAAACGTGATTTCCGTTCTTTATGGATTTCCCGTATTGGAGCGGCAGTGCGTCCTTACGAGCTTAGCTATTCCCGTTTTATCGATGGATTGAAAAAAGCTGGTGTTGAGCTGGACCGCAAGATTTTAGCTGACTTGGCGGTAAAAGCCCCTGAGGCCTTTGCTAAAATTGTAGAAACAGCCAAATCAAAATTGGCGGCTTGATATCCTTTAAATTGAGTAACCCCACCTGACCTCCCTTATATTAAGGGGGAGGAACGTTTTTTCCCCCTCTTAGAATAAGAGGGGGCAGGGGGAGTTACTAAAATCTTAAATACAATTCATGATTTCTTCTCTCATCCAACAGTTGGAAGAAGTAAAAACAAAAGCTCTTTCCTCGATGAAGCAAATGGAAACGGAAGAAAGCCTTTATGAGGTTAAGGTCCGTTTTTGGGGAAAAAAGGGAGAGCTGACGGATCTGTTTAAGCAGATGGGAGGGCTTCCTCCGGAAGACCGCCCGGCTGTAGGGGCTAAAGCCAATGAAGTGCGTTCGTTTCTTGAAGAGCATTACTCGTCTCGGCTTGAAGAAATTAAACAAAAGAAGATCAATTCTTTTTTAGCCAACGATCGCTTAGATGTGACTTTACCTGGGTTTTCTTGGCCTCAAGGCAGCCTTCATCCCGTAAGTCAGATGTTGGCTTTTATGAAGGGTGTTTTTCGTCGAATGGGTTTTGATATTTTTGAAGGCCCTGAAATTGAGACGGAATATTATAACTTTGAGGCCTTGAACATTCCGGCAGACCATCCGGCCCGTGACTTGCAAGATACTTTCTACCTTCATTCACCTTCATCATCATCAAAACCATTTTTGTTGCGTACTCATACGTCTCCTGTGCAAATCCATGTGATGGAATCTTCCAAGCCACCTATTCAAATGATTGCTCCTGGGGTGGTGTATCGTTGTGATTCGGATGTGTCTCATACCCCCATGTTTCATCAAATTGAAGGACTAGTGGTGGATAAGGGGATTAAGCTCACTCATTTAAAAGGAATTATCGAAGCTTTTTTGCGTGAAATTTTTGAGGCTAATATTGGTGTTCGTTTTCGTCCCAGTTATTTTCAGTTCACGGAACCTTCTGCAGAAGTGGATATTGCCTGTGTGTTTTGTAAGGGAAAAGGGGGGGCGTGCCGCATTTGCAAGGGGACGGGTTGGTTAGAAATTTTAGGCTGTGGTTTAGTGGATCCGGCGGTTTTTGCTCACGTTAAAATTAATCCGGAAGTCTATAGTGGCTTTGCTTTTGGTATTGGTATTGAGCGGGTGACTATGCTCAAGTATGGGATTAACGATTTAAGGCTATTCTTTCAAAATCAAAAGAGATTTTTGAATCAATTCTAATTCATGAAACTGAGTATTCAATGGTTAAAAGAAATGCTTCCTGGTCTTAAAAAAGGGCCGGAAGCTATTAAGCACACTCTAGAGCTGGCTGGGCTGGAAGTGGAGTCGATGACTTCTGTGGGCTTAGATACTATTTTGGAAGTGGCTCTTCCACCTAATCGAGGGGATTGTTTATCTCATTTAGGTTTGGCTCGTGAAGTGGCGGCCGTTTTGGGTCTTAAGGTGCCCCAGTTAAAAATACTTCCCCTTAAGACAGGTGATTTTTCGCTTAAGAAGGATATGTCGGTTCCGGTTATTAAAGATTCTAAATCGGTTTTTCGTTACATGACCCGTTTGGTACGGGGGGTGCGTGTCGCTCCTTCTCCTCAGGCTTGGCAGGAGCGTTTACAGGCTTTAGGAGTTCGCCCTGTGAATAATGTGGTGGATGCCACCAATTTAGTGATGTTGGAATTAGGGCATCCCCTTCATGCTTTTGATATACGCTTTTTAAAAAATCAAAAAATTGTAGTGCGCCAGCAAGGGCAGGCGTCTTCTTTTGTCACTCTTGACTCTCAAGAGCGAGCCTTGTTGCCGGAAGATTTAGTGATTGCTGATAGTGAAGGCCCTGTGGCCTTAGCTGGGATTATGGGAGGCAAGAACAGTGAGATTCGAGATGATACGGTGGATCTTGTGTTAGAAGCGGCTTCTTTTAATCCTACCCGTATTCGTAGGACGGCTCGGCGTTTGGGTTTGCACACCGATTCTTCCCATCGTTTTGAACGTTGGGTAAATCCTGATACTGTTGCTTTGGCTTTAAACCGGGTCACGGTTCTTATTCTGGAGGCCGCCGGAGGTTTAGCCAGCCGTGAGGTGACGGATTTTTATCCCAAAAAAGTAAAGCCACACAACGTAGCCCTTCGTTTGTCTCGTTTGGAAGAGTTAGTGGGGCTTTCGTTTAAGCCTGCTCAAGTAGAGTCCTTGCTAAAAGCAGAAGGGCTGATTCCTAAAAAAACAAAGCAAGGTTGGTTGGTGAGTGTACCTGCTTATCGAACTGATTTAATGCGTGAAATCGACTTAATTGAAGAAGTGGTGCGTTTCACGGGTTTTGATGGTTTGCCTTCTGAGCTGCCTCCGGCGCGTCATCGGATGATTGTGGAATCTCATGAAAGTCGTTGTTTGGAATGGGCGCAGCGCTATTTTGCTTCTCAAGGCTTTTTCGAAACCATTCATTATAGTTTTGAGCCTGCTGGCCTTTCTAAACAAGCAGGTTACGAAGGGGATGAGTCTTCTTTGCTGACTCTGCAAAATCCCATTAGTCCGGAATTATCTACGATGCGGGCCACTCTTTTAGGGAGTTTGCTGCAAAGTTTGTCTGAGCGAAAAGGGGAAGGGAGTCTTTTTGAAATTCGGTCTGTCTATTCTTATGACGAAGGGCGAGTGGTTGAAAAGAAAAGGCTTACCGGTGTTGTCGGTGGCGCTTTGTTGCCGCCTCATTGGAAAGGTTTGTCTCGAAAAGCTGATTTTTATTTTATTAAAGGGATAGTGGAACAGTTTTTTAAACAAGCCGGTATTTCCACTCAATGGCTTGTGGCTCAAAAATCACAGTTTCATCCTTTGCAATGCCTAGAAGTTAAAACTGGGGAACAGAGCATTGGGTTTTGTGGTAAACTGCATCCTCAATTGTTGGCTTCTTTTGGATTGCCGGCCGATATTTTTGCCTTTGATCTGGATTATGCTTTGGTCGCATCGTTGTGGGGGAGTGATCCGGTACGATTTATCCCTTATTCCTCTCTGCCTCAAGTCACGCGAGATTTAGCGCTTCTCATGGATAAGCAGATTTCTTACGAGCAATTGCTTCAGGCGATCCGTCAGTTTGAAATGCCTTGGTTAAAAGAAGTTTATTTGTTCGATCAATACGAAGGGGAGAAAATCCCTGCAGACAAAAAGAGTTTAGCCCTTTCTTTAGTCTTTGAGAATGAGGAACGTACTTTGACTGATGAGGAGGTCAATAAAGTTCATTTTGAATTGGTGGAGTATCTCACCCGAACTTTAGGGGTAGGGCTCCGTTAAAAAAGTATTTGTAATTTAAAGGGTTTATAGTAAAATTGATTTTCATCTTCTTGATCATCCAATCACAGGGGGATTTATGACGAAAGCAGAGATTGTTGAATCCATTTACGAAAAGATCGGTTTTTCTAAAAAAGAATCAGCCGACATCGTGGAATTGGTTTTTGACACAATCAAAGAGACTCTCGAAAAAGGCGAAAAGATCAAAATTTCCGGATTTGGTAATTTTGTAGTACGTCACAAACGCCCGCGCGTTGGCCGTAACCCACAAACGGGTCAAGCCATTGAAATTAGCGAGCGCCGTGTTTTGACGTTCCGTCCTTCTCAAATTCTTAAGTCCGCCTTGAACAAATAGTTTATGTCAACGGTATCCATCCCCGACAAACTTTATTTCAAGATAGGAGAGGTGAGTAAGCTCACAAGGCTTAAGCCTTATGTCTTGCGTTATTGGCAGACTGAGTTTCCTGAAATTGCGCCTGTTAAATCTCGCACGAATCAACGCATGTATAAAAAGAAAGACGTGGAGTTGATTCTTAAAATAAAAACGCTTCTCTACGAAG
>CAZQCI010000038.1:0-17091 GCA_964592255.1 uncultured Nitrospiraceae bacterium | reverse complement strand
GATTGTACAAAAGCGGCCGTATTTTATTTTGCGTAATGATCGTATTACGATGGGTAATTTATTTATGGCCACCGATGGTTTGCATTTTCAATTTACAAAACTTTACGCCCAGCTTGAAGGGGACTATGAAGCTTCGGCCAATATGGACAAAGCCTTGCGTAAGGCCAAAACGACGAGAGTGACTTTGTCTTCTCAGCCCGGGCAGGTGCTTTCTTATTCCAGTGCGACAGAATTGGTGATGGATCCACATTTTAATTTTTTGGCTGGTGTTGAAAAAGAAATGATGGCGCGTGAAAATGAAGAAGCACAAATGATGAAAGGTAGAAAAAACCGTAAATCTTCGGGCCAAGGAGATGCTGAAGTGATGGATTCTCCCTATGCGACATCTTCAGCGCCTGCGGCTCAAACTCCCGCGGAACGTTTGAAACAATTGGAAGACTTAAAGAACCAGAAATTAATTACCGAGTCAGAATACCAAACGTTGCGGAAAAAGATTTTGTCGGGGTTGTAGTTTTAAGCTGCCCTCTGGAAGGGGTTAAGTTTTTGGGATAACGACTACAGATTTTGTTCACTCTTCGGTAAACCAGAAGACTGCCTCTAAACTTTTATTCCCAATCTTGATCTGTAGAGCTGCCCGCTTCATCAATAGGGGGATCAGGGGGGCCGCTGGTGGCATCTTCATCCGCAGCAGGGGCTTCTTCAGCAGGGGCTTCTTCACCCGTAGCAGTGGCATCTTCACCCGTAGCAGTGGCATCTTCATCCGTAGCAGCGGCATTTTCATCCGTAGTAGCGGCATTTTCATCCGTAGTAGCAGCTGGATCAAAGTCTATCTGATTGTTTCCCTTGTTTGTTAGCACATCATTAAGGTTTGCTTGGAAACCGTCTATGCGAGGGTCATGAATGTCGGCTTCTTTGAGAACTTGATGGAGGCGCGTAAGAATATCTTGTGGAGACTTTAATAAGAGGGTGTTGTCCCCAAGACCCAAATAATGTCGGAACGAAAATAACAAGCCGGTTTGTGCGCTTACGGGTACGACTTCAGGATTAGTTTTATCAGTATTAGGTTTATTTGTCGCACCTGTAGTGTAGACTTGGTTTACAGGAATGAAACTGTTTCTTATGACGACATTTCCCGGATCAAAATTTGTTGGAATAACGACGTGAGCTTCTCCATTGATGGATTCTCTATTATCGATTCCGACATCTGTCAAATGGCCTGTTTGATCTGTAATAAAAACCCAGGTTCCAGCTCCTTCCCATAAGTCTTCGTCATCAGTGTCGCCTGTTTGATTTAAGGAAATTGTGAAAGCAAAGCCGTCTTGTTGTTTAGCATCACCTGGCTTGGAGAGTTTGATAGGCACTATTTTAATAACTCCACTATCGCTGGTTATGCCTTCTGTTTTATCGTAATCAAAATTAAAGGTGGCGATTGGTTTATCCGAAGAAGGGGCAGGGCTAGCAGCAGTATTTGTTGCAGCAGGTGTTGCAGCCTCTGCTTTGCATGAATCGGGTTGCACATCTGGTAAGCTTGCAGCCTCCTGTAAAGTCTTGTTGACGGTTTTCATGCTTGAAAAAAACAGTTTAAATTCAGGTGGTGCTTTTTCAGGGTTTCCATTCCAGTTACCCTCCACCATACCCTGGTACCATGTAGCATAATCAGAAAAGATATTTTGGAAATCTTCTTTGCCTTTACTTGTCCAACAAGTGCTATCAGGGATCACAATATCAAAGGAGTCAGCATTTCCTGTTACACTTACTTCAGATTCTACTTTTGAATCAGCAGATTGAAGGATTTGAAATAATTCGCTGGATTTAAACCCGGCGTGAATTTTTGTACTCATGATATTCTTCTCCTCGTCAAGTTGACTGATCCCTTTTTGCTATGGTTTTGTCTTTACCGGTTTTGATGGGTTGAAACTGTCTTCTGTGGCCGCATCCCATTTACCGTTTTTATTTAAGTCTCGGTAATCGTAGACTTTACCACCGCTACTATTTCCACCTTTGACTGTAAAATTAAACTCATCATCAAAAGAAGTGGAACCTGGGACGCTTAGATTGGTGATACGGACATGCCCGTACCAACGCTGACCTGCCTTAAGACCGGCTTTGGTTTTGGGGTCGGTCATAATCGTTACTTCCGTGGCACCGGCGCGTATAGTTACTTCTCTTTGAGAGATACTTGTAAGCAAACCTGAATCAGGATGTGGGATAAACTCCACTCGAATTTTTGTGTCAGTCGTAAGCGGCTGACTTAAAGTGACCACCATGGGGTCGTTGTAGAAGATATTTGCCGGTGCATTTACCGCTTCCGGGAAATTAAAAGTCGCTGCTGTTAAAGTTACTGTTGGAGGCGGAGGGGGTGGAGCTGCCACCGCCAACGCTCTTACATAGAAACTATAGGTGATATCTGCTTGCTCACCACCGTTTCCAGCAAATTTAATTTCGATGAAGTGACTGTGGGGTACGGGTCCTAAGTTTGTCATTTCCTCACCAGTTAACTGGAGGGGGACCTGTGTGTTAGGAGTTGGCATGTCTATTGTCTTGATGACGGTACCGTCCACTAAAATGGTAGCTTTGCCAGGGACTGTAGCTTTAACATTTTCGAAGTTACCTACAACTCCCGGATGATAATTTTCAGTGTCTGCAGGTTTGACGATGGTGATTGTTCCTCCAGCACCTCCTGTTAAAATAATTTGGTTAGGCCCTGCGGGCTTGCTACTAATGTTAGTAGCAGCAGGGTTAGGACCACCGGCACCTGTAGCACCACCGGCACCTGTAGCACCACCGGCACCTGTAGCAGCACCAGCTCCTACACCACCAGCTCCACCGGTACTACCTGTGCCACCGGTACCTGTACCATCGCCAGTTCCACTCTCTTCAAGAGGCAGCCCTAAGTATTGTCTTAAATCTCTGGTTACACTATGGTTGGTGTCGTCACCGCCGGTGAGCAAATCATAGAGCCCGTTCGCATTAAAGCCAGTAGGTGCTGTGGTTTCAACGAAGTTACCATCAGCGCCTTTGGTGAAGAAGCGTACATGCCATTTACCAGCATCATCTTGTGACAGATTGATTTTGGCAATAGGGGCTCCAGCGGCATCTTTCATCTCCACATCGGACGTATCGATGTCCACATTGGTACTACCTGCATGGGCAGTGACAGGGGGGGTACTACCTACATCAAAGATATGGTTTTCTGCTGCGCCAAAAATAACTTCCAAAGCCGCTAAATCAAAATTGGTTAACCCGGTAGCGCTACCTGTAGTGCCACCATCGCTAATGACATTAACGCCACTAAATTGACTAGCCCGGTGCCCATGATAATCTAAACTAATACCACCACCAACTACCACGGCATTGGTGGAAGCAAGTGAATTATTGGTATAGCCCGGAATTTGATAACGCAGAGTTCTTAAACCCACATGCCCTGTTACGCCTAACGACAGCCTATCGGTTAGCTGGGCTTGCACGCCTAAACGTACTCCGCCTTCAGATTGTTTCACCGCTTTTTGCAAACCATTTTCACTTTTATCCACTGCTAAGTAGCTTGCATCTCCTGTGGAGCGCCCAAGCTCTGCATATACAGCTCCTTTTACAAGTAGAGATTCGGATACATGGTATACACCTTCAACTTCTCCACCTAAACTAAAGGTATTATTTTTATAACTTTCTACGTCGGAATAGTTGTTGTTGATGTTTCCTTCTTTAGCGTCTGGATCCGGATCATCACTGATGTCATTACCAAAAGTATCGGTACCGTTTTGACCGGCTTGAGAAACATTATTGTCTTCGTTAGCGAGTTCTTCTGAGCTTAAATCCCCGGCATTTGTAGCATCCGGGTTTGTTTCTTTAAGACCTTGGCGAGCTGTTATGGAAGCCTTGAGATTTATTTCGAGTTTCTTAGATACTTGCCAAGAGGGGCCAAAAGAGATGCGTTCATAAACGCTCTTGGTCCATTCTTGCGCTTTGGTTGGTGAGTTTGCAGTATGTTGGCCTTCAAAACCCACTTCTAAATCGGCAGCAAGTTTAACTCCTTGGCTTCCTGATGTTGTTACTGGATCTGTCATATAAATCTCCTTTGGACTTAAAACCCTTTCGTTGTTTCCGCTTATCCCCCTCCCTTTTTCAAGGGAGGGGGGGATTTCCACTCCAGCGGTCTGCTCACTTATTATCGGTGCCTTTTTTTAAATGTTGCGTCTTTTTTTGTACTTTTTTCATGTTTTTTTATTGTCCTATCAATACTTGCGCCCCTAATGTACTGACGCCTGCACCGATGATCCAATCGTGGAAGTCACCGACATCAAACATAAAACCCCCGCCAATAACGGGCATTTGGCTAAAAACGTCATGGGTGCTGGCAAATAACCCTAAACCGAATGAGCCGGGTTTCAACTTATACAACACACCGACTTTAGCTTTGGCATAAACCTGGGCAACGCCCCCTCCTAACTCAAACATCGACAATGAGGTTAGATCGTGTGGATTAGCCCCCACCCGGACCCCCACTTCAGCAGATGTGGTTAAATAGAGTTTTCGGTTACGAGATAAATTGGTTTTTTTGCTGACATTGGCAGACATTTCCCAATATCCCCCATGCAATAGATCAAAATCGTTAAGACGTTGCCCTCGGGAGGCTTTGATGGTTAAGACCCATCCATTTTTAATGTATTGGATTCCACCAGAAGGGGTAGCCCAGAAAGCCGGATCAGCCATATTACTGGCAATATGTTGAAAATCAATGCCGTAAAGAAGCGACCAATGGGAACGAGGGTTCCCTAAGGGATGTCTCCAGCTAGCACCGACACCGGGGCTTAAATAGTCTTTGGAGTTCATCCAATCAAGGCCTGCGTGCAAGGTGCGGCTATCTCCTTTGTCGTTAATCCAGGGGGTGGTGTAGTTGATGCCAGCGTTTAAGTAAGGCGAAGAGGGAAGTCCATTGAGGCTAGCGGTTCCATTGATCACTTTTCCGTCATCGGAAATAAAACTGTGGGATGAGTATAGCATTCCTCCTGCCGTGTCCAAGGTACCTCCTATGGGGGTACTGACATAATTCCCCTTCAAAGTGACCGAGATATTCATGACACATTCCCCTTGGGCATTGGTTTGGATTTGGCCCATGGGGTCTACCGAAGCATGGGGGCCTATAATATCCAGGGGGAGCTCGCTACTGACTAAGGCCAAATCTTCCATAAACTCATTGCTGTTAATGTAGTCGTGTTGTTTACCACGCAGCTCCCGACGGATTTTTTCTTCGTTGGAAACTCCTTTTTCATCTTTTTCTTTGAGCCATTGGATTGTTTCTACATCATCCGAATAAATTTCAACATGATCTAAACGAAGAGGTTGGCAACGGATAACTAAATGACCGTTTTCAAGAGTGGTTTCTATGGCGGCATGGCCATCAGATGGTTTTAGAAAATAGCCTTTGTCTTCATACCAGCGGGCGAGCTCTTCCGTTCCTCTTTCTAAAGAAATGGAAGAAATAACGGGCTTGCCTTTTTGGCGAGTGCGTTTGGCATCGGTAAACATATGGGAGACGTCGTCCACACTAGGCATAGGGCCACCAGTGGGGTGGCTACCATCTGATACGTTAAGCATTAAATCTTGAGGCAATGGATGGAGCACAATACTAAGGCCTAAGGTAGAAGCGGGGTGATCAAAGCGGCTGCCGTCCCCCGGTTGTACTAAGTATCCTTGGTCTTTGTCTGAATAATAATCGTGAATAGCTTTGGTTATTTTTTGGATATTTTTTTCTGTCACCGGACCTTGAGGTAAATCAATGCCCATGTTTCGCGGGTCAACGACTTCTGTATTTGTGATATTGCCGTTGATGTCTGCGGTTTGAACTTGAAGACGGATGTCTTTGTAGGCCGGTTGGACGTCCATGTTGACCATGACGCTGCCATCGGCTGTCATGGTTAAAACACTGGCAAGTAGGGCTTGGGCTTCGGCCACGGCTTCAGGGTCATTGGGGGTTTCCAGCGTTTGCCAGCATTGTTCAATGGTTTGGGCATCCTGCACATAAGCTTGAGCGAACCTGTATTCTTGACTAGTTTCTGAAGGGTTTTGGAGTGCAGCCAGCAATGCATCCTCAGAATCAAAACCATAATCTTGGATAGAAATTAAGCGAGGGCGGATAAAATAAGAGTTGCCGGCTAATTCAGAGCCGAGCTCTTTTTCAACAAAATCGGGGTTGCTAAATTTTTTATTGAGCTTTTGAAGGCCTTCAAAAAAATCTTCTTGGGTGCACGGGGTTTTGAAAAACTCTTCCATTTTTAAACCCATGGTTCTTTTTTGGGCCTCTGAAAGAGAACTGATTTCTTGTCCTGAATAATTGATGTTGACGTAAATCTTTTTAGCCGGGGGAATGGCTTCACATTTAATACTCACTTTTTGAGTGGCAGGGTCCCAACCTGCTAGTGTGATATTAAAGCCAAAAGTTTTGGCTGGAACTTTATTATAAAATTCTTGAATTATTTTATTAAGATCATTGGCGTTATTGGCGGTGATGTGTCCATCTTTCACATGGAGTTTTTTAGCAATGTATTTTCTGATTTTACCTTCGTTGTCTGTAGCTTGGGTCACTCCTGTACGTGTGGGATAAATGAATTGAACGTCTAATTCTGCACTAAATTTGGTTTTTTGATCTTGGTCATCCACCCAAAGGGCTTCTGCATTTTGGACGGCTCCCATTTCGTTTGTAATTTGTAGGCTAGTGATCTCGTTCGCTTCTGGTAGCTTGTTGTTCAAATGTAAATGAGCCAAATAATAGCGGCCATTGAGCTTGTAAGCAATTTCATCTTGGCCCGGCATTCTGTATTTTTTGAAAAATTCGTTAAGGTTGGCACCTGTAGTGGGGACTTCAGCCGTGATGTCGGTGATATTGGAATTGATGGCGCGGTTATTGTAGAAGTCTTCAGAGTTATACAAGACATCTGCTTCTTTGCCATTGATTGTAATTCTCGTCTGAGACATCGGATCCTTCCCGTGCCTCCTTATTTACCTCTCTCCGCAGTCCCCCGACTGCTACTGTTCACGTTTATATTATCGGCAGTTTGGGAGAAATGTTGCTAGACAGGCTATTTTTTTGTAAATCATTGTTTTTATTTACATTTTTCATTATGGTGTCCCCCCCCGCCCAGGCGGGGGGCAATTTTAAAATTGATTTAAATGGATACCGGCTAACTACCGCCGGTATGACTAAGGTAAAATTTCAAACTGACCCACTACTCAATTTCAGACTAACTCATTATTAACTCACCTGACGCGATTACCTATGGTTCGGCAAGCCACAGTGTGGCAAGCTCACCAGGTCCGGACACCCTGAGCCTGGTGAACCATAGATTCCCGCTTTCGCGGGAATGACAGGCTGCGTAAGGTGAGTTTTTAATAAAAATCTTTATTTACAGAGCAACTTTTAAAAAACTTTGCCGATAATCATTGTGGAAAGGTGAGGATTTTTTATGAAACATAAACTTTTTCAATATGCTTTGTTGGGGTTCTTTATTTTAGCTGGCGCCAGGTCCAGCTTGGCCGGTTATTGTTGGGTCAAAACCAACGAAGATGATGGCAGTACTAAAAGCTTACGCGGCATTGTTGAAGATGTTTATGATGTTGCTGGGATGGCGTCTAACTGTACTCCGCCAACTTCGGGCTCTGCTCCAGGGGAGGATGATGTACCGTTTGATCAAGTCATTGAATTTTATACCACCGAAGCCGGTAAGGATATTGATACGACAACAGCAACGCCGGATGAGGTGAACACCATTATCTTAAACAGTCAGTTGATCTTTAATAACGATTACTACAATTTGGTTATCGGTAATACGGCTCCCAGTGTGGTGCATGATACGGAGTCTGACTATTATGATCGTTATAATGCTTTAACCGATACTAACTCTAACGGTACTTATGTACAAAATGTTGAATGGGGTGGGGACATGGGTATGGTCTACCTCGATCTCAGTAAAATTTCTGCCCCCACGGTACCCTTAGCCTGCGGTACGGCTGATGACGACAACTCCACCAGTGACTTGATTTTCAGAAATATGGCTATTGCCGGATGGCAAAGCCGGGATGCTTTTTTTAGCGGTTGCCGTAAAGACGGCGGTGGTAACCTTTATTGTGCCGGAAACGTGGTCGATAATCCTATGACCAACCCCAACGGTTGGTGTGACAACGATAAAGATGGTTATGCGGCCGATGTCGATTGTAATGATGATGATGCGACGGTTTATCCTGGGGCTACTGAAGTAGCTGATGACGGTACGGATCAAGATTGCGATGGAGAAGATGGAGGATGTTCTTTAACGGCCACTCCAAGAACTGCCAGCATTGAGCCGGGTGACAGCCAAAGCTATACAGTCACTTATTCTACCAAGGGTGGTTTTACTGGGTCTATGACCTTATATACCTCCGGCCTTGATTCCACAATGTCTTCCAGTGGTGAGGTGACATTATCCGATGGAGATAGCACTGAAGTGCTTGTGAGCACTTCTGCTTCAACTCCAGAAGATACTTATCGTATTCAGTTTTATGCTGGAGATGGCGTATATACAAGGTCTTCCCGTTTTGGTGGCAGCCCTCATGGTATGCGTCACTCTGGAAGCCATTTCCGTTTTACCCCCTCAGGATCTATGCCTAGTGTGCCGGATCCGAGTTCCATGACAATTCCGGATCATATTACTTTAGGATCTTCCTTTTTTGCAGGTGTTTGCCGGGTTACTGTGAAATTAACAGTGGGAGATGAAGAAGTGGATGCTGATGGAGATGGTTATAATTCTGATGAAGATTGTAATGATACTGATGATTCCATTAATCCGGGAGAAGAAGAAATTCCCTACGATGGGATTGACCAAGACTGTGATGGCAAAGACTTAACCGATGTGGATGGCGATGGTTACGATTCTACAGAAGTCACCGGTGGTGATGATTGTGATGACAATGATGCCACTGTTCATCCAGGGGCCAGCGACCTTGATAAGGACTGCGATGATTCCACCTGTACCACAAGTAATTGGTATGTAGATGCCGATAACGATGGTTATGGGGATATCCAAGGCCATGCTACCAGTGCTTGTGAGCAACCCAATGGTTATGTAGATAACAATGACGATTGCAACGATGCCAATGACGATATTAGTCCGGCGGCTTCTGAGGATTGTACCGATGGTGTCGATAACGATTGTAATGGAGAAACGGATGACTCCGATACCACCAGTTGTAACGCAACAGTGCCTCCTGTAGAAGGCGCTGGGGCTAACTTTAAGGGTGGTGCCGGTTGTTCGTTACAAACCAATGCCGACCCTAGAAGTTTATTACCAGCACTTCTTGTCCTGATGCTGGGGCTTGTCCCCTTAATGAGGGCTAAAAAAGGTCATAAATCTTAAATCTAACTCTTTTCAGTTAGGTGTGGGAACCCCGGGGATGAACTCCCCGGGGTTTTTTTTATCCTTTAAAAAATAAAGAGATCATTTTCGAGTTTTGCATTTTTATCAGCAACATTTAAAAATTTTTGCCGATAATAGAAACAAGCCGGGAAAGGGGATTCCCGGGGGGAAGACACAGTGCGTTAAGCGGGTGTCAAAAAAGGTGGAAAAAGAAAACGATTTATGAAAAAAATTTCAGTCACTTTTTTGTTGTTGGTGATTGCAGGATTTGTAAAAATTCCTTCCTCTTATGCCGGTTACTGCTGGGTTAAGACCGAAGCGGATAGCGGTGTTAAAAGCCTTCGTTATAAAATAACTCAAAATTATAGTGATGTTGGCATGAGCGCTAATTGTACGCCTCCTGCTTCCAGTGCCGATGAACCGGGTGATGATGATTATTTTGATCAAGTGATCATGTTCTATACGACGGAAGCTGGCAAAGACACCGATACCACAACAGCAACGCCTGATGAAGTGAATACCATTGTTTTGACCAAGCAAATTACCTTCAATAATTCTGATTACAATTTGGTTATTGGGAATACTTCCCCCAACGTTACTGATGACGAGACGTCTTATTATCATCCTTATGATCCCAAATATGTGGATGCTTTTGAAGGGGGTGGAGATATGGGCCTTGTCACCATTGATGCCACGGAACTTTCCGAAGATTCTCCCTTTATTTGTAAGGAAGATACCCAGAAGAATGTTTATTTCCGTAACGTAAATATTTTATTAAATAGTAACCAATCTTTACCTTCATGCATTAAGAATGCCGGGTATTTGTTGGTCAATGGAGTCGAAGGTACTTTAAATAGTACTGATGCCGATGGTGATGGGTACACAACCGCTGCAGGGGATTGTGATGACGATAACTCCAGAGTTCATCCGGGTGCTTCTGATAGTACCTGTGACGACGTAGATAACAACTGTAATGGTGAAGTGGATGAAGAGGCTACAACTAAAACGTATTATCTTGATGAAGATGGTGATGGTTATGGTGTTGACTCCGATACCAAAACGGCTTGCTCCCGTCCAAGTGGCTACGTGATTGAAGATGGTGATTGTGATGATGATAATGACGACATTAATCCCGGTAGCTCCTTGTGTGAAGATACCACAACCGATATTGACTATGACTGTGACGGAACGGTTGCCAATGAAGAACCCTGTGCTACTGAAAATAATCCGGACGCCGATGGCGATGGTTATGATTCAACCTCTTTTGGCGGTGATGACTGTGATGATAACGATGCCAACATTCACCCCGATGCCACCGATACTTGCGATGACGATACTGATAGTGACTGTGATGGGGAAGATTGTGTAGAAACTTGTACCGCCACGGCTTGGTACCCGGATGATGATGAAGATGGATATGGGGATGCTACCGCGACAGCGACGAGCGAGTGTGAACAACCCACGGGTTATGTTGCTAATGCACAAGACTGTAATGATGCGGATGCAACGGTCCATCCAAGTGCGTCCGAAATTTGTGGGGTTTGTAGTGACCCTAACGATGCCAGTACCTGTACTCTTGATCTTGTCGACCAAGATTGTGACGGAAAAATAGATGAAGGGTGCAGTGGCTCCCCTTATGAAGATGATGATGGTGATGGACTTTCCGAAAATGCCGGAGATTGTGATGATACCGACAATCAAATTAATCCTTCTGCAACTGAAATTTGTGACGATGATGTTGATAACGACTGCGATGGCAGTGAAGTGACTTCTGCAGAAGTGGATAGTGGTACCACGTCTTTAACCTGCTCCTTAACCTTGTTGGGTGATAGTGGCAGTTCGGGCAGTGGCGGATGTAGCTTGGATAAAAACAGGGTGTTATGGAGTTTAGGTGGTGTGAATAGCTTAGTCTTGCTTATGCCGCTTATCGTGTTGGGCTTGGCATCAATTCGCCGCCGCTCATTATAAAATTACCGACAACTGAAGTGTACCTCGAACCTAAAGCCACCCGGCCGGAGAAATCCGGTCGGGGGTTTTTTTATCCCATCCACACGGAACGTCTTTTTTTCAAGGCTTCCATAATCATATTTTGTATTTTGGTGCGGACTTTTTCCGATAATTTGTGGATGAGGAGTTCATCTTCTAAAGTATCTTCACGATATTGGCTGTAAGTGATGGGTTCTCCAAAATGAATGGACCATTTGGTGGGAAAAGGAACGCAACCCAGGAGCCCTAACAAAGGAAAAGTAGGGGTAATAGGAATATAAGGGACCCCGATGGTTTTGGCCAAGACATTTGACTTAAAAAGAATGGGATGAATTTCTTCAGCGCCCACCACAGCTACAGGTATGAGCGGGCTTTGTGTTTTCATGCAGAGTTTGACAAAACCACCGCGCCCAAAACGTTGTAATTTATAACGTTCACTGAAATGTTTTCCTATTCCTTTAACCCCTTCGGGAAACACAATCACCAAATGTCCTGCATTTAAAAGCCTTTCGGCGTTTTCCTGGCAGGCTCGCACCCCTCCGATACGGTACATAAAAGTACCCATCATGGGCATGTGATAGACAAAATCTTCCACCAAAAAACGAGCATCCTTGCGGTGTGTGTGTTCGTTAATGATGGCGCTTTTAATCATTGCCCCGTCGTACGGAAGGGTTCCGGAGTGATTACCGACAATCAGGGCTTTACCTTCACGCGGTATATTGTTGATGCCAGTGGTGTGGATGCGCCAATATTTATAATAAAGAAAATCAAAAAGCGGTTTGATTTTTTCAACTAAATGCCGGTCCATGCCGAAAGGATCAATTTCTTCCTCTTGTTCACTTAGGTTTAAATGGCCCAATACTTTTTTATAAAAATCGAAAGAGAGCACTTTCACTAATTGGGAGCTTAGTTTTTTGCTTAGCTCTACATATTCTTTTTCTTGCTTTGAAATGGTTTGGGGTTGGCTTTTGTTTTTCTTGCCGATTAAGGCCAAAGTTTTGTTGAAACGCTCCTCTAACTTTTGGGCCAAAGCATCTAGTTCACTGCGGACATGATCCTCGTTGGCTTGCAGCGCCTTAGATTTAAGGATTTTTTGTAAATCTTTTTCTAAAATTTCGAAGGATCCTTTGACTTCTGTTTCAATGCGTCCAATGCGTTCTTCTAAGCGTTGGGCAAGTTGTGAAAAATCAATATTTTCTTCCGCGGCTGGTTTTTCTTTTTGGGGCAGATGCAAGATTTGGCCTTGGGGAGGGTTAGCCTGAAAATTTTTTTTCTGAAATTCCTTGGACATGATGACTGATTTGATAACTCCCTCTAACCCCCTCTTATATTAAGAGGGGGAATTGGTAGGTATTAGGCCTCGATTAAATTAATTTCCCTGAGTCGTTCAGCACCGACAAAGCTTAATAAAGCTTCTTTAGTGGAAAAACGAGGAACAAAACCTAATTGCTTTTTAGCTTTAGACCCATCTGCAATGCATAAATAACGTAAAAAATTCACATGTGAGGCCGGCGCTGGAGCTAAATCCAACGACCATAACAATTGTACCATGGTTTTAAATCCAATTTGAGGCAGTGCAACTCTGATTTTTCCGATAATTTTGATGACACGTGACAAAGGAAGAACGCCATCACCGACAATGTTAAAAATGCCCGGGGCATCTTTGATGATGGCTAGTTGAAAGGCTTTGAGGACATCTTCTTCATGAATAAATTGTAACAAAGGATCAAAACCCATCATTGTGGTGACAAAAGGACGTCTTAAGAAACGAGTTTTATAGCTTTGAACCGTTGGTCCTAAAATAGTGGCAAAACGGAGAATGGTGACAATGCTTTCGGGATGTTTTTTTGCGTAACGGAGAGCTTGTTTTTCCGCATCAATTTTGTCGGCTAAAAATGGACTTTGCCTGTCTCCTTTAGGCTGGTGCACATCTTCTTCCAAAAAATTAGGATTAAAAGGAAACGCCCCATACACATCCGTAGTGGAGGCCAGGATAATTTTACGAACACGCGCTTCGGCGCATGCGTTAAAGACGTACATAGTACCGATGGAAATTAATTCGTGAGCAAAGGCTTGGTTTTTAGGGGGTGTCATTGGAAAAGCGCAGTGAATGACGGTATCGCATTTTTCCTTTGTGAGAATTTCGGCCAAGCTCACATCGGCTAATGTTTCGGTGAGATCCAGTTTATAAAATTTTGTTTTTTTGGTTTGAAAGGGTGGTTTTCGGCAGTCGATGGCAATGATGGATTTAATCGTTTTATCTTCTTCCAACATCCTTAAAATATTTGAGCCATGAATGCCGGAAGTGCCAATAATGGCAATTTTGTCGCGTGAAGCCGAAGGAGAAGGTTGCTTTTGTTTTTTAGTTTCAGACGCCATAGTCCTTTTTTGCTTTTTGATAAAAATAATAAGTGGATAAAAAAATCAAGCCATCAATGCCCATTCCTAACAAGTAGGCCAACGCTTTAACGTTACTGACAAAAAAATAGAAGAAGAAAAAAGTAGATGTAAATTTTGAAAGTAACATCACTTCAACAGAGACTATATTTTCCCTGATATTTTTTTGGCCCCAATAGCAGAGAAAAACTAACACCACAATAGAGGACAAAGAAGAGGCTAGCCAAAAATTATCTTGGCTGACTGGAAGTAGTTCCAGAGGTAGATTCAATTTTTGAGACACAAGATTGAGTTGCTCTAATAAGTTATTGCCGTAAAAAAGAAAGAAAACCCCTAAAGCCAAAAAGAAAAACATCCATATTTGAAGTAAATTTCTTAAATGACTCAAGCTGCGGGAGGAGGGCATGACGCATCATAAGTTAAAAAAAGTTGCTTTGGAAGGGGATATTTCCTAAAAACGTTTCATGTCCGACATTGTTTTGCTTCCCGATTCACTCATCAACCGTATTGCGGCTGGTGAGGTGATAGAACGGCCCGCATCTGTGGTTAAAGAATTATTGGAGAATGCCATTGATTCTGGGGCCGCCCATATTGATATCGAAATTGCCGACGGTGGTAAAAAATCCATCTTGGTGAAAGATGATGGCTGTGGCATTGCGCCTGATGATTTGTTGTTGGCTGTTTCGCGTCATGCCACCAGTAAAATCAAAACGGATGACGACCTCTTTTCCATTCATACTTTAGGTTTTAGAGGTGAGGCTTTGGCTAGTATTGCTTCTGTGGCCAAATTGACTTTGACTAGCCGCAGCCGAAAGACTGAAGAGCCTGCCCATGAAATTCGTATTGAAGGTGGTGAGATTATTTCCGAAAGTGAAGCGGGGCATCCTTTTGGAACCACTGTTTCGGTGCGCTATCTTTTTTATAAAACTCCCGCTCGGCTTAAATTTTTAAAAGGCACAGAAACCGAAATGACCCACATTGTTGATCATGTCACCAAGGTCGCTTTGGGAAACCCACAATGTGCCATTCGTCTTCACCACAACGGAAAGAAGATATTAGATACAGAAGGTAGCCCCGATTTAATCAAAAAAGTCTCAGATCTTTTTGGGAAAGATATCGCCGACAATTGTTATCCAATCAAAATTTTTTCTTCAGCTTCTTCTCTTCAAAGTGCCAGCCCTATTGAGATTTCAGGTTTAGTAGGGCACCCGCAAATTAGTCGGTCGCATCAGAAGAATCTTTTTATTTTGGTCAACGGACGGGCAGTGCGGGATAAGGTGATTTTTCATGCGGTGATGGAGGCGTATCGTAATCTACTCATGCATGGAAAATATCCTTTTGTTGTTTTGAACTTAAATGTGTCTCCCGAAGCGGTGGATGTTAATGTTCATCCTGCCAAGGCGGAAGTTCGTTTTGCCGACGGGCAAGGGATGCATCGATTGGTCTATGAAACTCTGCGCCAAACTTTAGAAGCCGAGCCATGGAATCAAAACTCTACAGGGTTAGAAGAGCCTTCTTGGATTTCTATGACTTCCTCCAAACCTCTTTTTTCTTCTTCACCTACAAGCCAATCCGACTTTGATCAACCATCTCGAACTTTTAACTCGCTACCTTATGCTCAACGTCCCGTATTGCATGCAAAGACGGAGTCTGATTTTGTTGTAAAAAATGTATCTCAAACGAGAGTTGCGTATTCTGGGTTAAATGTCATTGGCCAATTAATGGGAACCTATTTGGTGTGTGAAGGTGAGGGTAAATTGGTACTTATTGATCAACATGCGGCTCATGAACGTGTTGGTTTTGAAAAGTTATTACAACTTTATCATCAAGGAAGCATCCCTTCCCAACAGCTCTTGGTTCCTGAAAATGTTGAATTAAAGCCCGCAGAAGCGGAAATATTAAAAAAATACCTCGAAGAATTAAAAACGTTTGGTTTGGATATTGAATTTTTTGGGGGATCTACTTTTATGGTTCGCAGTGTTCCTTCTTTGTTTCATCAAAAAGTATCCATGAAAGATCTGATTCTTGATTTAGTAGGAGATGTCTTAGAAAAAGGAAGTCTTGTTTCTTTGAAAGACCGTTTTCACGATTTGTTTGCTAGTATGTCTTGCCATGGAGCCATTCGTGCCAACCACCATTTGACTATCGAAGAAATGCGAGGGCTTCTTAAAGAATTATCGGCCTATCCACTGACTAATTTTTGTCCCCATGGTCGTCCGGTTGCTATTGATGTGTCTCAGGGAGAATTGGAAAAATGGTTTAAGAGGGTGGTATGACCAAGTTAATTATTATCCTGGGGCCTACAGGATCAGGTAAAACGGATGTGGCGCTTGATTTGGCTCGTCAGTTTAAAGGAGAAATTGTCAACGCTGATTCTCAGCAATTTTATCGTGATATGAAAGTTGGTACAGCACTTCCCCCAGAAACTTATTTTAAGGAAGTGCCACATCATCTCTTTGGTTCCCTTACTTTAAAAGACCAGGGCTCGGCCGCTTGGTTTAAAAAAGAAGCGGATGCTGTCATTCAAGACATGGGTGATCGTCAACAGCTGCCTTTTGTTGTGGGGGGCACGGGGTTGTATGTCAAAGCTTTGCTTTACGGTTTATTTTCGGCTCCGGCTTCCAATATTCAAATCCGGACTGCTTTAATGGAAAGAAAAGAAGTGGAAGGTCTTCATGCTCTTTATGACGAATTGAAAAAAGTGGATCCGAAAGCGGCTGAAAAAATTCACCCTAACGATCCGGCAAGAATTATCCGTGCTTTGGAGGTCTATGCGTTGACCGGTAAGCCTATTTCTTTTCATCAAGCAGGCCATGGGTTTGCAAAGGTCCATTATGATTCTTTACGGATTGGTTTAAAAATGGACCGTGAAGAATTGTATCATCGTTTGGATGGTCGTGTGGATACTATGATAGAGGCGGGGTTGGAAGAAGAGGTGCGTGGGTTGTTTGAACATTTTCCTGATAATCCGGTGCTGACCAAAGCCATTGGATACAAAGAATGGTTTGCTTATTTTGAAGGAAGAATGAGTCGGGAAGAGGTGATTTTAGATATTAAAAAAAACACGCGTCATCTGGCTAAACGACAAATGACTTGGTTTAAAAAAGATGCGTCCATAGAATGGTTTTATCCTCAACAAAAGGAAGAAATGAAAAATAAGATTCTTCATTTCTTAAAGTAATGATTAAAAATATTTTAGGTGTCACTTTTGGTGGAGCCTTTGGATCCTTGTTACGATATCTGGTGACGTTATTGCTTCATCGTTTGACTCCTCCTTCTTCTTATCCTTGGGGAACTCTGGCTGTTAATTTGATCGGTTCTT
>CAZQCI010000037.1:0-17414 GCA_964592255.1 uncultured Nitrospiraceae bacterium | reverse complement strand
TCCTTCGCGGCACGGAGTACATTGACCACAGGATTCGTGGGCATAAAAACGCGACAAATTTCTTAGTGCCCAAACCATGTCCACACTATCATCAATAACAATGACACCACCGGAGCCAAGCATCGACCCATATTGTGCAAGGGATTCGTAGTCCAGATTCACTTTTTCGGCTTCTTCCGCAGTCAGTACCGGAACGGAAGAGCCTCCTGGAATCACCGCCTTCAAACGTCGATTATTGCGAATACCTCCGCAGTCTTTATAAATTAAATCTTTGAGCGGATACCCCAAAGGCACTTCATAATTACCGGGGCGATTCACATGGCCGGAAACAGAAAATAATTTTGTCCCTGGAGATTTTTCGGTTCCCCATTGACGATAAGCACCCGATCCTTGTTGAATAATAAACGGCAGTGCTGAAATGGTTTCAACGTTATTGATAACGGTAGGACACCCAAATAAACCCACCACCGCAGGAAACGGCGGCTTAATACGCGGCTGACCTTTCCATCCTTCGATGGAATTGAGCAACGCCGTCTCTTCACCACAGATGTAGGCTCCTGCTCCACGATGTACATAAACATCCAAATCAAAATTTTTACCTAAAATATTTTTTCCTAAAAGACCGGCAGCATACGCTTCTTTAATTGCTTCTTCCGTACGACGATAAGGCAAATCAAATTCGCCACGAATATAAATATAAGCCGTTTTAGCCCGGATGGCATAACAACAGATGATAATTCCTTCAATCAACTGATGCGGGTCCTCCTCCATCAACAAACGATCTTTGAAAGTTCCTGGCTCGGACTCGTCTGCATTAACACATAAATAAATGGGCTTACCTGTATTTTGGGGTACAAAACTCCATTTCATCCCGGCGGAAAATCCAGCGCCCCCACGTCCACGCAGCCCAGAATTTTTTACTTCGTCAATCACGGCTTTGGGATCCATCGAAAACAATTTTTGCAACGCGCCATACCCACCCGTCTTTTGGTAAACCAAAAGAGTATGGGAATTAGGGGTACCCACTCGATTTGTAAGAACTAGGGACATAGTATTCTATTCATGTCATCGCGAGGAGGGCTCATCGGCCCGACGTGGCGATCCAGAATACTGGATTGCTTCGGCCCTTGGCCTCGCAATGACCTTATCTTCATTTCAATCCAGCTAAAATTTCGTCAATTTTTTCAGGTGTTAAATTTTCAAAATATTTTTCATTAATCATCATCATCGGCCCTGTACCACAACTGGCCAAACACTCCACGGTACAGAGGGAAAACTTACCACTGGCGCTCACTTCCCCTTCTTCAAGCCCTGTTTTTTTCTTCAAGTGTTCCAAAATGGTTGAAGATCCCATTAAAGCACAAGATAAAGTACGGCAGACTTGCAGATGATATTTTCCCACCGGCTTTTGGTGGAACATCGTATAGAATGTAGCCACCCCATATACGTGAGCAGGACTAACATCCAAGAGAGAGGCCACATATTCCATCACTTCGGAAGAAATAAAACCGAATTGCTCTTGCGCCAGCCACAAGGTCGGCAAAATGGCCGCTTGCTTTGTGGGATAACGCGTGAGGTATTCTTCAAACGTCCTTTGGTTTTTCTCTGAAAACTTTACAGTCATAATCAACACCAATAATTTTTCTATCGTCACCCCCTCAAAAGCGGGGGTCCAGAAAATCAAGACTAGATTCCCACCTACGCGGGAATGACAGTTAGCGATCCAACTCCCCAACGACAATATTAAGTGTACCCAATACAGCCACGGCATCGGCCACCATCTCTCCTTCAATCATCTTTTCATAAGCCGCAAAAATCGGAAAACATGGCGGACGTACTTTAATACGATACGGACTTTTGCCACCATCACTGACAATATAAAAACCCAATTCTCCATTTGCAGCTTCGGTAGCGCTATAGACTTCCCCTTTGGGAGGCAAAATACCGTGCATAATAAGTTTAAAATGGTTCATCAATCCTTCAATACTACCGTAGACTTGTTCTTTAGAAGGAAGATTGACACGCGGATCGTTGGAATGAATGGGGCCAGGCTTCAACCGCTTCATGGCTTGGTGCACAATACGAATACTTTGTGTAATTTCTTCAAAACGCAAAACAATGCGGTCGTAGGTATCGCCATTTTCGGCTACAGGAATATCGAAATCAAATTCATCGTAAAAATAATAAGGCTCTGCCTTACGAAGATCGTGTGCAACACCACTGGCTCTTAAGCATGGGCCACTAAAACCCCAATCGATAGCTTCCTGTTTTGTTACCACTCCCACATCCACAGTACGTTCCACAAAAATACGGTTGTTCTCCACAAGGCCACGCACATCCTTAACAGCTTGCTCTACTTCTTTAAGGACCACATTCACATCGTTAATAAAATCGGGGTAAATATCACGGTTAAGCCCCCCCACGCGCGTATACGCGTAAGTCAGCCGGGCGCCGGTGACTTTTTCAATCAACACATACATTTTTTCACGCACGTTGAAAAAATACCAAAAATTAGTGAGCGCCCCAATATCTACAAGATTAGTTCCCACACAAACAAGGTGATCCATAATGCGGGATAATTCACACATGATGACGCGAATGAGAATGCAACGTTCCGGCAGAGTAATACCCAAAAGCTTTTCCACCGCATGACAATAACCGACGTTGTTCATTAAAGCAGAAAGATAATTCAACCGGTCGGTGTAAGGAATAATTTGTTGATAGGTGGAATGTTCGGAATGTTTTTCGAAACAACGGTGTAAATAACCAATTTCACTGGCCGCCCGCACGATGATTTCACCATCCAACACCAATTGAGTGCGCAAAGCCCCGTGCATCGTCGGATGGGAAGGCCCCATATTGACGATCATACTATTGGTTTCAAGATCGCGCTTTGTTTCAAACATTACACAATATCATCCAAGGTGGGAAGAGCCTGCCGTTTATTGACGGGATAATTTTTCCGCAAAGGATGTCCTTCAAAATGAGTCCACATCAGAAGCCTTTTTAAATTAGGATGATGGTTAAATTGAATACCAAACATATCAAAGGCTTCCCGTTCAAACCAATCCGCAGCCGGATAAACCTCAATCGAAGAATCGATCACAGGACGATCTTCCGGAATTTTAACTCGTAGCCGCAGACGTTTGATTTTGGACAAGGAATAAAGATGATAAACCACTTCAAAACGAAATTCTTTCCCCTCAGAGGAATGCGTGGAATAATCCACACCACATAAGTCGAGCAACTGTTCAAAAGGGCATTCTGTATTTTCTTTCAAAAACCGAAGTACAGAAATGATATGCGCCGGATCAACCATCACGGTTTCATCACCATAATCTGCGTGCGAGCCAAGGATGGCATTTGGGAATTTTTGTTTAAGAGTTTCGGTTATCGTCATAAGAAGCCCTTCGACTCCGTCCCTTCGGAACTGCGCTCAGGGTGTCCCTTAATGAGGACATGGTGAGCTTGTCAAACCATAATTCTTTAAACCTGAAAAAGATGCGGAGCCGGTGTCCCATCGATTTTTTTCTGAATCTTAATTACCGCATCGATAATTTGCTCAGGTCGCGGTGGACAACCGGGAACATAAACATCCACGGGAATCACTTCGTCAATTCCCTGTACCACACTGTAATTATCATAAAAGCCACCAGAAGAGGCACACGCCCCAACAGCTATAACCCATTTAGGCTCACACATTTGATCGTAAATTTGCTTAAGCACAGGGGCTTGCTTGGAATTAATAGTCCCCATCACTAATAAAAGATCGGACTGCCGCGGAGAAAAGCGCACAACTTCGGCTCCAAAGCGCGAGATGTCAAACATACTCGAAACCGTACCCATAAATTCAATCGCACAACACGCGGTACCATAAGGCATAGGCCAAAGAGAATATTTACGTCCCCAATTGACAATAGCTTCCGCCTTGGTGGTGAGTATGGTATCGCCAAAAAAACGCTTTAGTTCCATTCCAATACTCCTTTGCGCCAAATGAAAGCTAAGCCCAAAACCAAAATCACCATAAATAATCCCATCTCAACCAACATAAACAGCCCCATACCTTCAGCAATGAACTGTTTGTAAAGAAGCGCCCAAGGAAAAAGAAACACTACTTCCACGTCAAAGAGAATAAAAAGAATAGCCACTAAAAAAAACTTTACTGAAATGCGTTCGCGCGCGCTCCCTACAGGAGTCAATCCGCATTCGTAAGTGGAATATTTGGATGCCGAATATTTTTTAGGCCCCAAAATAGCCGAAAGCCCTAAAAACGTTAAGGCAAACAGCCCGGCCATGAGAAATACCAGAAGAATTGGAAGAAAAGGATGCGTCATTTTTTGCGTGGGTTGTAGATAATTCCACCTCGATTGTCAATCGAGTTGTCCGACGAAGCAATCCAGAAATTTACACTGGATCGACACGCCCACCTTCGGCGCACTCACGATGATTCTTATTTCAGGTCCACAGATACCAAACGCGATACACCGGCCTCTTGCATGGTCACACCATAAAGAGTATCGGCAGCACTCATAGTCTTTTTGTTATGGGTGATCACAATAAATTGAGTACGCTCCGTCATATCACGCAACAATTCATTGTAACGCCCCACATTGGCTTCATCCAAAGGAGCGTCCACTTCGTCGAGAATACAAAACGGCGACGGCTTGATTTGAAAAATAGAGAAAATAAGAGACACAGCGGTTAATGCCTTTTCCCCACCGGAGAGAAGTGTAATGGACTGCAATTTTTTACCCGGAGGCTGAGCCACAATATCGATACCACTTTCCAAAATATTGCTTTCGTCGGTAAGCACCAGCTTGGCCCGGCCCCCACGAAACAACTTGGGAAACAAGTTTTGGAACTTTTCGTCCACCAAATGAAATGTGGATTCAAATTTTTCCTTTGTGGTATGATTAATTTTTTGAATAACTTTATCCAGCGCCTCCAAAGACGAAGATAAATCATTGCTTTGGGTCTGAAGAAAATCATAACGGACTTTAAGCTCTTCATATTCAGCCAAAGCCCCCGTATTCACCTCACCCATGCGGGATAATTTTTCACGCAGTTCTGCAGAACGGGCAGAGGCTTCCTCCACACTTAATTCAGGATTTAAATACTGTGTATACACATCCGACAAAGAAAGCTGATGACGTTCCAAACATTGCTCTATCGTCAACTTCAATTGAGAACGAACTTCACTTAAAACAATAGTGACCTGATTAAGCTGGCGACTGGCTTCTTCCGTCGTATGACGCAACTCTTTTAAAGAAAGCTCCGCGGAGCGTATAGTTTCCCCGCCTTGTTCATAGGCTTCACGTTGAGTTGTATATTGTTGTTGTAATTGATCGCGTTGCTCCAGTTTTTTGGAAATGACTTTAGTTAAATGGGCCACATCTTTTTCCAGAAGAACACGACGACCTTCCAACACTTCGCGTTCCTCTCCATTACGGCTCATTTGGGAGCGTAGACGCTCTTTTTCTTCACTCAAACGATTTAAGTCAGCCTCTAAACGGTTTTGTCGTTCCACAGCCTGGGCGCGCTCTACTTTAAGACGGGTTAGGTCCACAGACTGGCTTTCGAAGGAAGACAATAGCTCTTCCAATTCGGCTTTTGCACGCTCTCCATCGGCTTTAGCTTGAATTTCTTTTTGATGCAGATTTTCTTCTTCCGTTTTTAAGGATTCCGCACTTGAAGCAAGTGCCGTGAGCTCCGCTTGAGCTTCTGTAATTTTTCCAGACAATTCTTGACGGGACTGTTCCAAAAGTTCCAAATCTTTTCGGATTTGATCCACATCTTTACCTTGATTAGCAATACGAACTTCTTCCGCATATGAAGAATGTTTGACCGATTCTAAACTACGATTGAGCTCATCAGCATGCTTAACCAATTGAAGATGACGGACTTCTTTTTCTTTCCATTCATTTTCAAGTTCCACCACCCAACGCGATAAATCCTTGATTTCACGTTTCATGGCCAAAAGCGTATTCGCGTTGTCCTGCATGTTACCACCAGTAATAATACCAGTTGGATCCACCACTTCGCCATTAAGCGTCACTAAAGTCTTGCGATGACCATTAGCGCCCCAAATATCGAGAGCTTTTTTCAAATCTTCCACCAGCACCACATCACCAAAAAGAAAATCGGCCAATTGGGAGTAATCATCACGAACCGAAACAAAATTTTTCAGGGGCCCTAACACCCCTTCACGCTGAGGGAATACATCATCACCATCACCATAGGTCCGCAAAGCCATAGGAATAAAGGAACTGCGGCCGGTTGAGGCCGTTTTAAGATACTCCACTGCTTCCAAACCTTCAGCCTGAGTTTTAACAACAACGTATTGAAGTTTTTCGCCTAACACTGCGGAAACAGCCCCTTCGTATTCCGGCGTGGTTTCCACAAAATCAGCAACCGTTCCAAAAATACCTTCACCACCTTGCTGTTGCTTACGCAACAACACGGAACGAGTTCCTTCCTGATACCCTTCAAAATTTTTCTGTAATTGCTCCAACGAAGACAATCTTGATTTACGCAGCGTCAGATTTTCTTTAAGCTCCGCCAGCTCCTTCTCTTCTTTCTTCAATGTTTCACGTAAAGTACCCAGCTCTTGACCCAATTGATCGGTCTGCTCGGTTAAGCTAAGTTTCATTTGCTTTAAAGAAGATAGCGATTCCGACGCCTCACGATAGATTTTTTGTGTCTCGGTATGCAGGCGATTTTTCTTCTCCAACACCTCGGTCCATTCGGTCACGTCATGACTTAAATCTGCTTGTTTTTGAATTTGGCTTTCACGAATAGCAGCAATTTGAGCCAAACGATTTTGAGAAGAGTGAATATCGGATTGCAAACGTTCGATCGTCAAACGCATATCATCCGCTTTAGTTTGAGCAGTCGTCACAACAAGCTCCAGTGATTCAATCTCTTCTTCCAAATGCTGCCGATCCAAATCGGCCAACATTTTATTTTCGTTTGCTGCCGTAAGAGCAGATTCCGTTTTGGCAATTTCAATCAACAAACCCTCAATTTCAGATTCAAGATTTAAGCCTTGTCCTTCAATACGGGTAATTTCTTCTTTTTTATACTTCAGATTCGTTTCAGCAATTTGTACGGTATTTGTACTGTCGAAGAGAGACGTTTGCGTGGCATTAATTTCTTTTTCTTGCTCCATCAAAGATAGGCGTGCTGTTTCTAATTGGATTTCGGCACCGGACAATTCGGTTTTTAGATTTAATTCTTGCTCTCCCCAATGACGTAATTCTTTTTCAAGGCTTTCTTGTTGAGTTTGTGCTGTTTGATAGTTGAAAGCCGCTAAAGACAAATCCCATTTTTGATACTCTGTTTTAATCTCTTTATATTTTTCGGCTTTCTTCGCTTGACGATCGAGAGAATTAATCTGTCGTTCTAACTCCGTAATTAAATCGGTTAAGCGCAAAAGATTTTGGCGCGTGGCCTCCATCTTACGCAATGCCGCTTCTTTACGGTGTTTGAATTTGGAAATACCGGCCGCTTCTTCAATATAGTAGCGCCTCTCCTCCGGCTTGGCAGTCAAAAATTGAGTCACCTTGCCTTGTTCGATAATGGAATACGCCTTGGTACCAACACCTGTACCTAAGAAAAGTTCGTGAATATCTTTAAGACGTACAGGCGCTTTGTTGATAAAATATTCCGACTCGCCACTGCGATACACACGCCGACAAATAGAAATTTCGGGATGATTCAGATAAGCCGCCGGCGTTTGATAGCCTTCAGTCGAAAACGTAAGTTCAACACTCGCCATCGAAAGCGATGAACGTGCCTCTGAGCCCGCAAAAATCACATCTTCCATACTCTTGCCACGAAGATGTTTGGGACTCTGCTCGCCCATCACCCAACGGATGGCATCCACAATGTTGGACTTACCACACCCATTCGGACCCACTACTCCCGTGATGTCTTTTTCAAATGAAATGACAGTAGGATCTACAAATGATTTAAAGCCGATGAGCTCAAGCCGTTTCAGTTTCATGCGGAAGGGCCGATAAGTTATTGATTTCTAATAAAATAAACAAAAAAAAACTTTGAAAATCGACCCTAACACGAAGAACTTTTTCTTGTAAAGAATAAAGAGAAAAACAATCTAAGATATTGAATTTAAAACAAAAAGTTATCCACAGCTGGGGATAAGGCTGTGGATAGTCATGTATGGTAATGTAACGTCACAAAAACAAAATAAAAAAGCCCTACTCTTTCTTGTCTTATGAAGAAAAAGTAGGGCTTTTATTTATAAACCCTATGCACTTTTTTAAAATGGATAATTCACTAAATCCAACTGAGTCCAGTCTCCAGCTCCCGAACTACCCGATAACGAAACCGCTAACGTAGCCCCCCCTTCTTTAACTACCCCTGGCACACAGCTCATTCCTGTAATATTCATTCCGTCTGCTTGAGACAAAGCGTAATCATAAGCAAAAGAAACCGAGGATCCCCATCCATCTGCGCGATCCGCATCATCGCTATAAATATAAATAGAACCGCTTATAGGCCCCAAAAGTACATGCCCTACACTCTGGCTGTTATCAACAACGGCTATATCCTCCCAACCATCTCCATCAACATCACACGGATCACCTACTTCTGTTTCCGTAGATACTGCAGCGATGGAAAACTGTTCTCCAAAATGCCACGTAGAGGCATCATCTTCATGATAGCCGTAACCATAGGCCGCCACTGTGTCATCGTTGGTTAGAAGCACATCAGCATTGCCGTCACCATCAAAATCAGCGCCACTTCTTATACTATCTGCCGTAGCTCCTGTCTCTTCTGCTACATCCTCTAATTGATAAGAATAGGTTCCTTCGTCCACAACACCACCTAAAATGAGAGACACGTCTGATGTGTCATGAGAACGCAGCAACAAATCACCAACACCATCCCCATCAATATCAGTCGTTCCTGCCACCTCCATGGTACTAACACCCTCATCCACATAAACTTTGGGGGCATTTGTAAGATTGATGGAACTACCCTCTTCGGCATCTAATAGAGGCCCACCAGCCAAGGCAATAAACTGAGGGTCACTCTCATCGGTATCCCTTTCAGCCGTTAAATTATAAAAAGCAACATCAGCGCCTGTACCGTCTGAAAAAAAATTAGGCACATAAGTCAAATCCGTAATAGTCACCGAGGCACTCGTATCATAATAGACCAAATAAGAATCTGAGTCCGGCGTCCCTCGATCAGTATTAACATGATAATTTAACCCATCATCCCCAGTCGACACGCTCAAAAACCTTCTGCTCTCTGAATCAACAGCCCAAAGCGTATAATTATAATTACTTGCCTGATCATCCCAATCAAAATCACCACTAATAGTCCCCTCAAAAAAACTCACTTGAGAATTATGTTGAGCCACTAAAGTCGCTGGAGTGTCCGCTGTGGCCGCCAAAGAAGTCACTCTACCAATCACACCGGCGCTTCCATCCAAAATAGTTGTTGAAGGATCCATAGTAACTACTTCCGTCTCCCCACCCTTGTTATTGCCACAACCAAGTAATGCTAAAGTAAGTAACATAAAATTCTCCTGTTCTTTCCGACCCCTCAGCCGTTTTATTTATTTAAATTAAAAAGATGTGTTGGATACTATGAACAGAACACTGCGACAAGCATGCGACGTATTTTCAGAACACAAGTGTGATCGATGAAATCACAACAATTCATTGATTTGCATTCAAAGGAAGCTTCGGCTATGTTGCATGATATGAAGACGATCTTACAAAATCTTTGCATTTTGTCTTTAGTCATTCTCCTTCCCTTTCAATCTTTGGCCAAAGAAGACAAAACAAAAAAAAATAAAAAAATTATAGAATCAGAAGCCGGGCTCAATATCCCCGAATGGGGCATTGCCATCGACGCCATTTACGATAACCGTTTGGATGATCTTCTGCCCGGTTATAAAATTTTAAACGTTGTCGTCACCAACCGAGCTACCGCTCCTTTAAGCCTGGACCCCATCAAAGACCAATGGACTCTCCATAACCACCTCGATAAAAAAATCCGGGCCATTAATCATTTAAGATTGGTAGACGAAAAATTATGGGATTCACTTCCGGTAGGCTTAAAAAGCGAATTGGATTACCCTCAAATTGTCCGCGTAGGACATACCGCAAAAATTGATCTTCTTTTTAGAGACAGTGTTGACCTCAATGGATTCCGATCGTTGGAATGGGTATCTAACTTCTTGAAAAAAACATTCATCATTCACACGGCATTAGAAAAAAATCTGGAATGGGAGCACAAAGAAGAACCCATTCCACAAATACCTGCAAAACCTGCTGAACCCGATCCACCAGCAGAGCCTAGTCAACCACAAAACAACATCCCTAAACTGGAACCTCCTCCACAAGGCATTACCATACCTATGGATTAGGCATGTTCTCCAGGGATCCACATTGAACACCCCTTAAACCAAGAGCGGCACAAATAATACTGCCTCTCCCCGTGACATATGCAAAGAAAGCATGTCCCATAGGCCAAACAAATTGAAGTACAGGAGTTTGCGGCTGA
Source organism: uncultured Nitrospiraceae bacterium (assembly GCA_964592255.1). Classification (GTDB taxonomy): domain Bacteria; phylum UBA10199; class UBA10199; order UBA10199; family SBBF01; genus CAZQCI01. The sequence goes on along the minus strand of CAZQCI010000037.1, from coordinate 6,872 downwards.
TGCATGTCGTAAATAGCCAGCCCTTTACTCTGAGGCAAAATCAGTTTTTTACCACCCGCTGAAAAAGTAAGCCCACGAAACTGCTCAAGAGAAAAACTAGGATCCAAACTTGGTAAAAAAGATAAAGATGTTGGCACACCGCTTGTTAAATCATAAACAAAAATTTGAAGTGGTTCGGCTTCTTTTTTTCCCAACACATAAGCCAAGCTGCCATCCGGCGAAAGAGCCACATCAATGGCTTTTACATCAACTACAGGCAATGCCACATTGCCCGTTAGCTTCATCTTCATTCTCTGACTCACATCCACCCAACACAAACCCTGGCCTCCACAAGCGACAAAAAGAGTTTTACCATCGCCCGATACAACCGCTCCACCTCCTTCCGAAATTGCTAAAGTCCCTAACGCACGCGCCGTTAATTTAATGGGATCAAAGGCATAGGTTTTTAACTGATCCCCCACAACGAAAAGAGTTGTACTTTTATCATCAGCAAAAGCCGTCAACCCCGAAATTGTTTGGGCCTCCAACTTCACTTCAGATAACGTCGCGGGATCGGCACTTTTCAACCAATAAAGTTTTTGACTTTTTTCTTCGGCTAATAAAATTCCTGTAGAAAACGACAAAGAAAATTTTGTCTTAAATGTATCTTTTAACGGTGACTTAACAGCCATCCAAGAAACTAAATCTCCGGAAAATTCACGATTAATGAAAAATGGCGTTGCCCCAGCGTCACTGGCCGCCAACATGTTTTCTACAACAACCACATTTCCACCCGGCAACAACACGCGACTAACAGAACCAGGATACTCAACCTTTTTTCCTACAACACCCTGAAAAGAAATTTCAGCCAACTCACGACGAGTAGCCACCATCCATTTACCCTCACCCATCGCTAACGCCACCACATCCGCCAAACCAGGTAAGGAAGAAAATAATTCCTGTCCCGTCTTTAAATTAAGACATCCCGCCGAAGACTGCCGCATAAAGCAACCGATTCCGGAAGCATCCACCACCAAAGAGTCAAGAGGCTCTTTAAAATTAATTTCATTCCCTAAATCCGCAAAACCACCACCACCAACACTTAAAGGGAGAAGCCGTACATTCGTCCACTGATCGTTGGTTTGAAAACCAAGCACCAAACGAACACCATCCCCCTCCGTCACATGTCCCAAAATGGAAAAAGACGTCCCCATATCTAAACGAGCCAACAAACGTGACGTATTGTCCGGCAATAATTCCAATAAATTCAAATTCGTCCCCGACACCCCATAAACAAAATTCCCCAACACATCTACTTGTGTCACATCCTCTAAATTTATTTCTCCCAAAGATGTAATTTGGTCCAAATGACCTAAATCCAAAATTTGGACCTTATCCGGCAGAGAAACAAACACTCGAGTTAATCCAGAAAAAACATCAATCGTACCATCCGCCTCAAAACTTTTAACGATACGAGCCGGCCCTTTTTCCGGAATAATCACCACATCAAAATTATTTCCCTCCTCCACAACATAAAACATCCCTGCACCTTGTGACACAAGGCGCTCAACAGGAGCCGACAAAGATAACTGCCCCAAAGGATTTAAATTGGCATCATACCAAACTAAACTAGTGCCAAAAGCGGCCAAAAAACCCTTATCCCTTAACGCTAACACCGTCGGGATACCTCCAAAATGACGAAAAGACTTCAAAGGCAAGTCCCCTGGTAAAGCCCCTACAGATTTCGGCACCACAACCTTAGGTGCCACTGGCACGGGTGCCACCGCAGGTGCCACCGGTACGGGTACGACCGGTACAGGTGCCATTGACGCTGGTGCCACTGGCAACTGCACTGCAGGGCCCGAATCTGTGGTTCCAGGTTGATCAGCCAGAGACGGTGAAGTTGACGGTGGTAATGCTGCTGGTATAGGTGCAGAAGTTGGGGGTAATACTTCATCCAGGGAGGGGAGAACCACTGGATCTTCTAATGTTTTATCATCGCTCTTCTTGTCATCTCTCTTAACGGCAACAGAAGGAGCCGGTCTATTCTTGGCGCTATTTTCATTTTTTTCAACATTGTCTTTTTTGGTAAATGAAAATGAAAAGAAGCTTTTCCCTGGGCTACAGGCAAAAAGAAAAAAAACTAAAACCCCACAAAGAAATTGCTTCATGACAAAGTAGATATAAGGAGTCTAAAAAATATCGTCAAGGGCGATCATCAAGACAGGCAAGCCTGCATCAAAAACCGATCCATCACATGCTTAGGAGACAAGCGGCTGCCTTTAAGCGCCCGATCAGCAGACAAAAGATTGTTATAAATTCTTTTAAAAAAAGGAAGAGGAAGCTTTTTGGCTTGCTGAACATAATCCTTCACAAAAAAAGGAGGCACTCCCAGAGTAGAAGCCATTTGAGCCGGCGTACTATTTTGATCTAAACCTTGACGCGCTAAAAATAAAAGACGGAAATGACGATTGAGCATAAATAAAATACGCACAAACGGCTCCCCTTGCAAAACCATATTTTCCAATATTAAGCTGGCTTCACGATAATTTCTATTTCCCACCCGGTCGGCTAACTCAAAAACAGTTTTGGAAAAAAAACCGCCCACGGTTGCTTCCACATCGGACAGCGCAACTTCCGTGCGCGGAGCGACATAAGTTTTAAGTTGCTCCAAAGCATTAATGGCTGCCATCAAAGAACTACCCAAAGTTTGGGCTAATGCAAAAGCAGCATCTTGAGAAAGTTTTAAGCCTAACTGAGAGGCTTCTCGCACTATCCACCCCGGCATTTCATTAGAATAAGGCACTTTCATTTCCCTTACAAAACGGGACGCACTTTTCCAAACTTTAAGACGATTATCAATCTTAGACGCTACCAAAAGAAAAACCGTTGTTTCTTGAGGAGACTCAAAATATTCCAAAAGCCGTTCGTGGTCATCTTTCTTCAAACTGTCCGCATCACGTAACAACACCAAACGTTTTTGCGCCATCATGGGAAACTGGGCACACACATCTAACACTCGGGATAAGGAATCGGTTTTAGCTGAAAAACGGTCGAGGTTAAAAGATGCCAGTTCCTTCGGTACTACGCTGCTGATGAGACGTGCTATTTCCCTTTCAATGAGAAAAGGCTCGTGGCCAACCAGGATGATGATGGGGTTTATCGAGGAGTTATTCATTCACTTCACCACAAAGTTAATGAGTTTTTGCGGAACATAAATTGTTTTGATCACATTCTTTCCAGCTAAATGGGCAGCGACCTTCTCATCCGCTTGAGCTGCTTTCAGGCTCGCTTCTTCCGAAAGTGAAGGAGACAATTGAAGTTGAGCCCTCACCTTTCCATTCACCTGAACCACCACAGTAATCACGGATTGGATCAAGGCGTTCGGATCATAATCCGGCCAAGGATGAGAAATGACATCACCTTTAAAACCCATCACACTCCACAACTCTTCAGCTAAATGAGGAACAAAAGGAGATAATAAAAGAATTAAACTTCTCAACGCATCTTTAAATTTCTCTGACAAACCCGAACGGGGCGCAATGTCGTAAAGAAAATTCACATACTCCATAATCGCTGAAACAGCCGTGTTAAAATGAATTTCTTCACCAATATCATGAGTCACTCTCTTAATAGTTTTATGTATCCACACATTTAAATCGGGATGATCGTCCTTACCTTCCCAACGATGATGAACGGTTTCATGAAAAAGCCTCCACACGCGTGTTAAAAAACGAAAAGAACCTTCAACACCCTGGTCGGACCATTCTAAATCTCGTTCCGGAGGAGAAGCAAAAAGAATAAAAAGACGTGCCGTATCGGCCCCATATTTTTCGATCAGATAATCAGGGTCCACCACATTCCCCTTCGACTTACTCATCTTTGCACCATCTTTGACAACCATCCCTTGAGTAATCAAACGTTCGAAAGGTTCACTAAGATGCACATAACCCAAATCACGCAGAACCCGCGTAAAAAAACGAGAATAAAGAAGATGCAACACCGCATGTTCAATACCACCAATATATTGATTGACGGGACAAAAAGCTTCCACCTTGTCCCGCGAAAAAGGCTCTTCCGCATTGTGCGGATCGGCATAGCGGAAAAAATACCAAGAGGATTCAACAAACGTATCCATGGTGTCCGTCTCACGTCGCGCAGGATTGCCGCAACGAGGACAATCGACCTTAAGAAATTGCTGATGACGAGCCAGTGGAGAGCCCGCAGTACCGGTAAGTTCCACATCGCGAGGAAGAAGAATCGGTAAACTTTCTTCCGGGGCTGGCACAATACCACAAGTCTCACAATGAATAGCAGGAATAGGTGTCCCCCAATAACGCTGACGCGAAATACCCCAATCACGCAGTTTGTAATTAACTACTTTACGTCCTATTTTTTTACGTTCCAAAAAATCAACAATGGCAATTTTTGCCACCGAATTTTTCATCCCATTAAACTGTCCTGAATTGATTAAAATACCATCGTCTTCATAGGCGTGTTTAAATTTGGAAGCGTCTTCAATTTTTCCGGAAGGAGAAATCACTATAGTTAAAGGAAGCCCATAAGCTGTGGCAAATTCAAAATCACGCTGATCGTGCGCGGGCACAGCCATGACAGCGCCGGTACCGTAATCCATGACAACAAAATTAGTGATGTAAATAGGAATCTTCCGTTTGGTAACGGGGTTGATACAAAAAGCTCCGGTAAAAACACCTTCCTTAGATTGATCCCCAGCTTGAGATTCGGTCTGCCCGCTTACTTTCTGCACAAAACTTCGTACACTTGAAGCCTGCTCTTTGCCTTCAATCAATTTTTCGATAAGCGGATGACCTGCTGCCAGCGACATAAAAGTCGTACCGAAAAGAGTATCCGGCCGGGTGGTAAAAACAGAAATAGGTTCCGATAACCCTTCAACAGGAAAATCAATCAAAGCCCCTTCGGAACGCCCAATCCATTCACGCTGCATCGTAATAACACGTTCCGGCCATTTGCCTTCTAAACTTTTCAAACCACTTAAAAGATCTTCGGCATAAGAAGTAATTTTAAAAAACCATTGAGCCAAAGGTTTATCAACCACCACACCGTCGCAACGCCAACATTTACCGTCAACCACTTGCTCATTGGCCAAAACCGTGGCACACGCTTCGCACCAATTGACGATAGAATCTTTACGATAAACAAGGCCCTTCTCCCACATTTGCAGAAAGAATTTTTGCTCCCATTTGTAATACTCTGGAGTACAGGTCGCCACTTCCCTTTCCCAATCGTAGGAAAAACCCAAACGTTTGAGCTGCACCCGCATGGTTTTAATGTTTTCCTCTGTCCACGGAGCCGGGTGCGTTTTATTCTTAATAGCCGCATTTTCAGCCGGCATCCCAAAGGCATCCCAACCCATGGGGTGAAGTACTTCCAAACCATTCATTTTTTTAAAACGAGCCAACACATCACCGATAGTATAGTTACGCACATGCCCCATGTGAATACGCCCGGAGGGGTAAGGAAACATTTCTAATAAATAATATTTTTCCTTGGATGAATTTTCGTCAACTTGAAATGATTTGTTTTTTTCCCAATAAGCCTGCCAACGGGGTTCAATTTGATGCGGCTGATATTTTTCTTCCATAGATGGAAGGAGTAACAAAATGAAAGAATGAGGGCAATACTGAATTTTTATTAATCCCGCGTGACATCAAAAGAGAGCACAACCTGATTACGCCAATCCGTTTCATCCCCTTTTACAAGCACAGAAAGTTGATTCGTATCTGGATCAAGATAGGTATTGTCATAAATTTCATGATCAAAATAATCGGGATAAGGGGCAATCAAATCCGTTACTGTAGACCATGTCCCATCCAGCAAAGAAGAAGCTTGTTGATCCGGGTTATAAGCCCGAGCAAAAGTAGCTGTGACCGCATTATCCCAAGTAAGCGTGGCTTCTTGTTCACAAATAACTTCCTCTCCCAACTTAAACACTTTTTGAGGAGCCTCAACAATCCCGTAAACAGAGTCAGGCAAGCCACATACTGGAATAATCTCAACCACTTCGGAGTCTTTATCAAAAAAATAATACTCAGAATCACCAGGATAAAAATAAAGAATATGATTTTCAAAAAACATATATTCCATGTCACCCACAGAAGAGAGACTTGCCGGCACCGCAACACTCGTCAGATCTAAAGGAGTATTTTCATCCATCGTTAAACCAGCAGCCTTATCTGGGTTGAATTCAGCAATATAGATATTCTGGTGATCATCAGAACTATAAGATGCAAAACCTAAGTATATTTTACCTCTATTAACATCCAAATCCATAAGCCGCACTTCATCTATTCCTGAAAGAAGAGAAGAATCTTGAATTGCAATAGTTTGTACTTGCTCATTAGGAGCCATCACAGCAAATATAAGGTTTGGGTCTTCGCCAGCTGAAGAAGCATCCCAAACGGTATAAGCAACATCATCAACGATACGTATCCCTAATAGATCACTATTGCTGTAGTCGTAAGAATAATCATCGGGAAAATAAAATTCATTCAAAAGATTTCCTTGCATATCCATTTGCAGAAAGTAGGGAACAAACCCCGCACCTGTATTTTGCGAATCTTGAATAATATAAGTACCATCTTCATTCATCACAACCTGGTTCACAGACTCTGTCCAATCAATAAAAACTTCACTGGTTCCGTTACTCAACTCTAAAAATCCTTCTTCATCAGGGTTGCGAGGCCAGTTTTCCTTGGCAATATCAGCCTTGGCATCAATACATGCGTTGGCTTTACTCGCTAGTTGGTATACATATTCTGGATACCGCACATGAGAAGTAAACATTTCGGCGCAATTCTCAGCTTTATTTTTCTCAGCATAAGGATCGTCTTCATCATATTCCGGCACTTGTC
>CAZQCI010000036.1:0-17565 GCA_964592255.1 uncultured Nitrospiraceae bacterium | reverse complement strand
TATGGTTGCACAAAATAGACTGTACCAATTGAAAGTTAATCAACCATATTGTCTCAGTTTGAAATTTAACGAAGAAAAAAAATCGTCACCCCGGCAGTATTAAACCAGGGTCCATTTTAAATCACTTGGATCCCGACTTGCGTCGGGATGACTCATCAAAATTTCAAATTGTACCACTACCTAGATTTAAATGGGTACCGGCTAACGACCGCCGGTATCACTAAGGTAAAGTTTCAAACTGAGACACTATCCAAATATCCTTATTCTTGACGATGCCCCTAAAAGCTGTTAAATTATCGAGTAATTCTCGGTGATTACAGAGTGATTATTTAAAAGGGGGTTTCATGAATAAATCTGACTTAATCGATATCCTGGCCGCTAAACTCAACCAGCCCCGCACCAAGGCGGAAGACGTGATTAATCTCATTTTCGACTCCATGACGGATACTTTGGCCAAAGGTGGCCGCATCGAAATCCGTGGGTTTGGAAGTTTTATCCCTAAAGAATATCAATCTTATGTCGGGCGTAATCCACGTACTGGAGAGTCCATCGAAGTTAAACCCAAGAAATTACCTTTCTTTAAAGTGGGGAAAGAACTTAAAGAACGTGTCGATGGACAATGGGATGGAAAAAAAGAAGAAGAGGAATCTCCTGAAGAAGTAAATTCCTGATTTTTTAAATAGTTAAAGTTACAAATTTAAATCTTTTAATCACCTTAATTTCTTTAATCCTTCATTGAATTAATTTTCAGTTTAGTCTACCAGTGAACTCGTGAATGATACTGATTTCATTTCTTGGTTGGCTCTGCGTGCTGTTAAAAATGTAGGGCCTGTGGCTTTTGCCAAGCTGACGGAAGCTTTTGGCTCTCCAGAAAAGGTTTTTAAAGCACCTTTGGATCAGCTTCTTTCTTGTGTTCGAGCAGGGGTGGCTCAAGACATTCTTGCTTTTCAGGGTTGGGAACAAGCGGAAAAAGAATTTTTGACCTTAAAGTCCCATGGAATTCAGATTTTAACTTACCGTGACCCTCTTTATCCTAAGCGTTTAAAACAAGCTGATTCATTTCCTGTTCTCTTGTTTGTTCAAGGAGATTTAAGCCGTATTCCTTCTACGGATGGTTTAGGTGTAGTGGGCTCTCGTGATGTGTCCCCTTATGGGACCCGGGTGACTAAAAAGTTAGTGACGGATTTGGTGGCCCATAACATTGTTATTATCAGTGGCTTTGCCCGTGGTGTTGATATGGTTGCCCATCTCACAGCTGTGGAGCAGGGTGGATATACTGTAGCTGTTCTCGGAGGTGGTTTGGGTGAAATTTATCCAGCGGCTCACCGTCGTTATGTTGATGAGGTGCTCAAGCGGGGAGTTTTGATTTCGGAGTTTCCTTTTTACGAAAAACCACGGCCGGAATACTTTCCCCGGCGTAACCGTATTATCAGTGGGCTGTCTCGTGGTGTGCTTGTAGTGGAAGCGGCCGAAAAAAGTGGTGCGTTAATTACGGCACAGTATGCCCTAGATCAAAATCGTGATTTATTTGCTGTTCCGGGGCCGATTGATTCCCCTTTTTCAAAGGGATGTAATCGATTGATCCAAGCAGGGGCCCAATTAGTGAGCCATGCCGAGGATATTTTGAATGAATGGAATTATGGTATCCGCTCACTTTCATCTTCATCGGCATTAACGGATCCAGAGGAAGAAGCGGTATACCAACATTGTTTAATAGAAAGTGTGGGGACGGATGATTTAATTGAAAAGACCGGTTTGACGGCTGATAAAATTTCTATGATTCTCACTAAACTGGAATTAGCCGGAAAACTCAAAGCCCTTCCGGGGCGTAGGTTTCAGAGTTTGTAAGAAGATGGATCATACTTGATGAAGAGGTGTCGGCAGGTCACACTGGAGCAGCTTCCCGACCGTCAACTCGACGGACTCTGAGGTTTCTATAGGATGGCTTGTTGAAGGGACCTGTATTTGTGAAAACAAAAAAAGGAAAAGTTTATTTGGTAGGAGCAGGGCCTGGAGATCCCGATCTGCTTACTTTGAAAGGGGCACGGGTTTTGGGTGAAGCAGATATTGTTTTTTACGATTATTTGGCCAACCCTAAGATTCTTTCATTAGCATCTTCTCGTGCTCAGCTTGTTGATGTCGGCAAGCGTCATAAACAGCCACGTATTTCTCAAGAAGAGATCAACCAACTCATCATTAAAGCGGCTCAAAAAGGAAAGACAGTGGTTCGTCTTAAAGGGGGAGATTCCTTTTTGTTTGGACGAGGTGGGGAGGAAGCGATGGCGTTGCACCAAGAGGGGATTTACTTTGAAGTGGTGCCCGGAATTTCTTCTGCCTTTGCTGTGCCCGCTTATGCCGGTATTCCACTGACTCATCGGGAGTTAACCGCCGATATTGCTATTGTCACTGGGCACGAAGATCCTAACAAAAAACCTTCAGCTGTTCACTGGGAAGCGGCTGCCCAAATGGGAACGGTAGTCTTATTGATGGCTTTGGGAAATTTAAAAAGTAATTTGGAAAAATTAATGGAACACGGTAAGCCGCCACATACACCATCTGCCCTTATTTCTTGGGGCACTTACCCGAAGCAGAAAACTATTCTAGCTCCTTTATCTCGTTTGGCGGAAGAGGCTACCCGTTGTGGTTTTCAAGCTCCATCGATTGTGGTGGTGGGAGATGTTGTGGGCTTGTCTTCCTCATTAAACTGGTTTGAAAAACGCCCTTTATTTGGCAAAAAAATTCTTGTGACCCGAGCGAGTGCTCAAGCCCACGAGCTGACCAAGCGTCTTGAAAATTTAGGGGCCTCTGTCATTGAATGCCCCACCGTGGCCATGAAACCACCTTCCAGCTATAGTTCTCTCGATACGGCGCTTAAAAAAATAAAACATTATGATTGGCTCCTGCTTACCAGTGTAAATGGTGTGAACGCGTTTTGTGATCGTCTGCAAAAGAAAAAAATTTCTCACAAACATCTCGCCCATTTGTCCTTAGGAGCTATTGGAGAAGCAACAGCGAGGGTGATGAGAGAAAAAGGACTTTGGGTTGATTGCATGCCTTCAAAATACCAAGCGGAGTTTTTTATTAAAGCATTAAGAAAAGCAGGTATTGCTGGAAAAAAAGTACTGATTCCTCGGGCTCAGCAAGGACGAGATGTTTTGGTGGAAGGTTTAAAAGAGATGCGATGTTCTGTAAGTTTAGTTGAAGCGTACCGAAATGTGCTTCCTAAAAAAAGTGCTCAAAAATTAAAACACATTCTTCAAAATGAGTCTTTGGACATTCTTGTTTTCACTAGTTCTTCGGCTGTTCATCATTTTGCTCAATTAAGTGGAAGAGGGGATGTTACTGTTCCTATTGCTTGCCTAGGGCCGATTACGGCGCAAACTGTTCGTGATTATGGATGGGATGTTGCATTCATGCCGCGCCGTGCCAGTATGGATGCTTTGGTAGGCTGTCTTAGCTAATTCAAAAAATTTTCAGGAGCGGCTAAAATTTGGGTCATATATTTATACATGCGTGAGCCTGTAAGCCCATCCATAAATCGATGGTCGAAGGTGACGTTGATGTCAAACACCGGCCGGGCTTCCACTTTTTTCTCCACGACCCATGGGCGATCCGTGGTTTCTCCCACACATAAAAGAAGGGGGACACGGCTCATCGGCACAATGGGGGCAAAGCCTGGAGGCACTCCTAATGATCCCACACTTGTAATCATAGCAGATCCAAATGGGTCGGAAGGCAGTCCCAATTTTGGGATAGAAAGACCCAGATCATAGATTAAAAAACTGGCCAAGCGTAGCCCCCAGCTGAGAACCAGGGACGGGACTTTTTTGAATAAATTATGGGACGATTTAAAATTCGGATCCTCTTTTTGCCGGATTTTTTGGCTTTGTCCGATCAATTCCTGCGCAATGTCCAAAAGACTTTTTTGGTCACAGTTGTTGATTTTGGCCCCTGACAAATCAGGTCTGTCTTTCAAAGTTTCAGCCACGGCTACCTGTAGAAAAATATCCACACTTTGGCGCAGATAAATATTTCCAAAACGGACAATGCCATTGATGTCAGGATATTTTTTCAAGGTTAACGCCACCGCTTTGGCAACTACATGCGTGATGGTGATTTTAACTGGGGATGTTTTATTGATTTTTTCTAAAAATGCGAGCAGGGGTGTGGCTTCCACAGTCATGGTTCCATAAACACTAGAATCATTCGGCGCTTTCCAAGTTGCGAGCGATAAACGTCGCCAGGGGCTTGGGTTTTGAAGTTTTGTAAAATTTTTGGAAAACATTTAGTTTTTTTATATCCTACGCTTTACTTTTTACCTTTTACAAATCGAGCTGTGACCACGGTATGGATGCCGCCACGGACGAAAAAATCTCCAATGACTTCCATAGAACGGGGCGAGACGGCAGAGACTAAATCGTCCAGTATTTTATTGGTGACCGCTTCGTGAAAAGCCCCTTCGTTGCGGTAACTCCATAAATAAAGTTTGAGTGATTTAAGTTCTACGCATAGCTTGTTGGGAACGTAAGAAATTTTAATTGTGGCAAAATCGGGCTGCCCCGTTTTTGGGCAGACACAAGTAAATTCAGGGCAGTCGAAAGAGATGACATAATCTCTTTCCGGCTTTGGGTTGGGGAATGTTTCAAGTTGTTTTTGGGGTTTAGATGGCATACTTTCTTTTAACACAAGACTATGGGTCAGCGAAGAAAATTATCATCTGCCGAAAAGGAAGAATTATTCCGCAAAGGAGCCTCTTTTTTTAATGCCGAAGAATTTTATGAAGCCCATGAAGCCTGGGAAGAAATATGGTTGCAGGAAGAAGGTAGACCACGTTTGTTTTATCAGGGTCTCATCCAAATAGCGGCAGGTTTTCATCATATGAAACGTGGCAAACTGAAGTCAGCCCTTACGTGTTTATTGAAAGGAATGGAGAAGTTAGAAGGAAAAGATATTTTATACCTTCTCGACGCCGGTCGAATGTGGGTAGGTTACCTTACTCGTTTAATTGCGATGGAAGCTGTAGATGAAAAATTAACATTTCCGAAAATCAATGTTTAATCCCTCAAAGAAAGTTTTATTCCTCGCCCCTTGTGGCGAAAAGTCATTTATTCCTGATGCTCCAGTGTTTGCGGCAGAGTTCTTTAATTAGTAGTAAGGATTTTCTCCTGCAGTGTGATCAGTGGCATCGTAGATCATACCTAGTTCTGGAATTTCTCGGCGTAAGGCTTTTTCAACTCCTTGTTTTAAAGTTGCTTGTGATGAGGCGCAACCTTGGCATCCACCGCCCATTTTTAAGAAAATGTCGTTGTTTTTAACGTCAATCAACTCAATAAATCCACCATGAGAAGCCACAGCCGGGTTAATTTCTCGTGCCAAAATTTCGGTAACTTGTTGTCGGATTTTTTCAGTTGGGGGGATTTTTTCTTGAGCTTCTTTTGAAATCAGGGTTTTCCCACTTTTGATGGCTTCGCGAATGGCTGAACCAATTCGTTTACCCATAATGCGCCAGTCTTCGGGGGCGGCTTGTGTTACAAAAATAACTTTTTCAGAAATTTGTACGTTAATCACATTGCCGCTGGCAAAAAGAACCTCGGCTAAAGCTGATCCAACGGCTTCACCGGCATGGTTGAAAAAAACTGTCGGACCTTGAAGTAGGGGAGTCTCCACAGTAAACTTGCATTTTTCAGGTGTTTGCTGTGGCTCTGCGGTGATTTGAATGTCTTGTGTTTCCATGCTTGTCGCTTATCAAGAACATGAGAATAGGGCAAGATTTTGTTCAGGTTTATCCTAGTTTTTTTATTCTTTTTGATTTTCTCCCCTCATGTTAGCCTGCTCATGTCATTCTTAGGGGGTGATAGCGATTCCTGATGTTTTGGCGTCAGGTTTTTTTAAAAAATATGAAAATTCTTGATCTTCATTATCAGGACAGTGTCTCTGAAATTTTGGCTTTGGGGGAGTTATGCCATAACCAAGATGGCGGGAATGTTTTGAGCTTGTTGGTGGAAAAAATTGCCCAGGTTATGCAGACGGATGTGTGTTCTCTTTATCTTTTAGACCCAGCCAGTCAAATGCTGACTTTGGTGGCGACCCGAGGACTTAATTCTACTGCTGTAGGCCGTGTGCAGATGGGTATAGGCGAAGGACTTGTCGGCAAAGCCTTTGAATGGCAGAAGCCAGTTTCTTTAGCCCGCGGGACTAAGAGCAAGCGTTTTAAATATTTTCCCGAAACGGGGGAGGAACAGTACGCTTCCTTTTTAGCTATTCCTCTTATCGACAAGCGTAAGTCATTGGGAGTGTTGGTGGTTCAGAATCGAAAAGCAACACGTTTTTCGGCCCGTTCTGCTGGTTTGTTAATGATGCTGGCCTTGCCATCGATTCAGGTGATTGAAAAAATCAAGCTCTCCGATACCATTGGTCAAGTTGACTCTAATCTTAAACCTCAGAGCAATGTTAGCCCGATTACTCTTGTGGCGCGGCGCCGTCAGGGGGTGATGCATCATGGTATTGGGGCGGCTCCTGGTATTGCCATTGCACGCGTAAAGATTATCCATAAAAATCCGCCGCCGTCTGCTCTTCCTAAAGATGAAGGAGTTTTTGAGCTGGAGACTGAAAAACAAAAAGTGTTGGCCAGTTTTGCTACCGTAGAAGCTGAAGTGCGTACCACCCAAGCTAAAGCAGAAAAACAATTTGGTGCGGAAGAAGCCGCCATCTTTGATGCCTACCGCATGATTTTGGAAAGTGATGTTTTTAAAAATCAGGTATTGGAAGAAATTGAAAAAGGAAAAAGCGCTCTTAAGAGTTTGGAACTTGTGATTCAACGTTATACCGAAGAACTCTCCCTCGCTGATGATAACTATATTCGTGAACGCGCTTATGACATTCGGGATATGGGGCGTAAGCTGACAGATAATCTTTTGTATGGCGCTGTTTCTCCCCATGTTCCTGTTCCTTTGGAAGAACCCACCATTTTGCTCTCCGAGTTTTGGAGCATTTCCGATTTTGTGGACATGGATTTGCAAAAAGTGAAGGGGATTTTATCCCCTTCGGGAGGCGCTTCATCCCATATCGCTATTTTGGCCGAATCACAGGGATTACCTGCTGTTTTGGGATTGGCTTCTTTTACGGAATTAATCCGTGACGGTGATTTAGTGATTATGGATGGAAGCTCTGGTGCGGTTATCATCAACCCAGATGATCGTACTCTTGAAACTTATGAGTTAGAGAGCCAGATTGATATTCAGGCTCAAGCGACTTATCGGCAGCAGAGTTCCCGTAAGGTGGGCCCCATTGGTGGAAAAAAAGTGGCCGTGGGTGTTAATTTAGGCATGTTGGCTCATGTGCGTACTGCCCTTGAAAATGGGGCCGAAGAAATTGGACTGTATCGCACGGAGTTTCCTTTTCTCATTCGTAGAAGTCTTCCTACCGAAGAAGAACAATTCGAGCTGTACAAAAAAGTGGTAGAGTCCATGCACGGCAAACCCGTGGCCATCCGGACTCTTGATATTGGAGGGGATAAATATTTGCCTTATTTAAATTTGCCCCAGGAGGCGAATCCTTTCTTGGGTTGGCGTTCTATCCGTATTTCCCTTGATCGTGAGGATTTATTTCGTATTCAATTGAGGGCTATTTTGCGGGCGGCTCATTATGGCAAAGTGAAACTTTTGTTTCCGATGATTTCGTCCATTGATGAAATTCGGCGCGTGAAGCAGATTGTCAAAGATGTCAAACGTGAGTTGAAAACGGAGAAGAATCTTCAAGTCCCTGAAGTACCTTTGGGCATGATGATCGAAATTCCCGCTGCGGTCGAGTTGGCGCATCATTTCATTAAGGAAGTATCCTTTTTCTCCATTGGAACTAATGATTTAACCCAATACGTTTTAGCCGTGGACCGCAACAACTCTAAAGTGGCGTCTCTTTATAACTCCTTACATCCAGCGGTATTGCGGCAAATTGCCAAAACCACGGCGGCGGCCCATCGCGAGAAAAAACCAGTGTCTGTTTGTGGTGAAATGGCTGGCCAGATGCTTGGTATTCCTATCCTTTTAGGGCTATCAATTGACTCCTTGAGTATGTCGGCCCCTCTTATTTCTAAAGCCAAGAGTTTTATGAGTAGGCTTAAGCAAACGGATGTGAAAAAACTCGCTAAACAAGTTTTAGAGATGGAGTCCGCCACTGAAGTGACCCTGGCGGTTGAAAAATTTATTCATAAAGCTGGTCTTTCTGAGTTTTTAAGGCATCATGAAGAAGGTTGATTATTTTAAGCGAAAACGAATGGTTTGAATGATGTGCCCGCTTTCTTTGATCTTTTTAAGAATGGTTTCTTTTTGTAAATTAAGTTCTGTCAACCAAACGGGATGCTGGACTGAAACGACGAGCGTGCCATTTTTAACAAAAGCGGGTTCGCTCTTTTCGGCTATAGTATCTCCAACTAACTCTTTCCACTGTGACCAAATAGGATAGACCTGAAAGTTTTCTTCACATTTCAGTTCTTTAAATGTGCCTTGAAGGAGTTGGCCTATTTTGATCAAATCTTTTTTTGCCATAATGCGTGAATAAAGTGGTGTCTTTTGTTTTAGGTTGACAATTTAACAGGCTTCTTTATCATCACCTCCTTTTTTATTTGTCCGAAAAGGAGGTCTTTGTATATGAATAAGAAAGATTTAAAAAAATTCAAGGAATTACTGGAAGCCCGTAAACAGGAAATAATGGCCCAGGCAGAATCCACCAAGGAAAAAGGGATGGTGTTTGATCCTGATGATCTGCCTGATGAAGTTGATTTGGCTTCTTCCGAAGCCGATCAATCAATGAACCTGCGCTTGCGTGATCGAGAACGAGTCTTGTTGCGCAAAGTTGAAAAAGCCTTGCAGAAAATCAATGAAGGTAATTACGGAACCTGCGAAAGCTGTGGTGAAGACATAGAAGTCAAACGCTTAGAAGCCCGTCCTGTGGCCGATTTGTGCATCCGTTGTAAGGAAGAGCAAGAAAGACAAGAACGTTCATTTGCCGAATCCTAAAACATCATGGTTTCAAAAGACCGCCTCAAATTGCTTTTGTGCCGTTTGTCTTATGAGCAAAAAGAAGTAACTCTTGCCTCGGGTAGAAAAAGTAATTTTTATTTTGATGGCCGGCAAACTGCTTTAAACCCCGAAGGGGCTTACCTTATCGGTGAATGTTTTCTTGAAAAAATTCTTTCCACCCATCCCGAAGTGCAAGCTGTTGGAGGTCCCACCTTGGGGGCTGATCCTTTGGTGACGGCAGTCAGTTTGGCGGCTTTTGCTAAAAACAAAAATTTTCCCGCTTTTATTATTCGTAAAGAACCCAAGAAACATGGATTAGGAGCCTGGATTGAAGGAATGAAGAATTTACAGCCCGGTATGAAAGTGGCTGTGCTGGAAGATTTTGTCACTACAGGGGAAAGCTCCATTAAAGCTGCCAAGCGTGCAGAAGAAGAGGGTTTAAAGGTTGTGGGAATTTATGCTTTAGTCGATCGTGAAGAGGGGGGGGCGGAAACCATTGCCCAAGCTGGTTTTTCTTTTTATTCTCTTTTCACTCGAACGGGGTTAGTGGGTTAGATTCTTCTTTAGTTATCTCGGAGATAAGGAGATCATCATTATCTGTTTATGAAATTTTATTTTTCCTTCATTTTTTCAGTACTTGTTTTATTGTCTTCCATTGCCCCGGCGGGTGCTTCTTCCTATAAAAAAGCTGTCAAAACGTGGAGCCGTTCGGAGTCTACATATCGCACCTCAGATTTGGCTGCCACTATTGTGTGGGAGGCCACTTATCTCTCCGATGAAATGTTGGAGGCCCAAGCCAAAGAATATATCAAAATTTATCATACTCCAGTCGCAGAACAATCGGCTGTATTGCCTCAATTAAGGTCCAAGCGTGAAGGGGAGACTTTATTTTTCGTGTCGTTTTATTCCAATGATCGCCATTTTGATGATTTGTTAAGCCAGCGTGCAGGTTGGGAGCTACGTTTGGAAGTCAATGGTCAGAGTATAAAACCATCTCACATGGAAAAAACTGAACGGGCCACACCCTTGCAACAGCGGATGTACCCTTATCTTAATTCCTGGTCGCGTGGGTATTATGTTTGGTTTCCCATCAATGATGTTTCATTCCCTTTTACTTTGTCTCTTCACGGACCAACAGCTTCTTCATCTCTTCTATGGAAGTAATTCCTGTTATTCATGTGGAAGATTTTCGCTTAGCTTCCCAGATTGTTTTGGGACTTCCTGTTTTAGTACGTACTTTAAAAGTTTTACTTCAATCTAAAGTACAGCCAGTTGTTTTAATTGCACCAGAGGAGAAAAAAGCCTTAGACAGTTTCTTGCAACAATGGAATATCCGCGTTTCTGTGATCTCTCAATCACCTCCTGCTGGCGCTTGGATGATTTCAGGAGCTTATCATTACGATCCGGCTTTTATTCGTTGGTGGATGGAAAATTCCCATCTTTCTTTTTCACAAGCGATAGAGAAAGTTCCTGTGGAATGGTGGCAGAAATTGACGGAACCGGAAGCTGTGACTCTCTCATCGAATAAACTTTTTTTTAATATCCGTAAAAATACCGAAGGCTGGGCAGCGTATTACATTAATAAACCCATTTCTTTTCAGATGACGCGGGGGTTGTTGTACACATCGATAACTCCAAATCAAATTACATTTTTCAATTTTATTTTGGCACTTCTGTCGGCATGGTTTTTGGCTTCGCCTCTCTATATGTACCGGATCATGGGTGGTCTAGGGATGGCTTTGTCTTCCATCATTGATGGTTGTGATGGTGAGGTGGCCCGTTTGAAAGTGCTGTCCTCAAATTGGGGCGCTTGGTTTGATACGGTTGCTGATGATGTGAGCAACAATCTCTTTTTAATGGCTCTTTTTATAGGGCTTTATCGTGATACCGGGTATGCTCTTTATTGGCAGATTGGTTGGCTCAATTTATCACTTTCAGTTTTAGTAACTGCTTTAATTTATCATCAATTGATCAGTGCTAAAAAAGGGGGAGATGTTAAAAATTTTAAACCTGTTTGGGACCACACTCAGGGTAAAAAAAGTTTTTTTGAAAAAGTACGGCCTTTGATGAAGCGTGATTTTTTTATCGTGGTCATCTTGTTTTTTGTTGTCATTGATTATCGTGTCGTTGTGTTGTGGATGGCCTTAGTGGGTACAACAGTTACTTTTATCTTATATTTTACTTCTTTTATCATGCAAGTTTTTGGAAAAAAAAAGAATGAATGATGTTTTTAAAATCAGCGTGAAGAATCGGGAGTTGGAGGAGTTTGCCGATTATTACTTTTTTAGGCGCCTGTCTTCATGGCTTGTACCTGTTTTGGCTTTTTTAAAATTGTCTCCTAATCAAGTTACTTTTTTAGCTTTGGTGGCCGGTTTTGTGGCCGCTTTTTTTTATTTTAAAGGGTTTTTTCTACTGGGTAGCCTCAGTTTGCTTGCGGCTGTAGTTTTAGATTGTGCTGATGGCATGCTGGCTCGTTACACGCGCTCTTATCATCCTTTAGGTAAAATTATTGATGGAACTTGTGACTTTTTTTGGACGGTTGCTATTTGGAGTTGTCTTTATTTTGGACGTCATTTAGAGCCGTATGCCCCCACTTATCTTTTTTATCTGATGTTTTCCGCCGGAGCTTTGATTCCTTTGCATTGTTGGACTTTTGAATCCGTTAAAAGCCGTTACTTATCCCTTTTAGACCCTCAACCTGCAGGTATGTTGATGTCTGCGGAAGAAAGTTGGAAGAAATATCACCAATCCTTTCATCAAAAAAAATATTTTGAAGCTTTTTTTTATTTACTGTTAGCAGGATATCAAAAGATTTTTGCGCCTGTAGGCGGTGTCACATTGACTGAAAGCGAAAGAAGAAAAGCGTTTGAAGTTTTAAAAGCCCCTTTGCGTCTTTGGACTTTTTGTGGGGAAGGGACCCATCATTTTATTATGATTTTTTTTGGCTGTCTGAGTTTTTTTAATCCCAAGTGGATGTTACTTACTTTTTGGGTTATTCTGATTCCGATTAATATTATTTGGCTATGGGCTATTTTATGGTGGCGGGGTCAAATGCGTTTTATTTTTTCCCGTGCTTCTTCTAAATCTTCTTGAGTGTCGATTTCAATCCAATCTTTTTCTTCTGTTGAAACTCCAGAAATCACGTGAGTGTTATCTTGAAGGAGACGATTTAATATGTCTTCGTAGTAGGCGGTCTCAAATTCAGTCAGGCTGGTTTGCTTGAGGATGTTGAGAAGGTCATGAGTTGTTTTTTGTCCAAAGCGGCTTAGTCCAATGTATTCTCCTTTTGCTTTTTGTGGCGGAGTCTTTTTGGAAAGAAGTTTGATTTTGCCTTCCATATTGCTGACTGCTTTCATGGCTTCTTCTGTTAATCTTTCTTGTCTTTCATCGATCATCATCAGATTTTCGTGAGGAGATTTAAGGCATAGATTGAGGATATCCGGATCGATGATCAAATCGCCATCCATGAGAATGAAAGGGAGAGGGCTCTGATTGAGTGCAAGAAATAAAGAATAAGCATTATTAGTTTTATGATAGATTTTATTTTCACAAAAAATAATTTTTGTTTTTTCACAGGAATGAGAGGCTGCTTTTTCTATTTTTTCGGCACAAAATCCGGTGACGAGAGTGATATGAGACCAGGCATGATGAGATAAAAGGCTGAGATTGCGTTCCAAGATAGTTTGCCCCCCCACATCCAACAAGCATTTAGGTGTTTGATCTGTTAAAGGGCGCAGCCTTTTTGATTCACCTGCTAATAATAAAATGACTTGGAAGTTGGAGTTGTTCATGGAGTCTTATCCCCTTATTTTAAGAGGGGACTATTTTTTTGCCTGAATCAATGTGTCTTTTCTCTCCGATTCTAAAGTATTTGGGGTGTCAAGGTTGTAATGCAAACCGCGCGATTCCCTTCTTGTGAGAGCACCTTGGACAATTAAGTGAGCCACTTCGACAATGTTGCGCAGCTCAATTAAGTCCGCTGTAATGTGGTAGCTCCAATAATATTCTGTGATTTCGGCCTGAAGCATTTCAAGCCTCTTTTTGGCCCGCATCAACCTTTTATCTGACCGGACAATACCGACGTAATTCCACATGAAGCGGCGTATTTCCTCCCAGTTTTGTACGATAACAATAAGTTCGTCAGCTGGTGTGGCTTGTCCACAATTCCATTCGGGAATTTTCACCTCTTTTTCTTGTTCCATCTTTTTGCGGTGAATAGCTTGGGCGCAATAGTCTGCTAAGGCTAAAGCTTCTAAGAGTGAATTGGAGGCTAGACGATTGGCCCCATGAAGACCCGTGCAAGCGCATTCTCCAATGGCATTCAAGGCAGGAATCGATGTGGCACCTGACAAATCAGTCATGACCCCACCACAAAAATAATGTGCCGCAGGGACTACCGGAATGGGTCCCTTTGTAATGTCAAAACCAAACTGCAGACAGGTTTCGTAAATATTGGGAAAACGTTTTTTGATGAAAGAGGCATCTTTGTGGGAAATATCGAGAAGTACATAAGCATCACCGCGTTTTTTCATTTCAAAATCGATGGCCCGGGCTACGATGTCACGAGGGGCGAGTTCTTTGAGTGGATGTACTTTTTCCATGAATGGAGTGCCGTCGGCTAATTTTAAGATGGCCCCTTCGCCCCGTACGGCTTCGGAGATGAGAAAAGATTTTTGGTTTGACACCGGACGATTGGCCGCCAAGGCCCAGCCACCAGGGTTATAGAGACATGTGGGATGAAATTGCACAAACTCCATGTTGGCTAGTTTAGCTCCTGCACGGTAGGCCATGGCCATCCCGTCCCCTGTGGCAATGTCCGGATTGCTGGTGTAGAGATAAACTTTTCCAGCACCTCCCGTGGCTAAAATAGTGTGGTGGGCTTCAAAGGTATGCACTTCACCGGATTCACGGTTGAGCACGTAGGCTCCCAAACACTTTTCTTCAGTATTGGGATTAATTTTTTTGGCCAAAATTAAGTCAATGGCCACATGATGTTCATAAATTTTAATTTGAGGATGTGCTTTAACTTGGGCGAGCAAGGCGCGTTCTAATTCATGGCCCGTCATGTCACCGGCATGAACAACACGGCGTTCCGAGTGGCCACCTTCCCGGCCTAAATCGAATTGATTATTTTCATTTTTAGAAAACTGAACGCCTAGGGTTACTAATTCTTCAATTAAGCGTGGAGCATCTTTGATAATACGTTCTACGACGGAGCTTTGGCATAAGCCAGCCCCGGCCGTGAGTGTGTCTTGAATGTGAGCTTCAAAGTGATCGATGGAGGAGAGTACCGCAGCGATGCCCCCTTGGGCATAACGTGTGGTGGCTTCCATTGCTTCTTTTTTGGTGATGAGGTTGACCTGAAAGCGGTCTGCGGTTTTTAAAGCCAAGCTGAGTCCGGCGATGCCACTGCCGATAATTAAAATGTCGGACTTAATCTTCAATTTTATGAGCTGTCAGTGACAAGTGTTTTGTGGGAATTTCTTCGGTTTTTTGAGAAGCCGTTAGGCGAGGAGTTTCAAAGAAATTGGAACAAAATAATCTGTCACTGATGCTGTACCTTTTGTTGGACATTATCGACCCAATTGATTATCGTCAATGGTTAAGATGGCTCCTCTTAATCGTAAAGTTTTGTTCAATCTTCCCAATATCCTGACGTATGCCCGTATTGGTTGTATTCCTGTCATTGTTCTTCTGATGTTACAGATTGGGCCTCAAAATAGCTTTGCACTGGACCGTTTATATTGTTCTTTGGCGGCTATTCTTTTTATTTTAGCGGGTATTTCAGATTTAATTGACGGTCATTTGGCCCGTAAATATGGGATGGTGAGCGTGTTAGGGCGTTTTGTTGACCCTATGGCAGATAAACTCATTCACATGGCTGTGATGGTGATGATGGTAGAATTGGGATGGTTACCTGCTTGGTTAGTGATTGTTTTATTATTCCGAGAAATTTTTATTAATGGTTTACGTGCTGTGGCGGCGGGAGAGGGGATTATTATTTCTGCCCGTGAATGGGGGAAGAAAAAGACGGCTTGGATGAATGTGGGGCTTTCAGCTTTTCTGATCCATTATCCTCTTCTTGGGTTGAGTGCGTATACTGTGGGGTGGGTTTGTCTTTCGGTGGGGGCTCTTTATAATATTATTTCCGGCATCCAATATACTTTTGCTTTTCTTAAAGAAATTAAGCAGGAATAAAAAAGCGTTTAAAAAAACGGTTCTCATTGACTGCACTGTGGTTTTCATCGAGGTGAAATAGCCATTGTTACCCCGCCGAAAGCCGGGATCCAGATTACCGAAGATGGATTCTGACTAATCCCGAAGGTCACGAAGTGATGCCTTTGGCAGATCCCTTCGGGACAATATGTCGGGATGATAACAAATTTTGTTATGTTGGGGCTTAAGGTCCCGTGAAAATCAAATTTTTTATGACAAAACTTAAAAAAATTTCAGTGAAAGTAAAAAGAGTGCGTCCGCATGATTATCCATTAACGCTTCCTCAATACCAAACAGCGCATGCCGCAGGTATGGACTTGTTGGCAGATATTGAAAAGTCAGTGGTCATCGAATGCGGCTGCCGCGTGCTTATTCCTACCGGTATTGCTATTGAGTTGCCCGAAGGGTATGAAGCCCAAATTCGCCCGCGTAGCGGCTTGGCCATTAAACAAGGTATTTCTTTGGTGAATACACCAGGAACCATCGATGCGGATTATCGTGGAGAAATTAAGGTGATTCTTATCAATCTCGGGCAGGAATCTGTAAAAATCAACCGTGGGGATCGTATTGCCCAAATGGTGGTGTCTCCGATTGTACAAGCTCAGTTGCTTGAGGTGACGGAGTTGGATGAGACAAACCGAAGTAGTGGAGGTTTTGGGAGTACTGGGGTTTGAGAGGCATGTATTTAGAAGGAATCCCTATTTGTTGGCATCCCGACATGTTGACCCGCTGCTAGATTTTCGGCAAACGTTTTACCGTTTCAAGATAGTCTTCGACTAATTCAGAAACAATTTCAGAACATGGTTTGACTTTTTCGATAAGACCAACGCTTTGGCCTGCGCTCCAAACATCTTTCCATCCTTTGCCGATACGACCTTGGGCTTTTAATTCTTCCAGTCGTTTCCCTAAAAAATTACAATCGTGCCCGGTTACTTCGGCAGTAAGGATAATGTCTTCAGGCTCGCTTTCAAGAATCATTTGTTTGTAAGCGGGCTCAGCATTAGCTTCAAGGGAGGTAATGAAACGGGTTCCTATATACGCCGCACCAGCACCCAAAGATAAGGCAGCCGCTACACCAGAACCGGTGGCGATACCTCCAGAGGCAATGACGGGTAGTCCTGTATTTTTCTTCAGCCAGGGGACTAAAACGTTTTGGCTAATTTTTCCGGCATGTCCTCCCGCACCACTACATACGGTGACTAAAGCATCCGCTCCGGCAGAGGCTACTTTTTTTGCATGACGTAAATTAACGACATCGCAAAATACTTTTGAGCCAATAGAATGAAATTTTTCGATAACCACAGTTGGGTCGCCTAAACTGGTGATGATGAGAGGGACTTTATGATCCAGGCAGCATTCGATATCTTGTTCTAGACGAGGATTTAACGAGATGATGATGTTAATGCCATAAGGTCCATCGTAAGTTTTTTTAAGCTTGGTCAGTTTTTGATCCAAATCTTCGATGGTGCGGCAATTAAGACTGGGCATGCAACCGAGGCCGCCTGATTTTCCTACGGCTTCCATCATTTCGATGTTAGAAATAATAAACATGGGCGCGGCGATAATGGGGTAACGAATGCCAAGCATGTCGGTAATGTCGGTGGATAAGCGATTCATAATTTGCCTTTCGTTAAAGAAGTTTGCTTTAGATTTTGGTTTTTCTCTCTTAAAAACTCAGTCCATTTTTTTAAATCTTCCGGAAAAGGAAGGGCGGTTTCATTCATTCCGGCTGCATCAAAAACGTCTCCCGGCCGCATAATACCATGGGGTGCACGAATTAAGCCTTCTACGTAGCATTGGGCTGTTAGTTTGCCTTTTGAAAAAAAAGTGTGTTCCAAATAAAAACGTTGCTCGTCCCAGGCGATCAATTTAGTTTTTAAGGTGATTTTAGAAAAAGCAGTGATGGATCTTTTATAGGTCACCGTATCGGAGGTGGTAACAGGGGCCCATTTATTCTTTAAAGCTATTTTTCCTAAATTGGAGGCAAAGACAAAGTGCCAACGAGCCAGCCCCATGAGAGACATATAAGTTTGGGTGAATAAACGGGTTACATCTGTATCGAGAAAGGGGATGGCGATGAAATGCAACTCAAAAACATCATAAATTTTTTTGGGTTTAGAAAAAAAACAACTCAACATGACTTTAATGAATCGTAAACGGTACATACGGACGCTATACTCCAGATTGGTTATTTAAAGCCATTTGTTTTGTCTTAATAAAGCGATGAGCTCGGAAAAGGTGAATCAAAAAAGGGAGGCAAAAAATCAATGAAGAGAGGCCCAGAAGAGGCCAAAATAAATCCGTCCGACCCAAATCGATAAGAAGATGATGC
>CAZQCI010000035.1:0-17575 GCA_964592255.1 uncultured Nitrospiraceae bacterium | reverse complement strand
ACACCGAAGAATTAAACCAGGATTTGGGTTTAAAACCACTCATAAGCATAAACAACCACCCCAGAAAAATCGCTTGAATCAAAGAGAGGCTACGGGTGAGCCATGGAGGTATAAGACACAAACGAAATGTTTGCTGAGGGCCAACAGGGCTTAACCAACTAAATGTGTGGGTATTCCAGCTCCATTCAGGGATACCTGGACCTGTCTGCACCATCGCTTTTGGATCATGGAAGGCCATTTTAGAAACTTTGTTTTTTCTGTCATCATAGGAACCGGAGACAGTTTCATCTATCTTAGAAACAGACTGAGGAGCCTGTGGTTGTGATTCAAAAGAACGTTTGGTTTGCGATTGGCTTAAAGAACCTTTGTCATTATAGGTACGCCCATAACTTCCTTTTTCTAAGACAGGGTGCAGTGCCAAACGTACTTGTTTGAAACAAAATTGAAATAAAACAATTCCTAACACAACCATGATCGCCATATTCGTAAAACGAAAAAGCTGAGATAAGCGTCCGGTGGGTAAATAACGAAAAACGGCTGCTACAACAAGAAAGACTAGAAAAAGTTGTAATGGGAAAAATCTTTCATGAAAAGCGAGAATAAAACCAACAGCCGCAATAGCTCCTGCCTTAGGCCCCCAAAGTTTCGCAGTGGCTACCAAGAAAAGCATGAGAACAAACAAATCCAGTAGAGTCCACTTTTTAATCCAAGTGGGGCCGGGGTCATCAGAACCAAAAATATGAAAAACCCTCCAAGCCGGAGGAAGATTAAGAGCAACCAAAACACGATTAAAGTTGTGGTTCCAACCGGTCACTTTCATCGAATCCGCACGGGATAAACGGCTGTCGGCCTGGACATTAAAAACAGCTTGCCGCAGTTCTACACCAGCACCCTCTTCACCAGGAAGCTGAGTAATAAATTGATCCACTCCATCTAAAGAAATTCTTCCCAAAACTAGACCGGGCACAACTTGTAGGCGATTCCCGCTGTTAAGCTCACCGGAGATACCGTCACTGAGGGTAAAACCACGACCATTAAAATCGAGCCACATTGTTCTATTTAAAGTTAAATTATCTCCCGCCACAATTTCATTGCCTCTTGATTTCTGCACCAATTTCAACGTGCTTTTTTCCGTCATGCGGAAAGTAGGAAAACTCCGCCAATCATCGGGTAAAGTAGTTTGACGCGGATCAATAATGGTCACACCTTCTAAATCTACATTGCGGATGGAAGGGTTCGCTTGAAAAACCCACACTTCCTCCGGGGCCCATAAACCATCGATCGACGGCAAGGAAATTGTATCTTGATAATGATCCGTATGGGCAGTGATCGTCACTGTCCATTGTCCCGGACGCACTTGTACTTGTAGATGCCCATCTTGTTTTAAAAGAGCTGGCAAATCACCTGAAATTTCCTGCACAACAAAACCATCCGGTAAGACGCGCGACAAAGTCACTTCTCTATTTTTCCCAGAAACAACCAAGGTAAGCTCTGTTGTTAAAAGAAAAGGCACATTATCCATCAGCTTACGGTGCACACGCAGCTCGATGGCTTCTTCATCATTGGCGGCCTGTTCAGAATTGGAAAACCACAAAGTTCCCGCCTCGTCCCTTTGAAATACGTTATTTTCTTGGCCATTAAGGACTAAATGCACCAAACCAATGGAGGAGCCTACAGCTAATGATTTTGGAAAATTGTTCCAGACAAATTGACCTTTCACTTCATGCACACCGGCTTTAACATCGGGAATGATGGGGGTGCCTTTTAGATCGATGACTGTTGCTGGTTTTCCATCGAGCACAACGTCCCTGGGCCAATTCTCAGTATTTCCTGGAAGAATAATATTTCCATCACGCCACAATTGCCACGACTGTGAAAAACTACCGCCATTGGATTGAAGCGCTAAATTCAAAGTGGAAGGCCAGGCGCATATTTTCTTTTCTTGGCCTTCTTGAACATAAGGGCAACCCGCTTCTGGTTCCTTTTGCAAAACCCATCCTACCCAAGGCTTAAGGACATCGGGGACATCAACAGACGCTGAGCCTGGTAAAGCACGGAGAATAAAAGTGGCTGCCAGAACAATAAAAAAGAAAAAACGTTTCATAAAAACCTCCTGATGATCGGAAACCATATTCCGGTTAAAAATCCGGCGAAATGAGGGCTACTTTTCTAAATTTCAAACTAACCCATCACCCATGAAAGACTTTGGTAGACATTTAGACGCATTTTTTTTAAAGAAGGGTCTCAAAAAAGTGAGCGTCATCGCGAGGCTCGAAGGAACGTGGCAGTCCAGAATGATGGATGGCTTCGCTTCGCTCGCAATGACGACAAAAAATCCATGAAAAAAAATTCTGCCCCCAAATTAACTTTACGTCGATTCATGCAAACCAACTACAAGCATTTTAATGCTGCCGCTTTAGTGGATGCCGCCCAAGGTTACGTAGATTTTTTAAAAAAAGGCAATAAGATGTTTGTCACCTTAGCGGGGGCCATGAGTACGGCTGAACTGGGAATTTCTTTAGCCGAGATGATTCGTCAGAACAAAGTACATGGCATTTGTTGCACGGGCGCCAATTTAGAAGAAGACATCTTCAATCTAGTAGCCCATAAACACTACAAACGCGTGCCCAATTACCGCAATCTTACGGATAAAGAAGAACAAGCACTCTGTAACAAAGGTTTAAACCGTGTCACAGATACCTGTATTCCAGAAGAAGAAGCGCTGCGTGCCATCGAGAAAAAAGTTTTAAAATTATGGATGAAAGCCGACCGCGAAGGAAAATCTTATTTTCCTTTTCAATTTATGTATCAGCTTTTACGAACGGAGCTGTCCAAAAAAGAATATCAGATTGACCCCAAAAATTCATGGATGCTGGCAGCTGCCGAAAAAAATCTGCCGATCTTTACACCCGGGTGGGAAGATTCCACTTTAGGAAATATTTTTGTTTCCAACGTAATTAAAAAGAACGTCAGCCGCTTTAACGTGGTAAAAAGCGGTTTGGAACAAATGGCATGGTTAATCGATTGGTATCAAGAGATGACCGCCAAACGCTCGCTAGGCTTCTTCCAAATCGGCGGCGGCATTGCCGGTGACTTCCCCATCTGCGTGGTCCCCCTCATCACCCAAGATTTATTGAAAAAGTGTAAATTGTGGGGCTATTTCTGCCAAATCAGCGACAGCACCACATCCTTCGGATCCTACAGCGGCGCGGTCCCCAACGAAAAAATCACCTGGGGCAAACTTGGAGCCAAAACCCCGCGCTACATCATCGAATCGGATGCCAGCATCGTGGCCCCTTTGATTTTTAATTATGTGTTGGGGAATTAGTTGTCATCTGGATTGACGCACTCCCGCTGATTGCTCGCAATGACGGAAAAAAATTTCTAATCTTTCCATCGCGTTAACTCTTACCATAAAATTCAAAGTTGACAGGCCTCATCACTTTTTGAGAAGGTATGCCCTTGTTTATGAAATCACTTCTTTCATCCAATCTGTTTAGCAAAGTCACCGGACACATGTGTTGTTGTATGTGTATCCAGCCGGTGACGTGCGGATGAAACTTTTCTTTTAAGACTTCCTTAAAAAAAATTCACTAAAGCACGAAGACCGGCAAAAAACACCGGAAGGGCCTTGGATTAAGCCTTTGGCTCTCTCCTTGCTTGATCAACCAATTTATTCTACATAAGGAGAAAGTATGAAAAGTTTTTTTACAAAAATAGCGACAGTACTTGTTTTACTCAACACATTATCTTGCGGCTCTCAAAGCACCCATACAGGCGGGCCGACACTTTTAAATATTTCTTATGATCCCACGCGGGAATTGTATGAAAATATTAATAAAACTTTTAGCGAGTTTTGGAAAAATAAGAATGGCGAAACTGTCACCATCAAGCAATCTCACGGCGGGTCTGGAAAACAAGCTCGTGCGGTGATTGATGGGCTTGAAGCCGATGTAGTCACATTAGCTTTAGCTTACGACATTGATGTGATTGCCGAAAAAGCAGGGCTTCTCTCTGCAGATTGGCAGAAAAAACTGCCAAACAACAGTACACCTTATACATCGACGATTGTTTTTTTAGTAAGACATGAAAACCCCAAAGCCATTAAAGATTGGAATGATCTTGTCAAACCTGGTGTAGCTGTAATCACACCTAATCCTAAAACTTCCGGTGGGGCGCGATGGAATTATTTAGCGGCCTGGGGCTATGCGTTGAAAAAAAATAATGGGGATGAAGCTAAGGCAAAAGAATTTGTCGCTTCCCTTTATAAAAATGTGCCCGTCCTAGACTCTGGTGCGCGTGGGGCCACTACCACTTTTGTGGAACGCGGCATTGGTGATGTGCTCATTGCCTGGGAAAATGAGGCACTTCTTGCGAAAAAAGAATTAGGCGCGGACAAAGTGGATATCATTGTTCCATCAACTAGCATTTTGGCAGAACCCCCTGTGGCCGTAGTGGAAAAAAATGCAGATAAACACGGAACGCAAACGCTAGCCCAGGCTTATCTGGAATATTTGTACTCCCCAGCCGGCCAGGAAATTGGAGCTAAAAATTATTACCGTCCCCGGCTACCGGAAATAACAGCTAAATACGCAGCGCAATTTCCAAAACTGAATCTTTTCACAATTGATGAACTTTTCGGTAGTTGGCAACAAGCGCAGAAAAAACACTTTGCCGATGGCGGCATTTTTGATCAGATTTATGTACGCACTTTTTAAAAAACAAAAAAGCGTCATTCCTGGTTTTGGACTTACCTTGGGATACACCCTTTTCTATTTGTGCCTTATGGTCATTATTCCTGTGGGCATGCTTTTTTTAAAAACAACCACAATGACATGGCCGGATTTTATCGCCACGGTTACATCACCACGTGTGCTGGCAGCTTATCGATTAAGTTTTTATGTTTCTTTCATAGCCGCCACTCTTAATGCTTTTTTTGGATTGTTACTGGCTTGGGTGTTGGTTCGTTATTCTTTTCCAGGTAAAAAATTAATTGATGTCATGGTGGACTTACCGTTTGCATTGCCTACAGCAGTGGCTGGTATTTCGCTCACAGCGGCTTACTCACAAAATGGAATCATCGGAAAAATATTGGAACCTTTAGGTATTAAAATAGCCTTTACACCTTTAGGTATTATCGTTGCCCTTACTTTTATCGGGCTTCCTTTCGTTGTCCGCACCGTACAACCTGTGCTGGAAGATTTAGATCATGAAATGGAAGAAGCGGCAGTTTGTTTGGGTGCCAATCGCTGGCAAACTTTTTGGAGCGTTCTACTACCGCCGTTAGTTCCCGCTCTGCTTACAGGCTTTACTCTCGCGTTTGCCCGCGCCTTGGGAGAATATGGTTCGGTTGTTTTTATTTCTGGCAACATGCCGATGAAAACTGAAATTGCCCCCTTATTGATTATCACCAAGCTAGAACAATACGATTACGCCGGAGCCACTGCCATTGCCGTAGTGATGCTGGTATTTTCTTTTTTATTTTTATTGGCCATCAATGCGCTGCAGGCCTGGAGCCATGCACGCCAGAATGGGTAACGGATGAAACAACACATCATCAGTGAGCCAAAATATATCCGCATTATTCTGACTTTCATTGCCTTAAGCTTTGTGGGGCTTTTTTTGCTCGTACCTCTGGGAACTGTTTTTTATCAGGCTTTCAATAAGGGCGTCATCACGTATCTGGAAGCCCTGAAAGAACCCGACACACTTTCAGCCATCCGTTTGACTTTGATTACTGCGGCTTTGGTGGTTCCAATTAATTTAATCTTTGGGGTTGTGGCCGCGTGGACCATTGCTAAATTTGAATTTTTTGGAAAACGTTTGCTGATTACTCTCATCGATCTTCCTTTTACCGTGTCACCAGTCATTTCAGGCTTAATGTTTGTTTTAATTTTTGGACTTCAAGGGTTACTCGGCCAATGGCTGAGTGACCATAATATTAAAATTCTTTTTGCTGTTCCAGGTATTGTGTTAGCCACTCTCTTTGTTACTTTCCCTTACGTGGCCCGTGAACTTATTCCTTTGATGCAAGCCCAAGGCAGCGATCAGGAAGAAGCCGGCCTCACTTTAGGCGCCAGCGGTTGGCAAACTTTTTGGCATATCACTCTTCCCAATATCCGCTGGGGTTTGATGTATGGTGTTATTTTACTTAACGCCCGGGCTATGGGGGAATTTGGTGCTGTCTCGGTAGTATCAGGACATATCCGAGGGCTCACCAACACCATTCCTCTTCATGTTGAAATTCTTTATAACGAATATAATTATGTAGCCGCTTTTGCTGTGGCTTCTATTTTAACTTTGCTGGCGCTGGTCACTCTGATATTACAGCAAGTGATTGAGTGGAAAGAAGGGACTGACTGAGGTCATTCCCGCGAAGGTGGGAATCCAGACTGGACCCCCGCCTTCGCGGGGGTGACAAGTTTCGTGTATAAATGATTCAATAAAAAATATGAGCATTAAAGTTCAAAATCTGCACAAACATTTTAATGGCTTTGCGGCCGTGGAAACAGCCACGTTTTCAGTAGCGGATGGCGAGTTTGTAACCTTATTGGGCCCCTCTGGCTCGGGTAAGTCAACCATTCTTCGTTGTATTGCCGGGTTAGAAACGCCCTCTTCCGGATTGATAGAAATTAACGGCGAAGATGTAACCCACGTTCCGGTGCAAGAAAGAAAAATTGGTTTTGTCTTCCAACATTACGCCCTCTTCAAGCACATGAATCTGTTGGAAAACGTATCTTTCGGACTACGGGTACAAGGAGTGAAAAAATCCGACCGCGAAAAAAGAGCCATGGAGTTATTAGAGCTTGTGGGCCTAGGTGGTTATTCAAAGCGGAAACCATCTCAACTTTCCGGTGGCCAACGTCAACGCGTAGCCTTGGCAAGAGCTTTGGCGCCGGAACCAAAATTATTATTACTAGATGAACCTTTTGGGGCACTCGATGCCCGCTTACGTCGTGAACTACGCCAATGGCTAAAAGAATTGCATCAACGCATCAAACTAACTTCCTTAATGGTCACTCACGATCAAGAAGAAGCACTGGGACTTTCCGATAGAGTCCTTGTCGTCAACAAAGGATTAATTGAGCAAGATGCTCCGCCGCAAATGATTTTTGACCAGCCCGCCACAGAATTTGTGGCCCAATTTGTGGGCGACACCAACCGTGTGGAAGGGGTTGTGGAAGAAGGTAGTTTTGCTTGGGGGCCACTTCGTTTCAAGGCTATTCATTTACCTCATGGAAGCCGTGCCTGCGCCCTGTTCCGACCGAACGACATTTATGTCACCTCTAAAAAAGAAGCTGGGGGCTGGCCTGCCGTGATTCGTTCTCTACAATTCATGGGACCAACTGAATTATTGGAGTTGGAACTTCAAAAAGATCATAAATTAATCGCCCAAATTCCTAAAGGCGTGGCTTCTTTATCCGGATTTGAAGTAGGAAAAACTGTGTATGTCTTGGTCACGGAAGCGCATGTTTTTGCGCTCAGATAGAATCTGTCATTGCGAGGAGCCCCAGCGACGTGGCAATCCAGAAAAATTCCTAGATTGCTTCGGCCTTTCAAGCCTCGCAATGACAACTTATGCGCGACATCTACGACACCATCATCATCGGTTCCGGCTTTGGCGGTTCTGTTTCGGCTTTAAGATTAGCTGAAAAAGGATACGACGTTTTAGTTTTGGAAGCCGGCCGGCGTTACGAAGATAAAGATTTCCCGGCATCAAATCGCATCATTAAAAAATGGCTGTTTTGGCCCAAAATGGGCTGGCATGGCATTATGCGGATGAGTTTTTTCAAACATGTCTTTATCGTATCTGGGGCTGGCGTAGGAGGAGGTTCGCTCGTTTACGCCAACACTCTATTAGTTCCTCCACGTCCTTTTTTTGAAGATCCCAAATGGAAGGAAATGAAAAATTGGGAAGCTGAGCTTGCCCCCCATTACGAAACAGCTAAAGCCATGCTCGGAGTTACACAAAATCAATTTTTGGGAGAACCCGACTTGGCCTTACAAGAATTAGCAAAAGATTTGGGACGCGAACACACGTTTCATAAAACACAAGTGGGTGTTTTTTTCGGAACCCCTAATCTCACAGTCAAGGATCCGTATTTCGGAGGTGAAGGACCAGATCGCACGGGTTGTAATTACTGCGGGGGTTGTATGGTGGGCTGTCGGTTTGGGGCTAAAAACACACTGATGAAAAACTATCTGTATTTTGCGGAAAAGAAAGGTGTGAAAATTTTATCCGAAATTGAAGTGACTCATGTTATTCCCAATGCCGACAAGACATATACGATTCGTGGTATCAAAGGAAAAAGCTTTTTTCGAAAAGGGAAAAAAGTGGAGTTTAAAACGCGCGGCGTTATTTTTTCGGGTGGTGTTCTGGGTACGGTCAATCTTCTTTTGAAAATGAAAAACGAAGGATTTCTTCCAAACTTAAGCCATCAATTAGGCCATTATGTTCGTACCAATTCCGAAGCCCTTGTGGGAGTGACTACGCGCAACGAACTAAATTTTTCAAAAGGCATTGCCATTACCTCCGGCATGTATCCTGATGATGTCACTCATGTGGAAATTACCCGCTATTCCGAAAAAAGCGATATGATCAATATGATTTCAACCCCTATGGTGGACGGCGGCCCCATTCCGGTGAGAATCATAAAATGGTTTTGGAATTTTCTAAAACATCCACTGGATGGGTTAAGAAGTTTTAAATTAAAAGACTGGGCCAAAAAATCGTTTATTCTTTTGGTGATGCAAACGAGTGATAATCATTTGAAATTCAAGTTAAAACGAAAATGGTTTTGGCCTTTTACAAAAAAGATGGATACGGAATTGGAAAAAGGCTCCGCTAAAGTTCCAGCTTATCTACCCATCGCAAACAAGGTGGCCCGTTTGATGGCCGATAAACTAAATGGTTTTCCCATTAGTGCCTCAACGGAAATTTTCCTCAACAAATCTTCCACAGCCCATATTCTAGGTGGTGCCGCCATCGGCCCCGACGCCGATCACGGTGTGATCGACGCGCAAAATCGTATCTACGGTTATGAAAATATGTACGTGATTGATGGCTCAATGATCCCGGCCAATCTGGGAGTCAATCCCAGCTTAACCATCACGGCACTCGCCGAACGGGCAATGAGTTTTATTCCCAAGAAAGAACACTAGGCGTAAAGCTATTCTGCTATCTCGGGCTCGTCACAATCCATGAAGGGCCCACCTTCTTTGTAGCCACTTCCTCCGGAAATATCTAAAGTATCCGATCCAACATAATAAGCTACCGATATGCCTCCCGAGTAAGATGGAGGGTTTTGCATTCCTTGTAAAACCAAAAGACAATCCATAGACCCAGTATAAGCCTCATCGTCATAAGTCGCGCTGACGTCAACGCTTACATTAATATCATAGGCAGCATCTCGATATACGCTAGGAACGGTAAAAATACATTCTTCAGACCCACCAGCCAAATGCATGTCATCATAGTTGCAACCAACTAATGATGTAACCTCTCCAGAGCTTACGTTTTCAGCCTGAGCAACTAACGAGACATCTAAAGTCCCAACAACATCAGAATAGGAAGAGACGGTTATGTCAACTGGAGAATCACAAGCAGGTAATGCAAAAGCTAATAATAATGGAACCATAATTAACCTTTCTTAAAATAAAATTTATTTTGAATAAGAAACTGCCGACCGCATTAAAGGGAAAAAACCGAATAGTCAATATTTATTAGTTTTTATTTTTCGTTTTTAATTTTGACACTTAGTCTTAATGAACATTCCATCGCTCCCACTCCTCTCGCAACTTGCTAACAGTTTCCAAAGCATCCTGATTTCTATTTTTCCAGAGACCTTGTGTTTCTTTGACCGCTTTTTTTTTCGGTAAAAAATTTTTCTTTGTTACGATTGTCCGATTTTTTCGGACAACTCAATTAAAACCCTCGTTTTCAATAATTTTTTTCTTGAGATCAGCCCAATATTTGCGAGGACGGTTACACCCAGATACAAATTCAATCACATCGATAACAGAAAACCACCACTCATTCCGGTGAATTATTCTCCGAATTTTTTTCCCATAGCCCAATTCCTATAATCAAAACCATTCACTTGTCCCATTGAAAAATAATGGACACCCAAACCCAAGACGATTAGAAGAACAAAAACAAGGAGACTACAATGAGCCTACGCACCGAAACCGATTCCATGGGTGAAGTACAAATTTCAAACGAATTTATTTACGGGGCTTCAACCCAACGCGCTGTTGAAAATTTTGAGGTCTCCAACCGACGTTTCGACCGTCGTTTTATCGAAGCCTTGGGGCTGGTTAAATGGGCTGCCGCAAATGCCAATGCGGAACTAGGACGTTTGGATAAAAAGTTGGCAGAAAAAATTTCAGAAAAAACCTTAGAAATATCCGAAGGCCGGCACGACAAACATTTTGTTCTTGATATTTATCAAACAGGTTCCGGCACCTCCACCAACATGAACGCCAACGAAGTGGTAGCCAACCTCTGTAATCCAGAACTCGGTGGAAATATTGGATCAAAAAAGCCCGTGCACCCCAACGACCATGTCAACATGGGGCAATCCAGCAATGATGTGATCCCCACTGTGCTTCATGTGGGGGCCGCTTTAGGAATTGCCAAAGGACTTTTGCCAAATTTAAAAAAGTTGGAAAAAACGTTTCAAGCCAAAGCGGAAGAATTTAAATCCATCATTAAAATAGGACGAACTCATTTGCAGGATGCCACCCCCGTCACGCTTGGGCAGGAATTTGGAGGCTACGCTTCGCAAATATCTCATGGCATTAAGCGGTGTGAACAAGCTTTAGAAGGATTACTAGAATTAGCCATTGGTGGAACGGCTGTAGGGACAGGTATTAACACACATCCCCAGTTTGCCGAAAAAGTATGTGCTCTTCTTACAAAACAAACAGGGCTTAAATTTTTTGAAGCTAAAAATCACTTTGAAGCCCAAGCCGCCAAAGACGCTTGCGTGTTTGCCAGTAGCGCCTTAAAAACAGTGGCTGTCTCGTTTATGAAAATAGCCAACGATTTGCGCTGGCTGTCCTCGGGCCCGATGTGCTCTATCCACGAAATCAGTCTGCCGGAACTCCAACCAGGATCTTCCATCATGCCGGGTAAAGTGAATCCGGTGATTCCCGAATCGGTGATGCAGATTTCAGCCCAAGTTCAAGGGAATGATTTGGCCGTTCAAATCGGCGGACAACATGGAAATTTTGAACTGAATGTGATGATGCCCGTCATTGCCGGCAATTTGTTTGAGTCTATTGAATTGCTTACAACAGGATCGGTGATGCTGGCAGATAAATGTGTCAGTGGCATTACCGCTAATGAAAAAGTGTGTGCCGATTTAGTGGAAAAAAGCCTGATGCTTGTTACTAACCTCAATAGCGTCATCGGTTACGATAAAGCCGCCCAAATTGCCAAACGCGCCTACAAGGAAGGTAAAACCATCCGTCAATTACTGACGGAAGAAAAATTACTTTCGCAGGAAGAGATCAACAAAAAATTGGATCCGCGCACGATGCTCACGCCGAAGTGATCGCTCAATAACTTTCTGAAGCCCCTCGGTCATAACCGGCTCCCACAGGACGGGCACGACCGTTTTGGTCAACATCAAGGTCATCCCCACTAATGGTCGTACCACTACCGGAATCCACACCAGGAGCTGAAGCCGATGTGACTTCAATGGTATCTGTTATTCCCCCGTTATTGGTAGGACCTGCAGGGTCCAGCTGCGGGTCAGTCCCGGTTTGGTCATCGGGATCGGACAGCGCCGTGCAAGCCGTTCCGCTGTCGGTATTAAAACCTTCCGAGATAACTTTATTGCCAACGCAAGCCGTATCAACACCACTACGTGGGTTATCAGAAAACAAATTGTTTTTTACAGTTACTGAATTAGCAGACAATTTATTGTTAACAGCCCCACCGTTATTCGCTGCAAAAGTGGAACTATCGATCGAGAGATTACCTTCTATGATATCTGAACCATCAGTCACGTCGGAATCATTACAGATCGCAGCATGATCATTGGCATACCACGTGGTGTTGAGTAAATTGACTACACTCGCATCATTATAGTAACCCCCTCCGCAGTGTTCCGCCCCATTTTCCTGAAAAGTGGAACTGCCCACTTGGCCTGTAGAAAGATTAATATACAGTGCACCACCATCACCGTTGGTTAAATTACTAGTAAAGGCACTATCTTGGATAGAGAAAGTAGTCGGATTGCTATCTTGCACAAAAATACCGCCGCCACCGTTAGTGGCTTGATTACCTTTAAAGGTAGTCGCTTGGACAAGAAACTCATCTGCATAGCTATAAACCCCACCTCCATTACCGAGTGAGGTATTGCCCTCAAAAGAAGAATCCGTGATTTCAATTAAATGAGTCGCAAAAGAACTAATTCCACCACCATTTCCTGCTGAAGTATTACCACTGAAATTAGAATTTGTAATTGTCGTATTATCCGCTCCTAAAAAGAGAGCCCCACCTTCGGCCTCTGGACCAGTCGTTGTATTCCCTGTGAAAGTACATAAATCAATAGTGAATTCTTCGGCTGATATACTGGCGGCTCCACCTTCTCCTTCTGCAGTATTGGCTTCAAAAACATTATTATAGAAACTTAACGAATCAAAAGTCTGCCCATGAATAGCACCACCCTCGCCAGACCATTCCCCCAAATACGCCGCGTTGCTAGTAAACGTGGAATTACGGATCGTGCCTCCACTTATATCCAAGGCTCCTCCTTGATAAGACCAGTTATCGGTAAACGTAACACCATCAATATCAACCTCATCTCCGGAAATCGCACCCCCATTACCACTTGGGTCATCGCCCTCTTCCGTACGCTCGGCCCAATTTCCTTCGAAGCTACCCCCTTCAATAGTGAGCGGATCATAAGTATAAATGGCTCCGCCATAACCACGGAGAGAACTATTTCCGGTAAAAACAGTTTCTTGAAGAGTCAGCTCATCAGAAGTACTGATGGCTCCGCCATAGCCATCGAGAGAACTATTTTCGGTAAAAATACTGTTGGTCACCGTAGTTGGTTCTCCTAAATAAAGAGCCCCACCTTGCCCTTCTAGAGTCGTATTTCTTGAAAAACTAACATTATCGATATCAATCGACTGCATATTAAACCCGCCATAAACGGCTCCACCGTCTCTTACTGCCTGATTGTCTTCAAAGGAGGAATTCTGAATACTGAGGGTGCTTCCATAATCAGAATACACGGCCCCACCATCGCCCTCCGCTGTGCTGTTCATGACCACAACATCACTCAGGGATAAATTCCCATCAGAATAAATAGCACCTCCATTATCGACGACCATGCCTTGAGTAATGCCCAGACTGGACAAGGATAAGGTGGCCTCATTCACAACATGAAAGGCTCTGTCAGTATTATTGGCATCAATAATAGTTTGATCGGCACCAGCCCCCATGACTGTCACCCGAATCGAGTCACTATCGAAGCTGCGATCATTTCCCACATCCAAATCTCCCGTGAGAGAGGCATCTTCATCAGTGCCTTCCAGCTCTAGAGTCACTCTACCAGGAGGAACACAAACAAACGTATCCCCAAAAGAAGCATTAGCAGCTATAACGGCATCTCGTAACGAACAATCATTGTCGCTTTCATAGCTACTTGCATGATAAGCAACGCAAGTACCATCAGCACGATCAACAGCCATTTCATTAACAACATAAACTGTACGCACACCTTGATCCGCTGCAGCGTCAAGACAGGCCTTCAAACTTGTCTCGGCTAGATGGCCTGTATCGGCTGTATCAGCTATATCACCGGTATCATCAGTACCTTTTCCTCCTTCACACCCTATTAAAGCCAAAGCCACCAATGGAAACATAAACTCTCCTTATTGAATGAGTGGAAATATAAAGAGAGCGTTATAAAAAAGAAAAAAACATCTTCAAGATACAAAGTCGTTTTTACAGTAAAAAATGTACACAAATGTACACACACGAAGTTCACAAAGGTGAACAAAAATCCCTCCTTCCCCGCAACTTCTAAGACTCAGCGTCGATAAAATCGACTTATGCCAATTGCCGCGGAAGCTCTTCCTATTTTAATTCAAGCTTTTTACAGAAACTTAGTCCAGACTGATGCTTCGTTGGCGTTAGCTATTTCTCAGGCCGTTGATTCTACAGCCAACACACCACTTACACCTGAAGAATTTCGAAGAAGATTTTTTCAAGCCGACCCGCATGTTTTAGCTGACTTGCAAACCATTATTGACGGAAGTGTCCCAGCGCCAGGATGGAATCCAGGTCCTTATCGACGTTTTGGAGGCAGCTTTTACGAGTATTGGAATGGAGTCCCTCTTCAAGACGCCGCAAATCGACCAGAACAATTAAGAGCTTTTGTCGATGCAGATGGTCATCTGATGATCCCCATTAATTTACCTCGGGAAACAATAGCTTATCTTAGGCGTACTCCGGATAGAGCAACTTTTCTTCAAACTTTTAGACGTGAGATAAGCCGAGGGGGCACCATCACAGAAAACACGTACAAAGATTCTTTAAAAGAAGCGTTGCGAGAACTCTTTATTCGTGCCGGAATTTTTATCAACTTTCGAGAAACTGAAGGTGTGATGCTCACCGGAAATCAAAGAGAAGACCGTGTGGCCTTACGAACTTTGTATCATCTTCTTGGATACGATCAAACAGCTTCCGCACTGATCATCAGAGACCTCAAACTAGAAGGCTGGCTTAACTCTCCTTCTAATTTAGAAGAACCATCTATCGTCATCAGACGGCTGCAAGAACAGGATCCTTTTTTTAATCCTGGTCTTCCCAGTACTCGAGTGATTATTCCAGTCACTGCCAGTGTAGAAGTGGAGGCCCTGAGTCATTTAATGGAAACTCGTCCCTCTCGTGAACAGGACCGAGCAAAAATACTCATAGACCAAAATATAAGTCGTATTGTTATCCAGGCTTTATTTGAAAAATTAGGGATCATTATTCCGCCCTCACTGGCCGCACGTGTCGTACTGAATATACGAGGCTATCTTATTTCTTTGCAGCAACTTTATAAAATCATTGATGCTAACAATAAAAATGAAAACGATTTAATCAAAGAGGCTAGAATTTCTATCGTACCGGCAACCGAAGGATTAAAAAAGCCAGCATACCCCAACAACCTTCCTCCCAAATTTCGTATTTTTCATGCCTATTTCACATTGGTGAATGGCCCAAATTACTCTTTAGAAGAAGAAGGTTTAAAAGAGTCTTTGCAACACATCCCCCCCCTCTTAACATTTAAAGTGCCTGCTATAAGAATAGGGGCAACATCCAGACAAGCATTCTGGTTTCAATTTGGCGATGCCGCTCATAGCGCTAACCAGTGGGATGATGATGAACTACATCAATTTATTAGTTTTGTAGAAAAACTAAGAGGGATTAAACATGCGAAGCCACCGGCTAAGGCTCATGATAAGGCTCAAGCTACCACTACTGTTCAAGTCACAACTCCTACTTCAACTGCAGCAGAGTCAACACCCCTATCACAGGCTTTAAATATTTTAGAAACATTAGGCATCCCAGCAAACTCAGATTGGTTGGCCTCACAACCAGAACTTGTACAACAAATCATTGATGAACATTCTAACAGCTCTCTTTCCCCAGCCACTCTAGCGGCACTTGGGCAAACAACAGCCATCGGTTCATCGACAACGCCAAACCCAGAAAGCCAAAACTCCCAAACCTCAGCGCTAGTGACACTCCCCAACGCTGCAGTTGCAGCCGTAACATCATTCAAATAATTTTAATGGGTTAATTAAAGGAAATTTTTTTGTGAACTACAAAGTGCCGGGAGAGGGAATCGAACCCCCACACCCTTGCGGGCTTCGGATTTTGAGTCCGACGCGTCTGCCAGTTCCGCCATCCCGGCTGGGAAGACCCTTGCATAGCCAAACCCTTCTTTTAGATCAATCTCTTTTTTTTAAATATTATTCTGCAAATATCATTTAAATAGTTTCATGGATACCAGATGGTTTTCTGGAAATTTCTTCGGCGGTCTGACGAATCCCGCCAGAGGCGGGATGAGGAGTTTCGAAGAAATTGGAAGAAAATTATCTGGTATCCATGAAACGATACACCTAATTTGAAATTGACGAAGCAAAAAGGTTATGGTCTTTTGAGCTTTCTTATGGATTACAAGGCAACGCTGCATCTTCCCAAAACCGATTTCCCCATGAAAGCCGACCTTCCCAAACGGGAGCCAAGTTTTCTGGAAAAATGGAACTCAGAACACACCTACGAAAAGCTGTTGGAAAAAAATAAGAACGGCCCCAAATTCATCCTTCACGATGGGCCCCCTTATGCCAATGGTAATATTCACTTTGGACATATTCTCAACAAAGTGCTCAAGGATATCATCGTTAAATACAAAAATTTATCCGGCTCTTATAGCCCCTATGTTCCAGGATGGGATTGTCACGGGCTTCCTATCGAATTAGGAGCCATTAAAGAATTAAAAGACCCCGAGAAACAGAAGGACCCTTTAGCACGACGACAGGCCTGCCGCGAGTATGCCCATAATTACATCAATGCACAGCGTGAAGAGTTTAAACGTTTGGGAATTTTTGGAGATTGGGATCACCCTTACCTCACACTCACAAACGCCTACGAAGCCGACATCGCACGGGAATTTGTAAAACTGTATACCAGCGGCTACATCTATCGTGGAAAAAAACCGGTTTATTGGTGCGCCTCGTGCCAAACAGCCTTAGCCGAAGCGGAAGTAGAATACGACAATGTCACTTCCCCTTCTATTTACGTCAAATTCCGCCTTCCCGACGTCACCAAGTTAGACTTAGGCACTGAACCCTCTCTTCAAAAACCCACTTATTTTGTTATCTGGACCACAACCCCCTGGACACTACCAGCCAATGTGGCCTTAGCCTTAGGCCCCGAATTTTCTTATGTCGCCTTAGAGTGTGATCACGAAATTTATATTGTTGCGGCCGATTTAAAAAACGCTTTTCTCAAATCCATCGACTTTATCGGAACACCTCATGAATTAAAAACATGGAAAGGAGAAAACCTGATTCGGATGGAATTAGCCTGTGATCATCCTTTCTTGAAAAGAAAATCAAAAGTTGTGTCCGGCCCGCATGTAACTTTGGAATCGGGAACCGGTGTCGTCCATATTGCACCAGGCCATGGCCCAGACGATTACGAGATTGGACAAGCAAATCAATTGGAAACCCTCTGCCCTATTGATGCCGGTGGTAAAATTATGCCCGGCACTTTTGATGACGCGTTCTATGCCGAAACCAAAACATGGGAAGGCCTTTTTATTAAAAAAGCGGATAAAGAAATTGTAAATTTTCTTTTTTCTAAAAAAATCCTACTCAACGAACCAGGGCAAACCATCAGCCATAGTTATCCGCATTGTTGGCGATGTAAAAATCCCGTTTTTTTTAGAGCCACCCATCAATGGTTTTTATCCTTGGCTCATCAAGATTTACGTAAACAAACTCTTAAAGCCATCGACGGCGCGGTACAATGGATCCCCTCATGGGGTCATGATCGTAT
>CAZQCI010000034.1:0-18935 GCA_964592255.1 uncultured Nitrospiraceae bacterium | reverse complement strand
AAAATGGATTATTTTTTGGAACGAGCCCGCAGCATATATTTTATAAGCTGTGGCTTCGTATCCGTTACCCATGGTGGGTTGAATATGATTAATGGCTTTAATGACTACCCCTTCCCTAAACGCGGGAGCAGAAATAGTGGCGAGAAATGGAGCAATATTGACGAGACTTGGCGTGAGAGCACCGGTGAGGATGCGAGTTTTGATGTCTTCCTTTTTTTCGGGAAGGGGAATGCTTTCTTCTCCCCCTTGTTTGGAAAGGGCGGCAATAAATTGTTCTAAGGATTTTTTTTCTGTTTTATAGCTAGTAATCTTTCCCTTCAAAATGGCATTGTTTTTCGATAACTCATCCGTCATGGGTTTAATAAAAAAAAGAACAAAGGCCAAGGTTGCTGCTGCAATGCCGGCAAGCCCTTTCCAATCAGCCATCTTTTTTAGAAAATCTTTTCCCATAGTTTTATTATTTAGGGATTACGATAGAACATTCTATCGAAAAAGTAAAACCGATGTCTTCCTCTCTCTTGGAGGTGGATAAAACAGGGTTGGCAATAAACGGTGATTGTGAAAGCCGATTTAAAAAATCACTTAAGTCCAGAGAGTCGTGGGAAATCCCTTGCATGACAACGCTGTTTCCTGAGGCATTGGATGTTTTAATGCTGGTTAACCAAACGGAGGCCGGCATGCGTAATGTCAGGTCACTTAAAAATTTGCTCCAATCCGGATTTTTGGAAAAGATTTGTGATAGTTCCATCATGGGGCCGGGTTCTATTGTCTTAGACTTGTTCTTTAGATTTTCTTCTCGTTGATTTTTAAGCCTCTCTATGTCGGCGCTCAACGTTTTTTCTTCACTGGATAAATAGAAGCTCATCGCTGTTTGGAATGCATATAAAGCCAGAAAAATAAGGGGAAGAATGATGGCCCCTTTCAGGATTTGTTCATAAGTAAAACGTAACACTTCACGTTCGATAAGGTTGACTCTTTGGATCATGTGTTTATGCAGTCATTGCTAGAGCAATGGCTTGCGAGTAAAGCATTGGATTTTCTGGAGCCTGTTTGGAACTTGCATCTAAACCCTGAAATGGGTTGAGCAAGGAGGATTCAATCAGCAGGTTACGCGTGAGATATTCAGCTAATCCCGTGATTTGGCTCCCTCCTCCTGTTAGATAAAGATTATTTAGTTTTTCCACCTGAAACGTGATGGAGAAATTATCCAATGTGTGTTGGATTTCGGCGGCTAGTCGTTGGTTGAAAGTGGAATCCATGTTTTCCAAGTTGGGGGTGGCAATGCCCGTGAGGGGGCGCGAGAAAAGAAATTTTCCATCACCAATAATGACCATAATACTTTTGGTGGCCCCCAGGTCGATGGCGCCTACCCATTGCCCGCCTGTTGGCGCTACGGCATCGACACAAGCGGCTAGACTGATGGCACTGGGTTCTACGGTCATGGGGGCTAATCCAGCTTTGGATAATCCATCTGCGGCGGCTTTGACTGATTCGCGTGGAGCCAGAAAACCCACTAGTACCATTCTTTTGGCGTCAGCTGGCCCTGTTTCATTTAAAAGAGAATAGCGGACAATGAAATCGTCGATATTTCCTTCCACTAAATCACGCATTTTCCAGCGAATAGCTTCCAATAAGTCGGCTTCTGGCATTTTGGCGATTTCAATTTTTCGAACTTTCAGTTTGGAGTCGTCGTAACATGTGGCTGCAGGAAGTCCGGATAATTTGTTTTTTTGTAGATAATCTTTCAATTGAGCTGTGAATTGAGGATCACTGGACTTTACCATCAATTGTCCTGCAAATTCTAAAGAATACGCTTGCAGGCCTGTGCCTGGATTTTTACGGGTGAGACGAACAATTTTTGTACTGGTACTACCGATGTCGATACCCAGTGGTTCCACTTTTTTGAAATTGATTTTTTTAATAAGAGATTGAAGATCCATTTTTTTACGAGTGAAACTTTAAAAAGTACCTCCTCCCCTTTTTAAGGGGAGGTTGGGCGGGGCAGACACCATTTGTCTACCTCCACCTGAGATCCTTCCTTACAAAGGAGGGAAGATTTCTAATAACTCTGCAAAGACACCATCCGCATTTCGATCCGGCTTTTCATACTTGGATCGAGATTTTTAGCCAGGTTTAAAAAGTTTTGGTATTTTTCCAATGCTCCTGCGTAGTCTTTGGCTTCTTCCAGCATCAACGCCAAGTGAAAATAAGGTTCGGCATATTGAGGATTGAGTTGAATAGATTTCTCAAACAGGGGGCGCGCTTCGTCATTCATCAATTTTTCCATGAGCACCACTCCCAAGTTATTTAATGCTTCGGGATAATCAGGTTTTAAACCCAAAGCAGTTCGATAGGCGGTTTGGGCTTCATCTTTTTTTCCCATTTTTTTCAGAACGACTCCTAAATTATTATAAACTTCCGGGTCAGTAGGAGTGAGCACGGCTAATTTGTTCCATGTTTCTTGGCTGGCAGCATAATTGCCTTCTTTAAATTTTTTTAAGGCCT
Source organism: uncultured Nitrospiraceae bacterium (assembly GCA_964592255.1). Taxonomy (GTDB): domain Bacteria; phylum UBA10199; class UBA10199; order UBA10199; family SBBF01; genus CAZQCI01. The sequence continues at coordinate 16,430 of CAZQCI010000034.1, read as the reverse complement.
CTTCACGTAGAGACTGAGCTTCATTATTGGCAGGAGAAGAGGGAAGGGAGGGAGGGGTGCCTATCATGGGATTTGCAGATGGGGATGGATTTTGGCTGGTTATCGGTTTAGGTTTAGGGCCAATCAACATTTTTTCAACCAAAGGAAACCCCAACCAACCGATACCGGTAAAAATCATCATCACCATAATGAGGCGAATGATGGGTTTCAGTTTAGCCCCCCAGTCCGTATTTTTTTTCTCATCAGGCACGATCGGATTAATAGCGGGGCGTTCAGCTGTCTCCGACGAATCACGTTCTTTTTCGGCTTTTTTTAAGGCATCAAGGATTAAGGACATAGGAAGGAACCTCCCGTGCAGCTGATTGCACTAGATTTTTTGTGATGACGCGTGTTTCTTGAGAGTAAGCGGCTAGGAGTGCCAAATCACAGACCGTATTGATCATGCGTGGAATCCCTCCGGAAGTTTTGTGAATTTCATTCAAGGCTGAACGTTCAAAAGCAATTTGTGGATTGTTTCCTGCACGTAAAATACGGTGTTCGATGTACTGGGCTGTTTCTGAGGCGTCTAAAGGTTTAAGTTGGCAAAGAAGCTGGATGCGTTGGACAAGCTGGCGTAGAGAAGGATCCGACAGTTTTTCTTCTAATTCGGGTTGTCCTACTAAAATAATTTGGATGAGTTTATGCGTCGATGTTTCCAAATTGGAAAGAAGGCGCGTCATTTCTAAGGCTTCCATCGACAAGTTTTGTGCTTCATCAATGATGACGACGGCATTACGACCTTGGCGATTACTTTCCAAAAGAAAAGCATTAAGGGCATCCAGCTGCTCTTTAACGGAATCTCCGGATGTTTCGCACCCAAAATCTTTGTTGATGGTTTTAAGCAATTCAACAGTGGAAAGAAGTGGATTAATAATCAGGCAGGTTTCCACATCACTTCCTAAACGGTTGAGCACAGCGCGAAGACTGGTTGTTTTTCCGGTACCGACTTCTCCGGTGAGCAATAAAAAGCCTTTTCGCTCATTGATTCCATAATGAAGCGTATTGATGACGCCCTCGTGCTGATGAGACAAATAAAGAAAATGGGCATCGGGCGTTACGTTAAACGGCTTTTCTAAAAAACCAAAAAATTTTTCGTACATAAAAATAATAGTTGGGGAAAATGCTTAAAAATCAATCTATTATACTTTTCTTCTGGGGTGGGTGCAATTTAATTATCATCGTGATGGTGTCCATGGTGCTGATTGTCTTCAGTTTGGTCCGCTTGAGACTGATTGCTGCTGGAAGGTAGAAAGCTGACGGGGCTACTTTGGCTGCCATCACTAAAGTAAGCCACTAAAGTCATTGTTTTACCCGCAACATTGTTTGCAGGATCAAATTCTATTTTACTGATTTCCTGTGTGCTGCTGCTGTTGAAGGTATAGTCGGATAATTCCAGTATTGCACCCGACCCGGCACCAGCCACGTTATTGTAGACGTAGTTGTTTTCTATTCTCACATTGTTGACTTTTTCTCCTGTGTTGTTGGTCCAGGAAAGGGAAATTTTGTCGAGGGTGATGGAACTTAAACATTTTTTATGCATGTCGATATGGTGGACTTTATTATTGCCGTCTAAATTAGCACTGGCTGTGTCGAAACTGATGCATTCGCCCTCCGTGGGGCTGGTGAACTGGATATTTTTCTGGCAATTTCCCATTCGGCCCGTCACTGCGACATTCGGTTTTGTATAATTGATGACAAAACTACCTCCGGAAAAACTTTTGCCCGGTTCGGCTAGGCTGGGGTTTTGACCGAGATACAATTGCCGCATGGCGTATTCTATGCCAGCTTGTGCGATGTAGGAGCATTGAGTTTGGGTCCAGCTAGCGGCTTGTCCAAATTTACCAGAGACAGTTTGATAGAGGGCGGTGAGGCTCATCATGGTAAGAGCCAGTAAAGAAATCATAATTCCTAAGGTTGAAAAACCCTTTTTATTGTGGGACATGGAAGACAACATGGCTTCCTTTCCCCACCCCATTTGAATTTTTGATTTGAGTTTATTGTATCACTTACATTGATATTTTCAACCTTTATTTCTCTGTACCCCTTGAAAATAAAGGGGCTAAGGGGGTGTAAAGTTAGTTTGAGCCGTACTCCCATCCGAAAAAATAAAGCTTAAAGTGAATGTTTTATGAGTGATACCGTTTGAGAAAGTAAAAGACGCTTCTTGCCCCGCGTTGTTGTTGAGGGCGTAGTCGGATATTTCAGTTAAATCTCCAGAACTTTTTCCAACTATGGCATCAGAAAAAACGCTCGATCCGCTAAAAGAAACCTGCTGCATTTTTTCGGTATTGTCGGGGCTCCAGCTTAGCCTGATTTTGTCGATGACAACAGTTCCAAAGCAAATTTTTTGAAAATATTTTTTTCAAACTAAATTAGTAGAAGCCATACTGCTATTTGAATCGATCGATAAGCATTTGGCCATAGAGGGCTTTGTGAAAGTAATTGTTTTACTGGTATCACCAACACGGCCGGTGACTGTGACTAAAGTGGATGGAGAGATTCCTGTTTCCTCCACGTCGAAATGTCCCGATTCAAATGCTTTGTCTACAATATGAACGCTGTTGGCCCCTTGGTAATATTGATAAAGGGTATATTCAGCGCCGGCTTGAGCTACATAGTAAGCATAATCCTGAAGCCAAAAATCATTTTGGCCTTTTTGGTGTGTGGCCATCATTGAGACTGCTGAAATGGCCAGCATCGATAAGCCTATTAAAATGATCATCAGTCCTACGGCTGAGATGCCGCGTTCGTTATTGGTAATTTTCATAAAGATAGTTTCTAAGATAAACTCCCGTTCTTAAATTGAGAGCGGCTCCTTCACCACCAGGAGAACTGATACTGGCTGTTATGACGACTCTTCTAACCGAGCTTGCGGTACTTGTTGAAGCGCTACTTGCATCGAAATAAATAAATTGGAACGAATCAACATTCTCTAATAGTTTGTCAGACCCTCGATAGAGACTGTTTCCAGAAAGATGAAAATTAGTGGCATTGCCAGCATTGTCTACAAAACTGAGCTGGGTGTTTGTGGCACCCGTTAGATTACCTTGTTTAATCCCTTGTATTTCTTGACACATGCGATCAAAGGCGTAGCGCGCGTCGTCTTGTGAGGTAGTGCGATTACTGATGGTTGTGTAGGTTTTTGACCATGGAGCAATAATCATTGCGGCAACAAGAGCGAGGATAGCCATGCCCGTCATGGCTAAAACCATTTCTATTAAGGTCATGCCTTTTTGATTTTTTAGCATGTGTTTCTTTAATGTCATGGCCAGTTACTTACTACGGTTGATAATGTTTTTGGTGTTGCCACTCCGGGGACAGTTACCGTGACCGTTACTTTTTTATATCCCACATCGGAAGCTGACGTGGTTGTTAAGTCACTTTGCACATATTGAATGGTTGTCGTTCTTGTCCAACCCGGATAACCCAAACTGGTTAAATCTTCTGAAGGATAATTCACACTGGTTATGGCACTGTAGCCAGAATACGCTTTATCAGCGATAATTTTTTCTAATTTTTCCTGCTCCAAGTTCGTGGCACTCACAATCATAGGTTGCCCTGTTCCTCCAGCTGTGCCACTAGGATTAAGGGCACTAGAAAAGATGCGGGCTAAACCTGCAAACCCGATGGAAAGAATCACGATAGAAAAAATAAGATCCAAAATCGTAAATCCTTTTGAATTGTGAATGGTCTGCATCATAAAATTTCAATGAAACCTGTATTGGCTACCACTTGAACTTGTTTGGTCTGTGATCCGTTTGTTAAGTCTACCGTTAGCCCTCCACTGATAGAAGGTGTTCCCGTGGGACTAAACTCAAAGGTACGATTGACGGTAATGCTCACTCCTCTGTATTTTTCTAGTTTTTCTGATGATGTTTGCTGCGTTAGTGGATCATTAATTGTGATGTTGGGGTTTCCTTTTTGGTACATGTAGTAATAGGGTGACGTGCTTTGAAAAACGATGCCATGATTAATTCCTTTAGAGAGGGCTAGTCCTCTTACATAACGCAAGTCCGCAGCAACTTTTCTGGCGGCTCCTTCCAGATCACCGGTTTGGTTCATCTTAACAACGGCATACACAGTCATGAGAGACGCGAGTGTGAGCGTTAAGACTACTTCCAACATCGTAAACCCTTTTTCTGTTATCTTCATCATGGGCCTTAAAGTGAAAAGGCGTCCGCCATGAAGACGGACGCCTTTTTCAATCCGACTTCTTAGTTGTTAGCAAGCACCAGCAGTGCATAAGAATGTCCCGTTGGTGGCGTTATAGGTATAGGTTGAATCCGCACTGCCACCTACATCAAATTGGTAGGTGGTGTTGTTTGTGCGTGTCCAACGTGAATCGGTGATTTGTTGCCCTGCTTCCAACACGGTGGCAAAGCAACCTGTGCTGGCGCTGCAGGATCCATTGCTGGCACCATCCAATGTTGCTGGATAGCTACCTGTTGGGCTAGCTTCAGAAATGGAATTAACCTTTTGTAGGAAAATTCCTTCTCTTACTGAGGCAGCAATATTGTCACGGGCTCCTTTTTTAGCCTGAGTAACAATTTGGATCACACGAGGTAATGCTCCGACGGCAAGTAATGCCATCACAGTCAATACGATAACAACTTCCATTAAGGTGAAGCCTTTTTGGTTTTGGATTTTCATGGTTTATTCCCCTATTAAATAATGTGAGGTTGTGCTCGACAGTGTTTGATGACTATCGAATTTTTCCTCTTGGTTTTGTCAGTACTACTTAAAAAAGCCTTCTTTAAATCAATCAATACTCAGGGCCTCTGTTAACAAGCACCAGCAGTGCATAAGAATGTCCCGTTGGTGACGTTATAGGTATAGGTCGAATCCGCACTGCCACCCGCATCAAATTGGTAGGTGGTGTTGTTTGTGCGTGTCCAACGTGAATCGGTTATTTCTTGTCCTGCTTCCAACACGGTGGCAAAGCAACCTGTGCTGGCGCTGCAGGATCCATTACTGGCACCATCCAATGTTGCTGGATAGCTGCCCGTTGGGCTAGCTTCAGAAATGGAATTAACCTTTTGCAGGTAAATTCCTTCTCTTACTGAGGCAGCAATATTGTCACGGGCCCCTTTTTTGGCTGACGTGATAATTTGAATGACACGAGGTAATGCCCCAACAGCAAGTAGCGCCATGACTGTAAGTACGATGACGACTTCCATCAGGGTAAATCCTTTTTGGTTATTCGTTTTCATAGTTCCTCCTTAAGCTTTGACCACGCTGGCCAGATTCCACATGGGTAGAAGTGTGGCCAGAGCGAACAAAGTTACCATCCCCATAATGATTAATAATAACATCGGCTCCAATAAGGTGGAGAGGTTATCAACCATTTGATTAACCTCCACATCGTAATGGGATCCGATAGCATGGTACATTTCATCCAACGCTCCGGTTTTTTCGCCAATAGCTGTGGCTTCTACCAGGAGCGGGTTGAAAAATTTGGTGCTTCTCATCGATTCTGCGATGCTTTTGCCTTTTTCTACTTCCGTTTGTACGGTGAGTACGTCACGTGTGAAGGCTTCATTACCGATGGTTTTAGCTGAAATTGCGAGAGCGCGGATAACGGGTATGCCGGCTCGATAAAGAGCCCCTAAGATATGAGCAAAACGGGCATTAGCCACTTTCATGTTCAATGTACCGAAGATGGGCACTCTTAATTTAAATCGGTCTATGGTGAGACGGCCTTTGGGTGTTTTGGCCCATTGTTGAAAAATGTAATATAAGCCTCCGCTGACAATAGCGATGAGCCAAAACCATTTTTTAGTGAACATGCTAAGTCCTACGAGAATGCGAGTGGGTAAAGGTAATTCACTGCCGAAAGAGCTGTAGAGATCTTTAAATTTTGGAATGACAAAATTAAGAAGAATGATGCTTGCAATGATCAGGGCGCCAAAAACAATTTTAGGATACAGCATGGCCGACTTGATGGATGATTTGAGCTTAATATCTTTTTCCATCAGGTTAGATAACTTTTCCAAAACACTTTCTAAAATTCCGGCTTCTTCGCCTGTTGCCAACATTTGGGTATAAAGATCCGGAAAGATGTGAGGGTGCTTGGCAAAGGCTTGAGATAGGGAAGATCCATTAGCAACGTCGGTTTTAATTCTTAAAATAATATTGCCGAAGTATTGATTGGTGGTTTGATTAGCCAGAGTTGAGAGAATGCTTTCCATGTTCATTCCCGCTTTAAAGAGGGTATGGAATTGGAGTGTAAACAACATCAACTCTTCTGGTTTAACAGTGTTAAAAAAGTTGATGATGTTTTGCTTCATGACTTCTAGTGACAATCCTTGGATCAGCAAATTACTGGCTTTGTTGATTGAGATAGGAATAAGATCTTGGTCGGAGAGGAAGTCACGGATAGTTTCAATCCCGGGGGCTTCTAGTTGTCCGGTGACTAGCACTCCATTAATATCTCTGGCTCTGTAAGAAAAAAACGGCATAAATTTATATTTACTCCTAATCTTCACATGTGACGCGTAGTACTTCCTCCAGGCTTGTAAGGCCTTCGTTTATTTTGGCTGCACCGTCTTCGATGATGGATTTAACTCCCATGTCTCTAAACGCTTTGCTGATTTCGTTGTCGGGGGCTTTGTTGTTGATGAGCCGACGCACTTTTTCATCGATGGCGGCTAATTCAAAAATTCCTAAACGTCCGGCATAGCCGGTAAAATTGCATGATTTGCAGCCTTTTCCTAAAAAAGCTCTTTGAGCCATTTTTCCCAATTCTCCGAAACGAGAACTGTCGATACTGACTTCTTGCCGACAGTTTGGACAAATTTTTCGCACTAAGCGTTGGGCTAAGACCCCCTTCAAGGCCGTAGATAAAAGAAACGGTTCCACTCCCAAATCCATCAAGCGGGAAATGGCGCCCGAAGCGGTATTGGTATGAAGCGTGGATAAAACCATGTGTCCTGTAATGGCTGCGCGCACGGCAATTTGTGCAGTTTCTGCATCCCGTATTTCACCAATCATGATGACGTCGGGATCTTGCCGCAGCACGGAACGAAGAACGGCGGCAAAAGTCACACCGGCTTTGGTGTTCACTTCTACCTGATTGATTCCTTCCAATTCACTTTCGATGGGGTCTTCAATCGAAATGATGTTTTTCTCCGATGAATTGATGCGTGCAAGTGCGGCATACAAGGTTGTAGATTTTCCTGAGCCGGTAGGGCCTGTTGCTAAAAAGATGCCGTGACTTTTGCTGATGATGTCTGAAAAAAGTTTTCGGTCTTCTTCTTTAAAACCCATGGTTTCTACATTGCGGATTTCATCTTGGGTATGAAGGCGGATAACCACTTTTTCCCCAAATTGTGTTGGGCAAGTTGAAATACGCATATCGACGGGTTTGCCTACTAATAGGATACGTACGCGACCATCTTGTGGGACGCGATGTTCGGCAATATCCAAACCGGCTAATATTTTGATGCGGGAAACAATAGGCAGGAGCATGTTTTTGGCCATACTGCCCCGTTCGCGAAGGAGTCCATCTACACGGAAACGAATGCGTAAGCGTTTACGACTTGGTTCAATATGAATGTCACTGGCTTTTTCGGCATGAGCCCGAGCAATCACATTATTAACGGCTGCTACTACACGAGTACCAGAAGCCATGGCTTGCATTTTTCGGGCATCGTCATTGCCTGAGTGTTCGATATCGGAAGTAACTTGGATTGCTAGGGCCATGTTATCTTCCTGTGTGGCCCCTTCAAAATAATGATCGATGGTTTCTAAAATTTCTTTGGCACTCCCTAAATATTTTACAAATTCACCGCTTTCAAATAAGTCTTTCAGATCATCCATGGCGAAGGTGTCAAAAGGGTTAGCCATGACCACCCAGACTTTTTCTTCTTTTTTAGCGACGGGAATTAATTTGTGTTGTTTGGCCAGGTGCAGTGGAATTTGTCGGACAACTTCCGGGTCGATGGTGAAGTTTTTTAGTGAAATAAAAGGGATGCGGCTATGGTGAGCAAAGAATTCCAACAATTGTTTTTCGGAAACATATCCTTTTTTAATAAGGATGGAACCAAGATCAAGCCCTAAGTTTTCCTTGCTGATATTGGCGATGGCCATTTGGTCGGAGGTAATTAAACCTTCTTCCACAAGGAGTGCTTCATAAGGCTTAAGGGCTTCCCCAACTTGAAATTTATCTTCCGCTGCGTTGTACATAGGGCCTACTTATAAAATTGGTGTTGTAAAGAAGGGGATCAAAGGAAGAAAAAAATTTATTAATAGGTTGCAAAACACATATTCCTTTAGATCCCCCGTCAACTTTTAAAGCAATATCAATGCCAACAAAAGGGTTTAAAATACCCCCTTTTTAAATTTTTTAACCATTTGATTTTAAATGATTTTTTAAAAAAGTGGATTTTTTTAGTACATTTGTATGACTATGGGTGGGTGTTTTTTATCGGTTTGAGAATGATAAATGTCAAAAAAATGTCTAAATAATTCGTCATCCCCGCGAAGGCGGGGATCCATAATTTAAAAATTATAATTTTGATCATCCTAACTCCGAGACTGGATCCCCGCCTTCGCGGGGATGACATTTTAAATTTTTTTAAGATGCCCATAATATAAAAAATCTATAGAATCATATTCATCATGGAAAATTACACTCTGCTTGATTTGATGCGCTATGTTTTAGAGACAGGAGCTTCCGATTTGCACCTGACTGTGGGGGCTCCCCCACAAATCCGTAAAGATGGAGGTTTATTACCTGTGGGGAAAACTGTTTTGACCCCAGAAATGACTCAGCATCTTTGTTATGAAAGCCTTAACCCCGAACAAATTAAATCTTTTGAAAAAAATTGGGAAATTGATTTAGCCATCGATTGTGAAGGCAAAGCCCGTTTTCGTGTGAATCTTTTTTTTGAACAAGGTCATGTGGCTGGTGCCTTCAGACCCATTCCTACCAAAATTCCTACACCGGAACAATTAGGCGTGCCTGATGTTGTTATGAGCTTGTCTGACAAACCACGTGGACTTGTTTTGGTCACGGGGCCTACTGGTTCAGGAAAATCAACTACCTTGGCGGCTATGATCGACCGCATCAATACACAGCGTAACGAACATATTATTACTATTGAAGATCCAGTAGAATTTATACACCATTCAAAACGTTGTCTTATTGCTCAACGCGAAGTGGAAAAAGATACAGTTTCTTTTCAAGCAGCCTTGAAACGTATTTTGCGTCAAGATCCAGATATCGTTTTAGTGGGAGAAATGCGTGATTTGGAAACCATTTCGGCGGCTATTACTATTGCCGAAACAGGGCATTTAGTATTTGCAACCTTGCATACCAACACAGCCGTTCAAACTATTAACCGCGTCATTGATGTTTTTCCGCCGCATCAACAACCTCAAATTAGAACGCAGCTCTCTTTTATTCTTGAAGGAGTTGTTTCGCAGCAGTTGGTTCCTAAAATAGGAGGAGGGCGTGTGTTGGCTTTGGAAGTGATGATGCCTAATATGGCTATACGTAACTTAATTCGCGAGGACAAGGTCCATCAGATTTATGCGGCCATGCAAACAGGGCGTTCGCAGTCAGGGATGCTCACCATGAACCAATCTTTGGCTCTTCATGTCAAAAATGGAAATGTGACTGTCGAAGAAGCGATCGGTTTTGCCACGGAAGTAGATGAGCTGAAAAAGCTGATTTCGCCTAACAGCAAGCCTTAAGTTTACTCCCCAAAATCCTCAACAGTTGACAAAGACATATCTTCATATAAATCAAACCAAGACGATTTTTTTTCATCATCACATTCAATTTAAGGAGAATTTATGTTCGCACCTGGATTACTCAAAGACAAAGTTATTTTTATCACCGGCGGTGGAACTGGTTTAGGTAAGTCGATGGCCTTGGGTTTTGCAGCTCTCGGCGCGAAAATTGCCATTTGTGGACGTCGTAAGGACGTGTTGGAAGAAGCCGCTCAAGAAATTGGTCAAGTCAGCGGAAAAGAGGGGAGAGTTTTTTTTGATACATGTGATATTCGTAAGCCGGATGAAGTGGAAAAAGTTGTTGAAGGCATTTATTCCAAATTCGGTTCTCTTCATGGTTTAGTTAATAACGCGGCCGGTAATTTTATTTGTCCTACCGAATATTTAAGTCCCAATGGTTTTGATGCTATTGTCCGCATTGTTTTAAATGGAACATTTAATGCAACCCAGGCCGTGGGTAAACGCTGGATTGCAGAAGGGGTGGGCGGGCGCGTGTTGAATATGTGTACTACGTATGCTTGGACAGGTTCCGCGTTTGTCATTCCTTCTGTGTGTGCCAAGGCTGGCGTTTTGGCTATGACGCGTTCTTTGGCTGTGGAGTGGGGGAAATATAAAATTCGTTTAAATGCTATTGCTCCCGGCCCTTTTAAAACAGACCAAGCTTGGGCTAACTTGATGCCCGAAGGTTTTGAAGAAAAAATGATTTCTAAAAATCCACTTAAACGAACTGGAAAACACGAAGAGTTGGTTCAGTTAGCGACTTATCTCATCTCCGATGCAGCTGATTATATCAACGGCGAGTGCGTGACCATCGACGGCGGTGAATGGTTGCAAGGTGCCGGTGAATTTAATGGTTTGCTTGATTTAACTCCCGAAGATTGGATGAATATCAAAATGAAGGCTGAAGGCACGCGTAAAAAATAATTTTTCATGTCTCTTTCTGAAGATATTAAGAAAGAAGCCCTGCGTTTAGGCTTTGATCTTGTGGGAATTACTTCCGCTGATCCGCATCCGCATGTTTCTTTTTTTAAAGATTGGCTGGCTCATCAGCACCATGCTTCCATGGCGTATTTAGCCAATAATCAAGATAAGCGTGCTGATCCTCACCTTGTTTTACAAGAAGCAAAAACCTTCATTTGCTGCGGGCTTAATTATTATCATGGTTATCCGCGATCTGTTGATTGCAAAGACCCAGCGCGTGGTTGGATTTCTAATTACGCTTGGGGTGATGATTATCACGATGTTGTATTGAAAAAATTGAAGCAGCTTGAATCTTTTATCAAGACGCACGTTCCAGAAGCGAAAACAAAATCTTATGTGGATACGGGGCCTATCTTAGAACGGAGCTATGCCGCCTCCGCTGGTTTGGGGTGGATTGGTAAAAACACACTATTAATTAATAGAAAAGTGGGTTCTTATTTTTTTATCGGAGAAATTCTCACCAATCTTGATTTAGAAACGGATTCTCCTGTCCCTGATCATTGTGGAACCTGTACCCGTTGTTTAGATGCTTGCCCCACACACGCCTTGGTTCCCGGAAAGTTGGATGCCAATAAATGTATTTCGTATTTAACAATTGAGCATCGTGGCGACATCGATCCGGGATTGTCAATTCAGATGAAAAATAATCTGGTGGGTTGTGATATTTGCCAAGATGTCTGTCCGTGGAATCGCGAACCACCTCTTTCTACAGAGCTGTCTTTTAAACCACGAGAAGGAAATTTTCATCCAGCATTGGAAGATATAGACAAAATATCATCGGAGGATTTTTCCTCTCGTTTTAAAGGTAGCCCCATCAAGCGTGTCAAATGGGAAGGATTGAAGCGAAATGCGGAAATTGCGAGGAAGAGTGGAAAGGGTGGGTAACTCCCTCTAGCCCCCTCTTACATTAAGAGGGGGAAAGTTCTTTTAGTTTTTCTAAAACCTCGGCGGCGTGTCCTTCGGCTTTCACTTTGGGCCAATGAAAAGCAACTTGCCCTTTAGGATCGATCAAAACCGTGCTGCGGATGACGCCTTCCACTTCTTTGCCATACATCATTTTTTTACCGAAGGCGTTGTAGGTTTTAAGCATTTTTTTATCTGGGTCGGACAAAAGAGTGATCCCTAAATTCTGTTTTTCAATAAAATGGCAATGGCTGTCGGGTGAGTCGGGGCTGACCCCTAGGACGACGGCATTATTTTTTTCAAACTCCTTTTTCTTGGCCGTAAACTCGATCCCTTCCACGGTACATCCGGGGGTATTATCTTTAGGATAGAAATAAAGTACGACCCATTTATTTTTAAACTCTGCTAAATTCCGCGTTTTTCCTGATTCGTCTAAAAGTGAAAAAGCGGGGGCGGGGTTGCCGGTTTTTATGTCAGTCATAAATTTTCCTTTCAAGTAAGGGCATAACACTCCATTGAGTAAATTTCGTCAATACGGTTTTTAAAATTGTCAGCTTGCTAGCTGCATATTTCATTGCTATATCGCTGCCATGGCTCAATTTGTTAAGGTGGCCCGGGTTTCTGATATTCCACTCCATTTTGGAAAAGTGTTGAAAGCGGGGGAGGAATTAGTGGCGGTTTTTAACGTCAATGGAACTTTTTATGCTATCGATAATTCGTGCCCGCATCGTGGGGGATATTTGGGTGAAGGCGATTTGAACGGAACTGTGGTGACTTGTCCATTGCATGCCTGGCGTTATGATGTGGTGAGCGGATTATCGCCGGATATTCCAGATGAAAAGGTCAAAACTTATCCTTGTAAAGTTGAAGGGGAAGATATTTTAGTGGAGATTGTCATTGCGAACGACCAACGGGAGTGAAGCAATCCAGGAATGCTGGATCGCTGCGTCGCCCTTTGGGCTCCTCGCGATGACGAGTGAATTTATGTCTAACAAATATGAAGGTACCGAAAGTTATGTTGCGAGCGAAGCGTTGCAGCAGGCAGTCAATGTGTCTCTGGCGATCAAACGTCCCTTGCTACTTAAGGGTGAGCCCGGAACGGGAAAAACTCTTTTAGCCGTTTCGATTGCACAGGCTTTGAAACGCCCTTTGCTTCGTTGGAATATCAAATCTACCACTAAAGCTCAGGAAGGGCTCTATATCTACGATACGGTGCAGCGTTTAAACGATAGCCGTTTTGGTGATGGCAATGTGCGTGATATCAAGCGTTACATCAAGTTAGGAAAACTGGGTGAGGCTTTTCAATCCGAAACTCCCGTTGTTTTGCTCATCGATGAAATTGACAAGGCCGATTTGGAGTTTCCTAATGATCTTTTGGCTGAACTTGATGAAATGCGTTTTATGGTTCACGAAACTGGTGAGGAAGTTTCCGCCAAACATCGTCCTATGGTTGTGATTACCTCCAACGCCGAAAAGGAATTGCCGGATGCCTTCCTGCGCCGTTGCGTTTTTCATTATATTGAATTTCCAGATGAAGAATTAATGCAAAAAATTGTGCGGGTTCATTTTCCTGATTTAGAAAACAAGGTGATTAAATCAGCCATCACGCGTTTTTATGAAGTTCGCTCCGTCAAGAATTTACGAAAACCTCCTTCCACGTCCGAACTGATCGATTGGCTTCAGGCTCTAGTGGCTTTGGGCGTGGATTTGAGAAAACACGAAAACGATATTCCACACATCGGCTGTTTGATTAAAAAAGAAGAGGATTTGAAAATTCCTAAGAAGGCTGGACGGTTTTAAAGTGATCGTCATTGCGAGGAGTGTAACGACGAAGCAATCCAGAGCTGGATCGCCGCGTCGTCTCGCCTGTGGCAGGACTCTTCGCGATGACGATGTAAAAAATGCTGATTCCTTTTTTCTATACTCTCCGTGCGTTGAAAGTTCCCGTGGGGACCATGGAATGGTTGACCCTCATGGGAGCGCTTGTTGATGACCTTCATCAGTCTTCGCTAGATCATTTTTATTTTATGGCGCGCTCCATTTTAGTTAAGTCGGAGGCGTGGTTTGATGCTTTTGATCAGGCTTTTTTACTCTGTTTTAAAGAATTTGATGGAAAGCTCAATCTCAAGGACGAAATAGCCAAATGGTTAGATAAACAATTGGATCCTGCACTTCGTCCGCAAATGCCGGATATTGATCCTCTGACTCTCGCAGAACTCCGTCGCCGTTTACAAGAACGCCTGCAACAACAAAAAGAGGAACATCACGGTGGAAATCATTGGATTGGAACCGGTGGTACATCTCCTTTCGGGCATTCCGGCGCTCATCCCTCGGGCATTCGAATTGGTGGGCCTGGGGGTGGGCGGATGGCCGCAAAAATTGCGGAAGAAAGACGTTTTGCTAATTATCGCCACGATCGTATTTTGGATACGCGTCAATTTAAGGTGGCCTTAAAACGCCTGCGGCGCTTGGATCATGAAGGCTTGGCGACGGAATTATCACTCGATAAAAGTATTGATCGCACCTGTAAAAATGCCGGTGACATTGAACTTATTTTTGAAGCACCCAAAAAAAATCAGACTGAACTTTTGTTATTAATGGATGTGGGGGGCACCATGGACCCTTATGCAGAATTAGTAGAGGCTTTGTTTTCTGCCGCTCATGGGCTTTCGCATTTCAAGGCATTTCATCATTTTTATTTTCATAATTGCATTTATTCCAAAGTCTTCACCGACGCGTATCGGCGTGAATCCATTCCTACGGCTGATTTGTTCCGCAAATTTAGAAGTACTTTTAAGGTGATTATCGTCGGCGATGCGTGTATGCATCCTTATGAATTGTTTGCCCAAGGGGGTGTGATTGATTATTGGGATATTGAAACTGATTCAGGAATTGATTGGTTGAAAAGAATTAAACAACATTACGAATCCACCATTTGGCTTAATCCGGAGCCGGAACGATTTTGGAATCACCCCACCATTGCAGCTGTGGCTCGTTTGGTAAAGATGTATCCGCTGACGGTGACGGGCTTGTCCCATGCCGTGGACGATTTGCGTGGCGATCGGGTGAAACTGGCGGGGTGACAATTATTTATGTCCTCTTTTAAATATCTCATTTACGACATGGAAACGGTGGTCAACAAAGGTCTGCTCAATCGTGTTGTGTATGCTGGCCAAGGCTTAAGTGACGAAGAGGCTTATCAGAAAGAGTTGGCGGAATTGGCCGAAGATAAAAATCGCACCTTTGTTAATCCTGCCTTCCATAAACCGGTTTCTATTGCTGCCGTAGCCGTGGCGGAAAATTTTCGGATTACCCGTATTGGTGTTTTGGGAGGAGAGCAAAAAACGGCGGCGTCGATGGTGCGTGATTTTTGGGATATGTATGCCAAGAAAAATCCGATTCTGGTGGACTTTCATGGCTCTGGTTTTGATTTACGTGTTTTGGAATTGTGGGCGTTTCAGTTAGGGTTAAGTTTGCCTCAACGTTTTTTTGCCAAATTTGGCGCCCGTAATCGTTTTGCCGATGAGTTGCATTTAGATCTGCACGAATTTTTAACCAATCATGGAGCCATTCGTTACAAAGGTGGTTTAAATCTCTTTTCAAAACTTTTAGGCAAGCCCGGAAAAATGGATACCAAAGGGGACATGGTTGCTGACCTTTTTAATAAAGGGGAATTATCCAAAATCCACGACTATTGTTTATGTGATACATTAGATACTTATTTTGTTTTTTTACGGACACGCGTGATGACGGGGGAATTAAAGCTGGAAGAAGAACAGAAATTAGTGGAAGAAGCGCGGATAAAAATAGAAGAATCTTACCGTGAGACAGGGTATTTGAAAAATTATCTCGATCATTTTGGCGCTTGGGTGCCAGAGAAGGATTAATATGAAATGGATTACCGAAAAAGGCTTGAACTTGGAACGTATGGCGTGCGTGTGGATGATCAAACGCTTTCTCGATCCTAACCCGCAGTTTTATTTTGTGCCAGGGGAGCAAGTGGATTCTGTGCTGACTGAAATTAAAGGAATTCCCTTTGATGTTGAAGGGGCTGAATTAGCTGCCGGACCTACAATTTCCGCTTTTGATAAAATTCTTTTCGTCTATCGCTTTACCAACCCTGCCTTGGATCGCTTGGGGGGCTTATTGCACCGTTTCACTATTAAAAAATTTGAAGACACACTCACCCAGGCGGGTTGCACTCAGTTGCTGTCGCGGCTGACTGCTGTTTATCAGAGCGATGAGGAATGTGTAGAGCAAACCATGGAAGTCTACGATGCGATTTATCGGTTTTTTAAAGACGATATACTTTCTAAAAAGGTGGTCCCTCCGATGAATATCAATAAAGTTTTGTGAGGTAGGCATGCGTTTTTTCTTATTTTTATTTTTTTTCCTCACTTCTTTTTCTGTTTTTTCTGAAACACTTCCTCCTTTTACTCCCATCTCTCTCCCAGAGATGAGCCGGGCGGAGGTTGTTGCCGTTGACGCAGCTGGGCGTATTCTGCTTGTAGGTCTCACACCCGGTAATGAGTCTGATATTTTATTATTCCGTTATCATCATGATGGTAGTTTGGATTCTAGTTTTGGAAACTCCGGTCAGCTTCGCCTGGTTCTTCAAGGAGAGCAGGGGGTTTATGGTTTGGGGGTTGGCCCGGCGGGAGATATTTTTGTCAGTGGTTTTAGTAAACAGTCCGGGCAACGTCGTTTACTTTTAGCTAAAATTTATCCGGACGGAAATCAAGATGATCAATTTGGAAATAACGGAGTTGTTT
>CAZQCI010000033.1:0-19150 GCA_964592255.1 uncultured Nitrospiraceae bacterium | reverse complement strand
CCGGGATATCCTCCGGGCCAAGCATCTGAGGCAGCCAATATTCAAAAATTACAGGCTGAACTTTTAGAACGGATCATCAAGACCACCATGCCCGTTGTGGCTGTGAATATCCGTCGAGCTTATGGTGGGCGTTTTATTGTGGCGGGCAACAAGTGGTTACGCCCCGGTATTGTAGTGATCAGTGGCAAAGGTGCTGAAATTGCGGTGATGGGGGCGCGTCAAGGGATTCCGTTTGTTTTTAAAGATAAGGCAAGTTTGGATGAGTATTATGGTTTGACAAAGTCGGTGGACGTGCTGGCCAAAATCTTCACACAACTTTTGGACGAGTGGGCTTTACTGCTGGGTGAAGGAAAAATACAAGATTCCATTCGTGCAAAGATAGCTACTTTTAAGGTCGATTTGGCTGATCGACGAGGTGAGCCTTTCATGACCTTGGATTTGATCAAGGCTTTTTTGGATACTACAGGCTCTATTTCTTCTGTTCGCATTGATTTTTCTGAAAAGTTTTTATTACAAGCCGATTCTGCCATGACTTTGTATCTAGCAGAGTGTGCTAGGACGGATGCGTTGGTGCAACGCTATCGTGTGGAAGTGGCCAGCCCTGAAATAGCCATGAGTACAGGGGTGATTGATTCCGTTGTGGAAGATTTACAAACGTTGCGGTCCAATATTATTTTTTCCGTTGATCAGGCCATCCTGCAAGCTGATGCCGCCTTCGGCAACAATTTTGCCACAACTACCCGTGCTGAGGCCCAATACCATTATGCCAGAAGCTTGCTGGAAACAGCCGGGTTTGGCGTGCAAACGGTTTATACAAAAGCGGGCGATTCTGATTCAGCGGAATTGCAGGTAGAGGGAGTAGGGCAACTTAATGTGGATGACGTTCTTATTGTTTTTGCCACCTATCCCGGCGACCGCTCGACGTTAGCCCTGAGAAAAGTTTTGTCCGATTACAATGGGGCTGACGACGATAAAAAAGCCGAGATGTTGCAAGCATGGTTGGCCACTGATCTTGAAGACAAAATCGCCACAGATGTAGCTGAACGCGGAGGCTTAAGTGCGTTAATCGGCTTAGCAGAAGGCGCCCGGCATTTAGTGCCAGGTAGTTCAGATGCTGTTACGTTGGCTCAAGGGTTACAAGAGGTTGCCGCCCGTCTTTTGGGTGACTCCCCTTTGGCTCCCTCACCGGTGATTATGGCGGTTTCTGCCCCTGATTTGATTTATATCCCTTCTGAAGCTAGGGACGGTTTACGCGGGGCGATTTTTTACATAGAACAACAAATATTGGCGCAGACCGACGCAAGTGACACCTCCCAAGTTCTGCGATGGAATGCTCTACGACAACAGCTTTTATCTCTTCAAAGAGGGGAAGGTATTACACCAGAAGCCAGAGGACATTTAATGGCGACGTTGTTGGTGGAATCGGCCCAATCTTTGGAAGAGGCACAAGATGATTTAAACCTTTCATTGCTGGCCTTAGCTCAAGCGCGTGTTTCGGCACCTGTTCCGGCTGTTGCTGTTGTTGAAAGCCCTGCAACAGAGGCTCATACTGTTGATGAGTCTGATCCCACCAGTCTTTCTGTTTCTGTGAATCTCAATTCTACGAATCAAGAGTCTGCGAATCAAGATTCTGTCAATCCCAATGCTGTCATTGAAGAGCTTAGTTTAGCTGGAGTGGATTCTTCTTTAGTGAGTTCCTTAGAAGCGGCTGTGCAAAACGGAGCCGTTAATTTTGATGCACTACACGAAATTCAATTAGCTGTTGAAGGTGGGGCCAGTCGGGACAGTGTGACGCAATTGGTAGGTTTGGCAACAGGGCAGCCTATGGCTGAAGTGGCTGCTAATGAGCCACCCTCTGTTCCAAATTATGGTGAAGAGCTTCCGGCTTTTAACGGAACTTTGGCTGCCGAAGCGGGTTTGGCAGCGTTTGCAGGGAGGTAATTTATGTCTCTAATGGATGTGACAGAAGCCACTAATTATTTGGCAGGAGTGGACCCCCAAGCTTTGGCATCTGAGGATTTTCCTCAAGTGGCTGCTGCCTTGCAGGCTTTAGAAGTCGCTCGGCCCGATAATTATGTTTCTGTTCGAGACAGACTTGCAGGCGTTAACGTTGGACTTGATCGTTATTTATTAGGTCGACGTTTGTTACTCAATTCTGCTGCCCGTCTTGCGGCAGGTCAGGGATCTGGGGAGATTGAGGTGTGGATTGCAGAAGCAAACAGGAAGAATCTTACGCAGATTCTATCTCTCGTACAAGAGGATCCCTCTGAGGAATTCCACCATCATCTTCGAGAGCTATCAGAAGGACGTTCTGTTCCCTTAATCGAACTTAGAAAGATTATTTCTGCCCTTGATTCCATATATTATGACGAAGAAAGTTCAGGGTATTTGAATACAAATTTGGAGTTGGCCCTGGAAGTTTTAACACAAGCTCGTGATCTTGCTCTTGCCAAACAAGCTGCTGTGACGCGCTTAGGGGATGCAGGACGTTCTGACTTGATCCCTCATGTGCATCGCCTCGCCCTTGGCACCTTAGGAGCAGCTCTTTTAAAGTACGGTAGCCTGAATTGGGAGATGACCGACCTCTTGTTTGATCCCGACGCTGTGGCTGCGGCCGAAGCGGATAGGCAGTCTTTTGATTCCTTTCTTTTTACCCAAGCTCCTTCCGCTTTGGCAACCCGGGAGCGTTTTGGAATTTTTAGAGAAGTGTATCGCTTTCTTATCGATAACGGCTTGGTGCAAGCTGGTGCTACTTGGGCGTCCATTCCCGGTGGTCGTGCTCGTGATTTGATTGAAGCCGATTTGTCGAGGGCAGAACCACGCATGATCGTTGCTTTGGATAAAGACCCAGATGCTGTTAGGGCTGCTGATGATTTGGCTCGTGCTCGGGAACGTAATTTATTTTTCGCGTTTAAAAATGATGCTCTCACAATGAATGTTGTTAACCAATATGATGTTGTGACCAGTAATGGTTTAAATATTTATTTGGATGACGAACAAGTAGGCCAATTCAATAGAAACTTGTTCAACGCTGTGAGGCCCGGTGGTTATGTTGTTTTAAGTCATTTAACCCCGCGGGATGAATGGGATGAAGCAGGGCTGGATTTAAACGCCGTTGGCCTACAACAGGTTTTATTTGGTCAGGTGGCACAAGCCAAATGGGTGCCGCATGCGCGTTCCATTCAAACTGTCGTGGCGCAACTGGAAGCCGCAGGTTTTGAAGTGGTAGAAATCAATGCCGGTACCTGGAATATTTTTCCTACCTTCGTTGCCTATAAACCCATTGGGGGTCGGATACCTGTTTCAATTTTGCCTCAATTGGAAGAGATTGCCACAAGTGGCGAGTTGTTGAAACATTACCGTAATTATCCAGAAGTCGATGAAGCTCCTCTTGTTACAACCACAGAGCATAGTTTGGATGCCTTAACGCAGGTTCCAGAAAGAGTTCCTGCTCGACCTGCTTCTACTGTGAGGGACGCTGCAGCTCAAATACGTCAGGCTCGTCCTACAGACGTTGCGGTTACGGCTAGTGATCCACGTATCCCGTACGCTGGAGATGATCCTTTAGCTGATCAGCAGGCATCAGATCGTGAAGACGAAGGACTGACGTATTTGCTGGCAGCTTCTTTGCGCCAGACCACACTTCAAACACGTGTGGATGCATTGCTCACAAGGTTAGAGGAGGCCGGTGTTACCAATACTAGCATCACAGGTCCGCTGGCTTTGGCTGGTATGCAAGGATCTATTGCTCCCGAACAAATCGATGAAATTACAGAGGCCTTGGAAGGTGGGGCCAGTCCGGAAGCATTAAGCCAACTTGTTTGTAGCACTCTAGGCATTGACACAGAAGAGTTGTCTCGTGATGCAGGAAGTGGATTGGTAGCAGAAGACATTGTTGTTGACCCAAGTGCGGCTATAAGTGCGGGCGCTTTTTCGGTTGAAAATATCGGACTTGTGAAGGGGTAGTGGGTTTAGGGGGGATTATGATTTTGGGTCTTGGTGTGGATGTGGTGTGTGTTTCTCGTTTGGAAGCGGATATGAAAAATCGGCCGACCGACTTTGAAAACACGTTCACTCCGGATGAAGTGCGTGTGTGTTGTGAAAGTGGGTTGGAGAAATATCGTCGATTCGCTTCCCGTTTGGCGGCCAAAGAGGCATTTGTTAAATGCCTGGGTTTTTTAGATCAACATTATCCTGAAATTGACAAAGCTTTTGATAACTTCAGACCTTTTTTTGGTCAGATAGAAGTAGTGCAAGGTCGCAGGGGGCGCCCTGAGATAAAACTGCATGGGGCCTTGGAGCAGTGGTACCAAAAAGTGCCCGACATCAAATGTTGGGTTTCGCTTTCCCACGAAGCCGATAACGCTGTCGCAATGGTGATTTTTGAAAGATAAATTTAGAGGAGACAATTATGGCATTAGATTTGACGCAATTAGATAGTTATTTGACTCGTGCCCAAACATTAACAGAAACGGATTTTGATGAAGTGGATCAGCTCCTGACTAGTCTTCGTGAGGAAGCTGATGGTGGAAGTGCTCTCGCCGCTTCTTATCTTTCACAATTTGCAAACGCCAATGAATCGTACCGCCAACACCTTCTTGCTAACCAATCTCCGGCTCTTCTCTCCCTTTACTGGGGTTATACTCTTCGGATGCAAGAACAAGTGGAGGTTCCGGCTTCAAGGCTGCCACGGGCCACTTCCGTTGCAGATGCCAAAGCGGATACCAAGCCTTCCTTGTTTGTGGAATGGGATCCTAGCCCGGTGGCCGTAGTCACTTTTACGGGAAATTATGGTTTGACTACCCGTATGGATGTCTCTGCTAGTACGGCTCGCGCTTTAACTACGGCTGTGGATTTGGTTCGCGCCGATGCTGGTTCTCGCCCTGCTGATGACACCGGACCTGTGAACAAAGTTCAGGTAGCGTTGGAATTATTGGCCGACTTGAATGATCGGGTTGTGATTATCAAAGGACAATCTCCCGTCATTCCTGCGGGAAAAATTCCGATGAGCGAAGCCGATTATCAATTAGCCCGCAAAGAATTGGTGTTAGCCGCGGAGAAGCTAGCGGATGAAGGAAGAAACAGTGTTGAGTATTTTATCAACCAAGGTTTGACCAAAACTCGTCAATCCAACGATCGTCTTTTAAAAGCCTACAATTGGGCCCGCTTCGATTTGGAAAAAGCAGGAACTTTATTTTCCCGTCCTCCTGTAAAATCAGCAGTGGCTGTTTTGGGAGGACAAGCCAAAGGTCAAGCCGGCAACCCCAATCAAATTACTTTGGTCGCCAGCGGTAATGGAACGGATGACCCTCTCCAACCGATCCTCTGGTTTTGGAATAATGTGCCCCAACTGCGTGGAGAAATTCTCGCCATTGCTCAGTACGAAAAAGACTTCAGCACAAAACTGCGAGGTATTAAAGACCTTAATGGGCGAAATGTAGGTCAATTGACCATCGATTTAAAAAAATTATTGGAAACCGCTGAAAGAAATCCTGAAGCCTTCCAGGGTGGTCAGCTCACACGGCTTGAATATTCCATTGTCATTAACTACATCGGTTCGTGGCTTAATTTTCGTTATGCACAATTACAAGGGTTAGATCCCAAAACAGATATTGCAGACAGTATGGGTATTTCCCAAGGGGAAGGAGCCATGCTCCCGATTGCCGGCGTCATCAGTTTTGAGCAGGGCCTTGTGATGATGAACCTTGTTGGTATTTCTGTGCAACGCGCGCGTGAATTGACCACCGGCGCGTTGAACGCTCTTCAAATTCAAAATTTGCATATCTCCCAAGCCCAAGCCATTGCCAAGCAAGTGAATCAAGAATTGGGTTTAACCGGACGCAAGGATGCTGTGGAAGTGGCCATCATTATCGATGACTTCACTTATTCGATGACGTCCTCCAATTTCCGGGCCTTGGCCTTATGTGCGGACAAAGTAGACGCCATCAAACAAGCTCGCAAAGATGCCCGTGGAATGAAACATGATCTTCCTGAAATCACTTATTTAAAATTATCGGCACCAGCTCACCATACGCAAGGGCAACAAGATGCGTATGCTTACTTCAATCAGATCCGAGCCATTCTTCCTCCTGAATATAACATCGATCCAACCGGTAAAGCCGCTTTTCCAATTTATTCCACGGAAGATGGAAGTGACATCACACAAGAAGCCGATCCCGTTGATCGTTGCCTGCATGACATGATGCCGGGCACCATGGATTTTAGAAATCCCGTGCGTGCTGCCTACGACAACAAGGGGCAGGCGATGAATGCGGTTAATATTGGTCCGGACCGCGGTTCCTCCGTCGGTACTTATACCAATTTAAAAGGTTCCTCCATTACCACAACCGATTTGACGGGGCCCGAGGGCAGAGGTGCTTTTGCCAATACTAACCCGGGTCGTGTGAAAAAATCTTCCTCCCCCGGGAAGCCTGGACTTGTGAAGACCGTTGGCGGTGATGTGGAAATCAAATCGGCCTTTACCGAATGGTCTGGTGGCATGAAGCCGGTGATGTTGTTGGGGATGACGCCCGTAACACTTCCCAAAATTGTTGCCGCTGCCTCGGTACGTGGTTACTTCGCGGAACTGCGCGCCGGGGATGTTGATACGGCTGAAAATCTGGGGAAAGAAATTCAAGAAGTCTCTCGTGATCAAGAAGAGATGTCAGGCCATCGCAGTGATTTTGCCGTCAACATCATGATGATCCATTTACAGCGCATGGCGATGATCGATAAAGTTATTGAGATGTACCAGAAGGGGCATGGTTGCCGTTTTCTCACTTTAGTCGCGGGTGTTCCCGAATTTCCGGAAGTCGATAAAATTCTCAAAGCGGGTTTGAAAATTTCCATCAAAATTGGTTCTTACGACCAGTATTTACAGGCCAAGGCTCTGATTGAAGCCCATCCGGAACTTAAAGGTAAAATTGGATTGCAAGTTGAATCCAAAAATGGAGGAGGTCACTTTGGCCCGGAAACCATCGAGGAAATGTGGCCGCGCATTGCCGTGGAAGCGAGACGTTATTTTGCTTACCTAGGTTGGGCCGGTAATATTGTAACAGCCGATGATGCTGCCCAGGCGTTTACTGAAGGTGTTTCCACGTCTTCGGGCATTCCCTTGCCGGCGGATGCTGTGGGTATTGGAAGTGCCGGAATGACTTTTGAGGAATCCCCTGTTAACCCTGAAGTGCGTGATGCTCTTCGGAGTATGGAGCCTGAAGATATTGTTGATTTCTACAGCGAATTTGGTGCTCCCGTTCATTACTATCGTAACGGTTATTATGAAGCCCTGCGCCGTTTGGATGAAATTGCCAAAGCCGCTAGACTTACCAATGGTGAAGGAAAGAAAATCAACCGCCCTTTTACCACTGCAGAGCGCAATGAAGTGATTGCTGTTCTCAACCAATCCGGTAACCCCAAGGCTTGGTTTTCAACCGCTGTTCTGGAGACTTCTCTTTGGGATCGCGTTGATGGCCAATCACTTTGGCAAACTTATGGTGAACTGGTGCGCCGTGCTCAGTCCAAAACTTTCAACGCAAGACGTGCCATAACAACTTATGATTTTCAAAATTTGGAACTGCGCGACTTTGTGTTTTCCGTAGACGATTTACTGAAAGCGTATTTGCAGTCCCAAGGAGTGGATTTAAGTTTCAC
The DNA here is from genome assembly GCA_964592255.1 of uncultured Nitrospiraceae bacterium. GTDB lineage: Bacteria > UBA10199 > UBA10199 > UBA10199 > SBBF01 > CAZQCI01. The sequence goes on along the minus strand of CAZQCI010000033.1, from coordinate 11,500 downwards.
AGACGGTCGGCGTCTTTTCGAGGCCATGCCTCGACAACTGTGGGATACCAGCCGTAGGGATTATATTTCCCTTGAAGATGTTGTTAAACACTACGACCGTTATCAACAATTGGAACGTTTATTGAGTGGAGATCAGCAAGAACTGCGAGACCAATTTATTCATGATGGGGAATTTAATGAAGCCGCTTTTTCGGCTACTGTAGATAGATATCAAAAAGAACTGGGGTATCTTCACAAAACGGTATTAGGAAGAATTTTTCCTAACGGTGTCACAAGGGCCACGCTTAATGCGATGGTGAGTGTGCAAGCTGCTTTAGCTCAACCCTTAAGCGGTGATTTAGCCAATGCCTTTAAGGCTAGTCTCGGAGGTACTCTTTTCAAGCAAGTTCCAAAAGCTGTTCTTATTGATAATTGGTTGAGAACTCTTTCTCTTTCCGAAAGAAAAGTGATTTTGAGAGAGGCATTGGCAGGGCTTCCCAACAGTTCTTATTTGGGAGCCTTAGATACCCGTGTGCGGATGTTACCGGTAGCCGAACAGACAAAAATCATCGAACGCCTCATGCCGAAATTGAATGAAGCGGTGAGCTCCGGCTCGCTGGCTGACGCTCTCACATTGGTGCCGCAAGTTTACTACCAATACGATACCACTTATGGCGAATGGTATGACATGACGCGGGCCCAAGTTTTGGATCGTTTTAAAGAATTGCATACCAATTCCGATGGCACTTGGATTGAACCTGTGTTTGCACAATATGACGCGGCTTTACGATCTCGGTTTTCCAGTTACTCTGCAAAAGAGATGAGTAGAAAACCTAGTTTGGATGATCGTGATTTTATTGAGAATCGGATTTGGCGTTTTAGGGACCGTATTTTTCCGCGTCAAATTCATTCTTTAACTTCAGCCAATATTGTCCGTGATTTTCGCACGGGCTTTGCTTCTTTTGCCAACGTTCCAGGCGCTGATCCTCAATGGACAGCCCTCACCCCTGGCTTGTCCATCACACGTGTTCCTGGGTTAATGAGTACAGGTGACTATATGGATGCCATGTATACAGGTGCCCGTGAAAAAATGCAGGCATCGGGTATGCCCGTTAAACCGGATTTAGGTACCGCGGCATTTACTCCTGTTTCTCAAAATCCTTTGGTGGCCTTAGATGATATTGATGGTGTTACAGCAGACAAAATCGAAAATGCAGATCAGAGTTTTACTTATAGCATTCGTACTGATGATCAACTGACACTGGCCAACGCTATTCTCAAACCGATTATTCTTTCAGCAGGGAAGGGGCCGATCAAAGCATTTTTGGAAAATGCATTCTTGCGTCAAGGAGATGAGAGTGTTCCTAATACACGACTTCCCGCACTTTTAGTTTCTGACCCCAACACTTTATGGAAAGTTGAAGTGGACACAGAAGGAAATATCACGGCGCTTAGAAAGTATGATCTCTCCCTTGTTTCCGATCCGACCGATCCCAACAGTTTGGCCAAAGGATTAAAAATTGAAATTACAGCAAAAGACAACACGGTGACGGTGGAAGTCACTTCTTACAAAACAGGTGCGCCGATTCAATTGAAAGAAGAATATCGTCTTGAAAAAGTCAACGATCTGGAAAGTTTTGTTTTGGTGGATGCCGATACCATTGATGACCGGCACCGTACCGCTTTGGCTTCGGCTTTTGGAGTAGATAAGGAAGAGGCTGATTTGTTAAACCCGGATGCCATGTTCACTTCGCAAGCGGAAGTGACGCCTGATTGGATTCGACAAGCGGTTGAGGCAAGCCAAGACCACAATGTGTTTTACGTTTATGGTTCGCGCAATGGTTACCTCGATCATCTCGAAGGCAAAGGTCGGCGGAGTGTGGCTCCTATCGGTACCGATTTTGCTCTCGGTTTGCCTTCGGCTATTCAAACCTTGTACCCACCGGCGCTTCACGTCAACCCCGTCAACTTGTTCCATTTGTCCCGAAAGACGGAATATGTCGATGGTAAGCATCCGCGCGAGGGAGATATTCTTCTCTTCAAACGTCAAGTCGTAGGTTACACGGCTGATCCTCAAAATCCTTCAAGACGTATTCTCACCGAGCGGGCCGAGATTTATCGTTTGTCCAAGGGAAGTGAGTTTGTCACTTATGCGATTGCGCAAAGCCCTTATGGTCAATTGAAAGAAGGAACCACCATCGGTGACACACTGACTTTTGTGAATAAGGAAGGCGTGGAAACAACCAAATCCACCGTCGAGTATTTGGACGAAATTCGGACCAAAACCAATGCGGAATCCATTCCCGGCGATGGGGAGTTGGTGGGCATTCAAACCAACAGTTTTGTTCTTCGTGATCCTATGCGGGAAGGTGAAGCGCAGTTGGCAGACTCCCGTCCCGAAGGGCTTTATAAGGGTGCTGCAGTTCAAGCGCCTACTCCCAAGCCCGCCTTGACGGTTTCTTGGATGGCTCCTGATCAGGATCAGCTGGATGAGTATGCCAAAACCGGGGATCAAAATCCCATTCATACCGATGTGGATGTGGCTCGTTTTGTGGGACTGCCTGGAACCATTGTGCATGGGGAATTTACGGGCCGTGAAGTGGCCAAACATGTTGTTACTAAACTAGCCGGTGGTGATCCGACGCGCGTTCGGGCTTTTCAAGTTACCTGGACAGATCCAGTTCCTACGGCTTCCGGGAAACTTACCTTAAAAATGCAAACAGTTGGTTTGAAGGGTTCCGCTTCGGTAAATACGGGAGAAGTGACCGATGCTCATGGGCGTATTGTGGCTCAAGTGTATGCCGAAGTGTGGCCGGAGACCACGGCTGTTCTTAACCCGGGCCAGGGGATTTTGGAACCGGGGGCTCATACGGCGCTGATTGCGGATGAAAGGATCAGGGCTATTTTTGATCATATCGATGCCTTCTGCATCGCAAATATGGGTTGGTCTCCGCGTCAGATTTTGGAGAACCCCAAACTCAAAGTTATTACGTTGCGCTACAAAGATGGTACCACGCATACTTACCGACATCCTGAATGGATTGGAAAACATACCATGTTTACCCAGCCCTTACAGGCCATCATCGAAAAACTAAAATCACTTAGAGATCAGGCACGTGGATTATTGTCTGAAGGGCTTCAACGTGAAAAAGTGGCCGGAAGTAGTGTGGGTGAGTTTACGATGGACGTCATCAGTGCCCTGACAACTTTTGAAGTAGGTGTGGAGCTTACTTTCCAGCGGGGAAGATACATGGCGGATGTAGTCGACCCACTGCGCGATCCTGTCACGGGAGTTTCTCCATTTTCCATGTATGCGGTGCTGGGTGTTCCCAAATCCGTCGTCGAAGAAGCCATGCAACGTGCTCGCCTTGAAACGGTGGCCTTGGCTCAGGCTCGCCCTGAATTAAAAGGTAAACATCCAGAAAAAGGTCTTCCCATTGGAATTGCCAATATCAACACGCCGGAACAATTTGTGATCACCGGTTATGATGCTGCTGTGCAATTGGCTCTTAAGTATATCAACGAATATGCTTTAAGGCGTGCTGCTATGTTGGGGCGTACCCACGAAAAAGTTCCTTATATTAAAGTGGATGTCGATATCCCTTTCCATCTTTGGGAAATTTTAGGCGACAAGGTTCCAGATTTTCGTCAGTTTTATTATGACCATAAGGATCAATTTGATATCGAAGTCATTCGCTCGTATGTCGGGCGGCATTATCCCAATTTGACGGGAAGAGCTTTCTCCGACAGCAAAGACTACATTCAAAGTGTTTATAACCAGTTGAAGACGCAAGGTTTAACCGATACCGACTTACATGTCTTAAAAGATCTTTTGGATAATTATGACACAATGGATGCCGATGAGCGGCTCTTCAAGTTCTTTGTAGAAGTTCGTGTTTTCCAATTTGCCAATACCACACAGTGGGCCACCACCATTGGGAATATGCACACAGATGGTGTGCGTCGTTTTGTGGCGACGGCTAATGTGGTTGCAGGCCAAGTTAATTCCACGCTGAAGAGAAAAGTAGGTGCTGATTATCAGAGTCCCCAAAATCCTGACAGAGACTGGGTTTATGATTTGACCGCTGAAAAAGACTATAAGGCTCTCACTTTTGAAGACGCTCCTGAAGCGGTTGTGGAAGCGGCCCCTGTAGCGGCGGCTGTAACGGCGGCTGTAACGGCGGCACCCGTGATGATGGCGGTTCCTGTAGCTGCTGCTCCTACAGGACCTATTAATGATGGGCCCGTGCCTGAATTAAAATTGGGTAAAGTGACTGACCCATTTATTCCTGTTTTGCGGATGATTGTTGGTTCCGTTGCTGGTGAAGCCGGGAGTTTTGATTTTACAAAGGTCAATGACGAATCAAAAATCAAGGCTGTCCGCGGAGGCGGTTCTCAGGAAATGTTGAAGTTAGGAAAACGTTTGGCCCAAGAATTAAAAGTTCCTGAAACTGATACACGTTTTGCAGATGCCCAAGACCGTAGCTTTATAGATTTGGCCGGTTATGCTTTGGCAGAATTGGGTGCTTATTCCGGTCCTGGTGCTTACACCAAAGAGATTTTTGGGACGATCGGTTTCCCTGTCGATTTTCAATTAGACGATCTCATGAGCTATCTCAGCAATGAATGGCGCATGCCTTCTTCCCAAGTTTATGGTGCCATTCCTTACATTGTTGCTGCTGCCAAAGGATGGGTGCCGGGTGTCATGAAGGGATCCATCACGAATGCTTTGGAAGCGATAGCCTTTGTGGATACGGCTGTGAAGAGTTTCTTTGCATTGCAACAAATTTCCATGCCTTCCAAAAAATCGGAAATCGCTGCCTCCAAACAAGCCGGTGGCGGTGGTGGAATTGATCTGGCAGAAGCGATGCCTCAAATTCTTGATGCTGTCCGTCTGGATCAAGCTCGAACGGCTTTTGCAGCCGCTTTTCCGGGAATGGATTTGGACCGTGTCCTGGCGCAGTCGGACGCTTATGAAAAAGGAGGTTATGCCTCTTATTCTGCGGCCGTCGGAGTTTTGGCCGAAAAAGCACGCCAATTAGACATTATTGCCGGTTATATCGGTGCCGAAGCCATCAAAACGATGACCACTCCCGCTTTCAAGAAAGAAGAAGCGCGGGATTATCACACCAATTTTGCCGCCGCCCAAACCGTTGCTTTAATTTGGGCCGTCAAACGTGGGGCTCTTACCGATTTGTCGGAAGTCTCGCGCCGCATGATGGAAATTGCCGAGAGAGCTGATGACCAAACCATCACCATTATCGATACCGCTTTGGCGGATCCGGGTAACGATTTTATCAAACCGTTCTTAACCGTATTTCGAGAGAAAGCTGCTGAATTCAAAGAAAGAGGGCGTCTCTATAGGCCTGACCATGTCATCACCATGCCGGTAACGGTGTGGGAGACCGATCAGTACGGACCTACAGGGCAGCCTAAGATGATCGACGTGCCGCGCGTTTATCCCCAAGGGCATCCGCAAGCCGGGGAGCCTTTGGATACAATGGATAAATTTTTGGATTATCTGGCGTCCCGTTCACAAAATCAGGCGCCTGTGACTTGGGGTGAGCTTCCAGGGAATATGCAAGGCTATCTGATTGCCCAATGGGAAGCGGCTGTGGAGCGTGGTGAAAATCATGATGATCTTGAAAAATATCAGGCAAAAGTGATTGCCTCATTGAATGCAGATATTTCTGAATATGCGGCACACCCTGATGCGTATCCAGCCAGCTTTATTGATGCCGCTAAAAAAGTAGCGCATGACGGCATCAATCGCACCGGTGAAGTGCATCTGTTTACGGGTGCCACATTGGGTAATATCAATTTCTCAGTCGTGCGCAACAAATTGCGCGCCGGTGCGGTGGCTATTATCGCCGTCACCGACATGCAAAAACATTCCAAAGTGTGGGAGAAAGAATGGGCCCCACGTTTGGTAGGGATGGAAAATCGTGTCATTCTTGTTCAAATGCGTGCGGGTAATCGGCAGGATGCGAATAACCTGGCTAAATATATTTACGAGGATTTGGGATATGATTTGGATGCCATTCATCCTTTTGCAGCGGTCATGGATTTGAATACCGCCGTTGATCGCGGAGCGGACGCGCAAGGAAATTTTGGAGCCCAAACGCAACTGGTTAATACAGATGCTGTCCTTGATCTGATTTCTGCCGTTAATCGTCAGAAAGAAACTGCTCTTTCTGGTAAAGTCACACGTGTCATCGTTCCCTGCTCCGACAACGACGGTGGTGATTACAACACCCGAGATGGCCGCCATGAAGGCGGTGGTATCGGGGGAGATGGTGGCTACGAGCCGTCCAAAGCGATGATGAAATTGTTGATGTCGCGTGCCGAAACTGAGCCTTGGGGAAATCGGTTTAGCGTCCGTGGATTCAGAATTTCCTACACCCGTGGAACTCACGTTAACCGTTTCCAAGATCCCACTGCTGCGGGCGTTGAACAAGAAGGTGTGGTGACTTTTGCCACCGATGATACGGCCTTTTTTGAAGACGTGATTGACTCTCCTGAGGCGGATGCTCTTTTTCAAGATGGACAAGGAAAGTATCAACCCCGTCTTATCGGTGTGCCCGGCGGTTTAACGCGTGTGTCCTTAAGCGATACCATCCAAGTCAAGCGTGCCGAATTGGATGAAGTCGCCGCAGCCCAGAAAGTAGCTCATGATGCAGCCAAAGTACAATCCGAAGCGTCGACTAAAGAAGCCAGAGCTCAAAGAGCTGTGGATGATATTCTTAAAATAAGTGCTCGCGCCAACACCGGGCGCCATACATTTACACGCCCGGCATGGGCAACTCTTACTCCCGATGAATGTGCCAAATTGCAGGCGCGTGTTCGTCCCGAGCAGCGTATTACGACCCATCCACGAAACATTGTTGTGTTGATGACCATGGACGAATCGGCCAGTGGAGGCGATTTGGAAACCCGGTTTGCTCTTGCCACACGCCAGCTTCGTGATTTGTCGCTGGATGCCTATGCTCAGTTGGGTGTTCAAATGGGATTGGTGCGCGGACGTGGGGCTTTGTGGATGGATGTTAAAGCAACGGAAGAAGCCAAAGCGAAGGACAAGGGTGCGGCAGAAGTGTTGGTGACTTCCGAGGAATTTGTAAAAAAATACGGAAAATACATTGATGCGCATGTATTGATCCGTTCGCCCGAAACGTCCATGACCCATCAGTTCGATCCGGAAGGGACTCTTATGCCTTTCGAAATTGTCTTCAAGGACGGCGGCAAATTCATCGTTGAATCTTCCGACATCCGTTATTTCTGTAACCCCGCCAAGCCGACCTTGCCGGATGGTCGCCCTAATTTGCTTCCGTTCTATCGAGGATCAGATATTGGTGGCGGTAAGTTCGAAATTGTTCGTCTGCCGGGAGCCAAGGGGACAGTGTATCGCCGTGTTCCCATCGATACTATTCATATGGGGCAGCATCCCACGGGTTATAGTTCAACGCATTTGGGTTATAAAAAAGATCAGTTTGCCAACACGCCGGGGGAAAGTTACGAATGGTTTTTGGTAGCCAGTGATTTTGCCGCCATGCGTGCTGGTGAAGCGGATCCCGGGCAATGGGTGCACGAAACCGATTCCGACCGTTGGGGTTGGTATTGCGGATCCGGCATCGGACCACAAGATAAGGTGCATGAATTTTTTGCGGCACACATGTTTACTCCCCACGAACGTTCGGAATTGACCGGTCTTTATGAGTTTGCTGCGTCTACTTCCGGTATGGAAGATGTCACCATTCAAAACTCTCTCCTCGCAGCCGCCACCAACCAGGCCATGATGCACAAGTGGGGCATTACCGGGCCTAACATCGGCATCAACGGAGCTTGTGCCGGGCATGGTAATTCATTGGCCGCAGCCTGGATGGCCATTACCTCCGGAGAAGTGGATTACGCTGTTGCCGGTAACGTGGATAACGGAGCTAATCCCTGGTCCGCCGAAGGCTTTAGAAAAGCCAGTGCCTCACGAGCCGGAGAAACGGCTCATGGTAGATTGCCGGAAGAATTGGCCAATGCTCTTTCGGGTGAAGGAGCTGGCTTTCCTATTTCGGGAGGCGCTGTTTTTCAAGTTTTGGCTAACTTGGAAGTGGCCATGCGAAGTGGAAAACCTTTTTATTCTGTACTGGCTTATGCGGGATCCGCCGGAAATGCACACCAAGCCCAGCCCATGCCTTTTCCTGCGACATTACGGGCGTTGCAACGGGCTTCTGAAATTCGCAATAGAGTATTTCGTATGGGGCCTGGTGGAAGACGGACCATTAATTTCCATGGTACGGGAACCAAACAGGGAGACATGGGTGAGTTGCTCAGTTACTTGGCCTACTTACAGTGGGATGGTCGTATCGCTGGGGATCCTGTTTTGGCCAGAGCCGTTAAAAACTTGGTCGGGCATTTATTCCAAGCGGCGATGGGTATGGATGTTAACGAAGTGGCCATGGTGGGCGCTACCGGAGTATTGCCGGGAGTTAATAATTTGCCCAACTGGCATCAAGGCTTAGTTGGTAATAATTTTATTTTGGCGTCTTCGGATCCTTATGAATTTGATCCTCTTAATCCGGAGGAGTGGATTCATCAGCAAGACGTTGCCAGCTATGGTTTTGGTCAGTTCAATGCTGCGGCTAAATTTCTAAGCCCCGTCGAAGTGATGGCGGCCTTATGGGATCCCGTCAACAATCGTCCTCGCATTTCCCCTCAACAGTATGAAGTTATGTGGAATGCGATGAATAAAACCATGGATGCGGCTGATGCTCAGCGTGATGAGGTTGTTCATGGTACACGTGAGTTGGGTGCAACTCTTCGTGTCCCGGATGCGGATGATATGGCTTTCCAAATTACAGAAGCTAAAAAGCCAGGCTCCCGATTTTTGGGGCCACCTCCGGGGGCTTTTAGTGAAGATCAGGCAACGGCGTTGCCTCCCTTGCCATTGCCGGCCAGTACCGCTGAAACCATCAATTCGCAATTGAACAAGTCGGGTATTTTCACGGGGCGTTTGGCGGCACCCGGAGTTGCCGATGCCAAGCAGTATGAGTTGATGGAAGAAATCCGTGCAACGGTTTCTCGCGGGGATAGTACGAACAGCAAAAATAGAAAACTGTTGATAGATCCAGCCACGCAAATTGCCTACTTTTTCACAGCAGATTCTGGAATGCCGGAAGGCAGTGATCCCGCCCAAGTCACGTCTTATATTAGCCGGCATGCGCCTTTGTTTACTTATCAAAGACAAGGGGACAAGGAAGTGGTTGAGTTTTATTTCGCTGGAGCTCCTCTATTGCGCCTGTCTTTGACCGAAGGCAATCCAACCATGCAGGTGGAAAAAATTGAATCTTCCTGGACGGTACCTGATAGGGCTCCCGTTGCTGTTGCTCCGCGGCTTAACCTTCATGTTTGGAAAGCATCAGCTGATAGCGCTCAGACTTCAAGGACATCTGAAAAAGAGGCTCCCTCATTATCAGCTGATCTGCGCGATGCTTTGGCCCAGGTTGTATTGAATTCAGAACAAATAGCTCAAGAATTTGCGGATGCCTTTGCTAATGGTGCCGTGGCGCCAGAGCTTGTGAGTGAAATTCAAGCAGCCATTGATGGAGGGTCTCCTCAAGAGGCTCGCAGATTAGCTTTACAAGCTTTAGGTCGCACAGACGAAGAGGGTACGGCAGGAGAGCCGGCTGTTGCAGCAACACAAGAAGGTGCCTTGGTTGCCGGTGGTGTAGCGGCAGGAGCTGGTTTAGTGACTACAACTGGAGTTGCTACAGTGGTAGGCGGATAAGCTCCGTATACAACAACTTAAATATTTGTGTCATCCCGGCGGATGTGTAGCCGGGGTCCATTTTAAATAAATTGGATCCCGACTTGCGTCGGGATGACTCAGCAAAATTTCAAATTGTACCACTACCCTTAATTCCCTCTCTTTGACTTGCCTGTCTTTTTCTGGCATTTTCCACAAATGTCTTCTTTTCTTGAAGTGGCTATTGATGCTGCAAAAATTGCTGGAGCCCATCAACTGAATCAGCTTCACTCTGCCCATACTATCCAATTTAAAGGTCCTATTAATCTTGTCACTGAAGTGGATAAAGCATGTGAGGAATTAATTATTAAAAAAATTCGCTCCTCCTTTCCTGATCATAATATCGTTGCGGAAGAAGGGGGGGGTGGGGATCAAAAAAAATCCGATTATCGTTGGATTATCGATCCCCTCGATGGCACTACCAACTATGCGCATGCTTATCCGTTGTTCTGCGTTTCAATTGGTTTGGAATGTCAGGGGGAGATTATCCTCGGTGTGGTTTTTGACCCTAATCGTAACGAATTGTTCCATGCTGAAAAAGGCAAAGGCAGTTTTTTAAATGGAAAAAAAATTGCCGTTTCTCAAGTAGACCAATTAATTCATGCAATGGTGGCCACTGGTTTTGCTTATAATGTGAGGGAAGCCCGAGATAATAACCTCAATCATTTTTCTCGTATGATCCAATCTGTCCAAGCGGTAAGGCGCGATGGAGTGGCCGCGGTGGACTTGTGTTATGTGGCCTGTGGGCGTTATGATGGTTTTTGGGAATTAAATTTGTTCTCGTGGGACGTGGCTGCGGGTATGATTATTTTAGAAGAAGCCGGTGGCCGCACCAGCTTGTTTTCCGGGAAAAAATGCGGCGTCGACGACAAGGAAATTTTGGCCACCAATGGATTGATTCATCAGGAGATGGTGAAAGTTTTAACAGATTTGTAATAGAAAATGTCATCCCCGCGAAGGCGGGGATCTATAAAAAAAGTTCTATATCCTGGATCCCTGCCTTCGCCCCTATGGGGCTTCGCGGGGATGACCATCATGACACAAAACCTCAACAGCCCCATCCGATCCAAATCTTTTCTCAAGGCTTTGGATTTAATCCGTCAGAAAAAATATGACGCGGCCGAAGAGATTTTACTTAAAGGGGTTAAGGAAGCTGAGGAACAGAAGGATGCTGTTTTGGCGGCTGTTTATTATTCAACGCATGGTCTTTTGTGCAAGCTAAAAAAAGATTTTCGCAATGCCTGGAAGAGTTACGAAAAAGCCGAAAAATTAATTCCTGAAGACCCGGCACTTAAAATTATTTCGTCCCGTTTGTTGGTGGATTATTTTGGGCAATACGACACCGTGATTAAAAAAATCGACAAGGTGATTTCACAAGTGGGCGATGACCTTACTTTTCTGCATCAAGCCTATACGTTACAAGGTTTGGCTTATCTCGGTAAGGGAAATAAAGACAAAGCTGTTGCATCGTTGAAAAAATCAATGGGTGACAATTTTAAAGGATTACAGACATCGGCTAATTTGGATTATCAACTTGTGGGGGAATTGATCCGCAAGAAAAAAGACATCCCGGCTTGCCGTGATTTTTTAAACCAAGCTCTCCTCTTTGCTAAAAGTAAAAAAGAAAAAATGTCGCAGACATTGATTGAAAAGATGCTCGCCTTTCTTAAATGAAACTCACGGACTTTAATTATTCTTATCCTCCTGAATTGGTTGCATTGTATCCTC
>CAZQCI010000032.1:0-19184 GCA_964592255.1 uncultured Nitrospiraceae bacterium | reverse complement strand
TACGTCAATGAAGCTTGAACAGGCCAAACCGGGTTTACCATTAATAAGCCAAGCGCATTCACCGCATTTCTCATCCAAGCAATCCGCCTCAAACACTACAGGAGTTGTCGCTTCCCCCGCAGCATTGACTAGAGAGGTTTGAATAGAATGGAGAGCGCTGACCAAAGTCATGCCCGGCTGATAAGGGATAATGAAATCTTCCCAGTACTCAGGAGATTCCGGACGATCCTGACGTTTAATTTTAAGAGTAAAAGTATCCATAGATTGATGGTTCGACAGGCTCACCATGTCCAAAGAATGAACACCCTGAGCCCAGTCGAAGGGTCATCTACATTGCTTAACCCGGTTTCAAATATTTCAGCGATACATCTTCGTAATCAATGTGAATCGTTTGATTATTGACAAATGATGCTTTGGTCACTTTTAAAAAACGAGCGTCATCACACTTAGAAAAAGCCGGCTTATAATGGCTCCCCCGTGATTCATTGCGCCACAAAGCACTTTTGACAATCACCTTGGCCAAAACAAGCATATCAGAAAGTTGCCGTGCAAAAAGCAATTCACGATTTGCAAAATTACCTCTGTCGGACAAAGTCACTCTCTTAAGCCTCGTAGATAATTCTTCAATTTTTTCATCTACCTCAACCAAAGCATCATTCTTGCGGACACAAGTCATGTGACGATTCATTGTCTCAGTTAATTCTCGATATAAGAGATGAGGGTTTTCATTTCCGGAAAAATCGAAAAAAGTGTTATTAACAGCGTACTGCCTTTTTTCTTCATCATAAAGCAAAGAGGCATCATCACTACTTTCTTCCAAACCTAGAGCATACTCAAGAGCAGAAAGAGAAGATTTAATTCCAGAGTAAGCGCATGACAAAAGAGAATTACCAGGAAGCTGAGATGCTCCATGATATTGAGAATCACATTCACCGGCGGCAAAAACCCCAGGCAGCGTGGTACGATGGCGAGCATCAACCCAAAGACCTCCCATAGAATAATGAACAGCCGGAGCCACCATCAAAGGACTCACAGTAGGATCCAAGCCAACCCAACGGCGGCACCAATCCTTTAATTCAGGCGCATGAGAAGCCCATGCTGCTTCCGAAATTTCAGTAAGGTCTAAATGAACAAGCGGCTTACCATTAACCCCCAAATCTTTTTCAAAAATAATATGATGAATTTCACGGGACATCACATCCATAGCAGGCAGTGCTCTTGGATATTTTTCCTCTAAAAAATACCAAGGTCGGCCATGACGTGGCACCCAAAGTCGGCCCCCTAACGACAGAAGAGCCGTGCTGACCAAATGCGCTTTATCAAAACCAGGAATAGTGGTGGGATGGAATTGAATAAATTCCCCATTGGCATAAACGGCCCCTTGCTGAAACAAAATGGAAGCGGCTACCCCATTAGCTGTTTGAGATTGCGTGGTATGACCAAACAAAGTTCCACAACCCCCGGTGGCAAAAATGATAGCATCAGCCGGGAAAGCCTTTATTTCCATGGTATTCCGGTTCATGGCAACCAAACCACGAACACGGTTAGAAGGAGCTTTCACTACCGATAAAAATTCCCAACCTTCTAAACGCGTTACTTTTTGATCATGCTCTAAACGACGCATCTGCTCTTCCAACGATGTCATCAGATGGTGACCTACACTTAAACCGGCAAAAGCGGTGCGATGATAAAGAGTTGGTCCCAACTGACGAAAATCAAGACGACCAGAAGAAGTCCGATTAAACAACACCCCCATTTGATCAAAGAGAGAAAGAATCTCCGGACCACCTAAGCACATTTGACGCACACTCTCCTGGTCAGCAAGATAAATCCCCGCTTCAATGGTTTCACGAAAATGTTTTTCCGGCGTATCCCCTTCTCTTCTCGAATCGATGGCGGCATTCAAACCACCTTGAGCCAAACTGGATGTTGAAGCACGGGAAGATGCATTTGAAATAAGAAGCACAGGGACCCCACTCATCGCCGTGCGCAACGTCGCCATCAGGCCAGCAATTCCACCGCCAACAACAATGATTTTAGGAGTAGCACGCATACCCATTAACGGAATAACGCATTTCGTATTCCGGAAAAAATAAACCCCACCCAAACGGGAGGAGCCTTTTGTTGATAATAAAAGTTAAGAATAACTAGCCAATTAATAACTGTTAAAATTACAAAAAGCAGATGACATATTTTCAAAGACCATTTTTGAGCTAGCTGTCCAGAAGTAAGGCCCCAATGAATTAAAAAATGCCATAAGCCTTGAGTCAGATAAAACGACCCCGATATAGTCCCTAAAAAATAAACCCCCACCATTAAGGGAGAATCGATGGAACGGACCATCCATAAATATTCCATCGGTGTTTCAGTCACATAAGATAAAATGCGGGTTGTTAAAATATGGTAAATCAAAAAGGCGAAAAAACAAACACCCGATAAATGCATCAGCGTATAACGAATATTGGCAGAATACGGATACTGAGTTGGGTTATCACGGGACACGTACAGACGACGGAGAAAACGAAAAAGAAGAAAACCCAAAGGGAGAAATAAACAAAAAACTTCAATCAACGGCAAAAAGGGCACATCACTTTTTATGGCTTCATTATAAAGAGCCTGCCCATTAAAACCAAGGGATTTGGCTTGAGTGAGGGTATGAAAAAACAGAAAAACAGTAAACGCCAAAAAAAGAAAGGAACAAAAATATTCCCAAAGAAATATTTTTAAAAATTTTCTATCATCTCCCCTATCAGTCATGCTGGAGAACTAGCATAAAAGAAAAAATTAGCTAAGGGGTTTTTAGAGCCTAGAGTTGAATGCCATCGACCAAGGTCTTGACATGGCTAACGGATTCTTCAAAGAGCTTTTTCTCTTCTGTATTGAGTTTAACTTCAAGAACACGCTCCACACCACCGGCACCGATGACCACAGGAACACCTACATAATACCCATTCACCCCATATTCTCCTTCAAGAAGGGCGGCAGAAGCCAAAACACGTTTTTTGTCTTTCAAATAACTTTCCACCATTTCAATAGCGGAAACAGCTGGGGAGAAAAAAGCACTTCCCGTTTTAAGAAGAGCCACCACTTCACCACCCGCCATTCTGGTTCTTTGCACAATGGCATCGATTTTTTCCTTCGACATCAAATCGGTGAGCGGAATCCCATTCACCGTACACAAACGAATAATGGGCACCATGTCATCACCGTGCCCCCCCAACACTAAAGCGGTAACATCGGACACACTCACTTTAAGTTCATCAGCAACAAAAGCACGAAAACGTGCGGAATCTAAGACTCCAGCCATTCCTACAACACGATTTTTAGGAAAGCCGGTAATCTTCTTCATCGCATAAACCATGGCATCCAACGGGTTAGAAACAACAACCACAAACGCTTGTGGAGCATGTTGTTTAATACCTAAAGCCACCGTTTTAATAATTTCCAAATTCTTGGCCAACAAGTCATCGCGGCTCATCCCCGGTTTGCGGGCCAGCCCTGCCGTCACAATAACAACATCCGCCCCTTCAATATCTTTATAATCATTAGCCCCTTTAAGCTTAACGTCGGAATTCATCACCGGAGTGGCTTCCCAAATATCCAAACATTTCCCTTGGGGAAAACCTTCAACAATATCGAACAAAACAACATCGCCCAATTCTTTTTGAACAATCAATTGAGCCAATACACCGCCAATATTACCAGCACCGATTAAAGCAATTTTTTTTCTCATAAATTTTAATAACTCCTCCCGGCCTCCTCTTACTTTAAGAGGAGGAGATTTAATCTCATCATCTTAAAATCAAAAAGAGAAATCCCCCTCTTAGCTACCCCATAAAGAGGGGCCCAGTAAGAAGGGGTTAGGGGGAGTTACCCATTTCACATATTCTTAATAAGTTCTTTACCAAACTCGGAACACTTCAACTCTGTAGCCCCTTCCATCAATCGTGCAAAATCATAAGTCACAGTTTGAGCAGCGATAGTTTTTTCCAAAGAAGCAACAATCAAAGAGGCGGCTTCATTCCAACCTAAATATTGCAACATCATCACACCTGAAAGAATAACAGATCCCGGATTGACTTTGTCTTGATTGGCATATTTAGGAGCCGTACCATGAGTTGCCTCAAAGATAGCATGACCTGTAACGTAATTGATATTACCCCCAGGAGCAATACCAATACCACCCACTTGAGCCGCCAAGGCGTCGGAAATATAATCACCATTGAGATTAAGTGTGGCAATCACATCGTAGTCTTGTGGACGCAGTAAGATTTGTTGGAGAAAATTATCGGCAATTACATCCTGAACCAAAATTTTTCCGGCAGGCACTTGTCCTCCACATTCTTCCCACGACACAGCTTGATGACCAAATTCCTGTTTGGCCACTTCATAACCCCAATTTCGGAAAGCACCTTCAGTAAACTTCATGATGTTTCCTTTATGCACAAAGGTCACACTCTTTCTTTTTTGTTCAATGGCATATTGAATGGCAGAACGAACCAAACGCTTCGTTCCTTCTTCAGAAACTGGTTTAATGCCAATACCGGAAGACTCAGGGAAACGAATCTTCTTCACTTTCATCTCCGTTTGCAGCCATGCTATTACTTTTTTAGCGTCAGCTGTTTTAGCTGCCCATTCGATACCGGCATAAATGTCTTCAGTGTTTTCCCGAAAAATCACCATATCAATAAGTTCGGGTTTTTTAACCGGCGAAGGAGTTCCTTGAAAATAACGGACAGGACGCAGGCAAACATACAAATCGAGCTCTTGCCTTAAGGAAACATTGAGACTGCGGATTCCTTCACCTACTGGGGTTGTGAGAGGCCCTTTAATAGAAACCAGATACTCCTTCATCACATCCAAAGTTTCTTGAGGCAAAAAATTAGGAGGGCATTGGTCTCCATAAACTTGCTTGGCTTTTTCACCCGCATACACTTCAAACCAATGAATTTTTCTTTTACCATGATAAGCTTTCGCTACTGCCGCATCAAAAACACCTACTGAAGCATTCCAAATATCAGGGCCTGTACCATCCCCAATGATAAAAGGAATAATGGGTTGGTCAGGAACATTTAATATCCCTTTGTTAATGGTAATTTTATTTCCTGCTGTTGGTTTGTTGAGTTTTGACATTTTTTGAAACTTAATAACTCCCCCGAACCCCCTCTTACTTTAAGAGGGGGAAAAAGATGCTTCCCCTTTTAATTTCAAAAGAAATTATCCCCCTCTTAGTAATAAGAGGGGGCCAGGGGGAGTTACTCAATAAGATTAGATCTTCTTTAAATTCGCTTTCACATATTCCCGGATTAATGTGGAAATAACTGAAGTTTTAATTTCCTTCGGGCATACGGCTTCACACTCCCCTTCATTCGAACAACCCCCAAAACCTTCTTTCTCCATTTGTTCAACCATGGCAATCGCTCGCCGACTACGCTCTGGTTGACCTTGAGGTAATAAAGACAATTGAGTTACTTTAGCTCCCACAAAAAGAGATGCCGACGCATTTTTGCATGATGCCACACAAGCTCCACAGCCAATGCAAGTAGCCGCATCAAAAGCCTGATCAGCATCTTCTTTGGAAACAGGCAAAGCATTGGCATCCTGGGCTGAACCTGCATTGACGGAGATAAAGCCACCGGCTTGTTGGACACGGTCAAAGGCGCTGCGATCAACCATTAAATCTTTAAGAACCGGAAAAGCCTTAGCGCGCCAAGGTTCGATCACAACCGTTTCTCCATCCTTGAAATGCCGCATAAAAAGCTGGCAAGTTGTCGTAGCCGGTTGAGGGCCATGAGGCACTCCATTAATAACACAACCACAAGAGCCACAAATCCCTTCGCGACAATCGGAATCGAAGGCCACAGGGGGTTCCCCTTTGGCAATCAGCTGTTCGTTTAATACATCCAGCATTTCTAAAAAGGACATGTCTGGAGAAACATTGTCGATGGTATAAGGAACCATTTTGCCAGCAGAAATTGCATCGGGCTGGCGCCAAACAAGAAGATTAAGCGAAATATTTTTTGTGTGATCAGACATACGATAAAAAACTCTCACTCCTCTCCCAAAGGGATCCCGTTGGGACCAACCTCCCCTTATTCTAAGGGAAGGAGATTCATTTCCCCCTCTTAACCTAAGAGGGGGGCGTTACAAAATCATTTATAACTTCGATTCGACAAATGCACATTTTCAAAATTCAAAGGCTCTTTATGCAGCTCGTAGTCCTTACCTTCACCTTTGTATTCCCAAGCAGCAACATATGAAAACTTTTCATCATCGCGTTTGGCTTCACCTTCTTCTGTCTGGCTTTCTTCACGAAAATGACCCCCACACGATTCTTTACGATGAAGGGCATCTAAAGCCATTAACTCACCAAACTCCAAATAATCGGCCACACGAAGAGCATGTTCCAAGTTTTTATTGATTCCATCGGAGGACTCCAACACGTTGATGTTGTCCCAAAACTCGGCGCGAAGCGATTGGATTTCGGAAACAGCCGCTTTTAAACCGGCTTCATTGCGGGCAATACCTACTTTGTCCCACATAATTTTTCCGATTTGTTTGTGATATTCCAAAGGAGTTTTTTTGCCTCGAGCCATCAATATTTTTTCAATACGTTTTTTACAAGCTGCTTCCGCTTCTTTAAAAGCGTCGTGATCGGTGGTAACTTTTTCAAGTTTAGTGCTGGCAATATAGTGAGCTAACGTATACGGAATCACAAAATAGCCATCCGACAAGCCTTGCATGAGGGCGGAAGCACCCAGACGGTTTGCGCCATGATCCGAAAAATTGGCCTCCCCTAAAACATGCAGCCCTGGAATATTACTCATCAAGTTGTAATCAACCCAAAGACCACCCATGGTGTAGTGAACGGCAGGATAAATCTTCATCGGTGTTGTGTACGGATTATCCCCGGTGATTTTTTGATACATGTCGAAAAGATTTCCGTAACGTGCACGAATGGCAGGCTCACCCAAACGGCGAATAGAATCGGCAAAATCCAAATATACGGCTAAACCCGTAGGCCCAATACCTTTTCCTTCATCGCACATGACTTTGGCATTACGAGCCCCCACATCGCGTGGTACCAAGTTTCCAAAGCTAGGATATTTACGTTCTAAATAATAATCACGTTCATCTTCAGGAATATCTTGTGGGTTACGCTTATCTCCCACCTTTTTAGGAACCCACACCCGGCCATCGTTACGCAAACTTTCACTCATCAAAGTCAATTTGGATTGATGTTCCCCAGCTTGTGGAACACAAGTAGGATGAATCTGCACATAGCATGGATTTCCAAAGTAAGCCCCACGCCGCGCCGCACGCCAGGTAGCTGTAACATTGCTGTTAACAGCGTTAGTGGAAAGAAAATAAATATTACCATATCCACCAGTACATAAAAGCACGGCATCAGCAGCATAACGTTCCATCATGCCGTTGATTAAATTACGCACGACAATACCACGCGCATGACCATTCACTAAAACTAAGTCCAGCATTTCACGACGAGGGAATATTTTAACCGACCCGTCCGCCACTTGCCGCATTAAGGAACTATACGCTCCCAACAATAACTGCTGTCCGGTTTGGCCACGAGCGTAAAAAGTACGAGAAACCTGAGCCCCACCAAAAGATCGGTTATCCAACAATCCACCATACTCACGCGCAAAGGGCACTCCTTGCGCGACACAATGGTCGATAATCGATGTGCTGATTTCAGCTAACCGATACACATTACCTTCACGGGCACGAAAATCCCCACCCTTAATCGTATCGTAGAAAAGACGATGGACAGAATCCCCATCGTTTTTGTAATTTTTAGCCGCGTTAATCCCCCCTTGAGCCGCAATACTATGAGAACGGCGTGGCGAATCGAGAATGGTAAAATTCAGAACATTGTAACCCAGTTCCCCCAAAGTAGCCGCAGCAGAAGCCCCAGCCAAACCACCTCCAACCACAATCACCGTATGCTTACGACGATTGGCTGGGTTCACGAGCTTCATGTTAAACTTGTGAGTAGACCATTTTTGTTCAATAGGCCCTGCAGGAATTTTTCCTTCAATCATCATAAACATTTCCTTCCCCTCTTAATATTTAAGAGGGGGGCTAGGGGGGAGTTATTCACTTTAAATAAGTAACCCCTCTCCCAAAGAAATCCTCCCTTACAATTAAGGGGAGGACATTGAGATTCTTAACCGTATGTCAATCACTTCGTAAAATAAATCAGTATGGGAATGGCAGCAAAACCACCCGCAATCGCAACCGCCAACAATTTCCCAAAACCACGTATCCAAGGTCGGTAAGCCACACCTACCGACTCAAAGGCGCTTCCAAAGCCATGCCACAAATGCGCCCCTATCAATAACATAACGAAAACATAAAAAATCACTTCTCCCGGCTCTTTAAATTCTTCAATCACTAAGCGATACAAATCACGCACTGGAGCCCCCCCTGCGACCTCGTAATGCGTTCCATATTTAAAATCTTTTAAATGAATGACAATAAATACTAATAAAAAAAGTCCGGAAATAATCATACTGCTAGAAGCCAAACTTTTACGACTGGTGTGCCCGGCCGCTTTTTTCATATAGTATCTGTCAGGTCGCGACTGCCGATTACGAATAGTCACCCAAATACCATTAATCATGTTGCTTAAGAAAAAGAACAATAAAATAAGTTCCGCCACTACGATAAGAGGATTAGATACAAGTTTGTGGCTATATTCGTTAAAGATATGTTCCCCTGCAAAAAGCAGAAGATTACCAGAAAGGTGCATCACTAAAAAACCGATGAGTGCTACCCCCGTTAAAGACATGAGAATTTTTTTGCCAATAGAAGAGGAGATGAATCGCATAATTTAAAGCCTTATTTAGGCCCGGGACTTATATGCGAGAGAAGCAACTAACGTCAAGTCCACTTTTGATAAAATGACGCCCCTACTTCAAAAGATAATACCCTTAGGCTTATTTCTTGACCCCAACATAGAATCAGCATTATGCTCCCAGCTCTTGAAGCGATTACTTTTTATTTTCATATTTTACTTTCTTTTAGTTGCCACCCCTGTTGTCACATGGGCTGATACAAGCCGCTTTTCCATTTTACCTCCTTATCCAGCAACTAACCCTGAAGATTTCGTTATTACCTTAGGAACCCCTTCTTTAGAAAAAGGTGACTGGTGGTTTTTTTCAGAATTCAACTACAGCTACCACCCCCTTGAGTTTCTCAGCAATGGATCAAGGACTCGAGGGATCGTAGACCATCTTTTCGTTCAATATTTAGGTGGGGCTTATGTTTTTTCACCATTATTGGAAACAGAAATAGACGTCCCCATCGTATGGGTAAACCGTTTTTCTAACCCTAATGACCCCACAAGTTTAAATGTCAATAAGGCAGCCTTAGGTGACGTCTTCATCCGTAACCGTTTAACCTTATTCAATGAAGAGAATCATCCCTTCGGATTTGGGTTTGTACAGTTTCTAACAATCCCCATGGGTAGCTCCGATATTTTTGTAGGGGATCGTCGCCCTACTGCCGGTTTAATGGCCATGGGAGATATCCGTTTCAGCAAATTATTTTCAGCAGGTGTGAATGTGGGTTTTAACGGAAAAGAAGAAGTACATCTCAATAACTTTCATTCGGGCAGCTTATTTTTAGGGAGCCTCGGTATCAACTTTACACCCATTAAACCTTTTAAAGTAAGTGCCGATATTTATATTTCTAGCCCTTTAAATGCCTTATTTGAACACGGAAACGCGACCTCTTCCGAGCTCTTGGTTAAAGCCGACTACGCCATTACGAAAGATATTCGTGTCAACGCCGGTGGAGGCTTTGCCGTATCGCAAGGAGCAGGCGTTCCCCAATTCCGCACGATGGCGGGGATCACCTACCAAATTAAATGAGAATGGAGTCCTCCCAACGAAATACCCTTTTGTGGGGTATCGGCCTTGCTTTCCTCAGTGTATTAATGGGCGCCTTTGGGGCCCATCTTTTGAATAGCTCTCTCTCGCTGAAAGGACAAAATCTTTGGAAAACGGCTACCGAATACCAGTTTTTCCATGCGCTTACCCTTATTCTTCTGGGAAGCGTTCCACCTACCCAAAATTTTTCTAAAATAACTTTCTGCTTTAAAAGCGGAGTTTTTTTGTTCTGCGGCAGCCTGTACCTGCTTTCCTTATCCCCTACTTTTGAAGCCCTAGGTGCTGTCATAAATTTCAGAAACAATAATCCCCCACTCCTTTCCTCGATATTATCCAACATCAATAAAGTAGGAATCATCACTCCCTTGGGTGGTTTAAGTTTTTTGTTGGGATGGGTCTTATGGTTTACGGACATACTGCGGTCAAAAACTAGAGAGCTAAATTAAAATTCAATTTAGGAAAAAGCCTGCGGAGCTTAACTAATGTTTTCCATTCCGGATTGGCTGTTTTTGAGTTTTCCAGTTTTTGATAGCTATAGAGTGGAACCTTCATTTGTGCCGCCACCTTGGCTTGGGTCATCTTATTCTTAATTCTTTCCTGACGAACTAACATGGCTAAAGCAATGTGTGGCTCAACAGGTATTTTAATGATGTTTTTTCCTTTAATTGATTTTTTAGGTAAAGGAATAATGAGATCGGAATTTGCAGGCTCATCCAAAGCCAAATCGAGGGCTTCTTTAAGATTGAAGCGAAATTCTTCCATGGTATCACCCTGGCTTAATACTCCTTCAAGCTCAATACATTGCCCTGAATAACCTACTTCTTCTTTATAAACTCTAAAATGATATTCCATATTACTCCTTGCTCACTTGCTTTAATTTTTTCAATAAAACATGTTCTGTACCTTTTTTGAGTTCTCGGTGCATGGGAATAGATATATGAGCACCTGCCTTAACAAGCTGCACATGGCTTCCCTTCTGACGTACAAAAACCCAACCATCCTTCAAAAACAACTTCAGCATTTTTTCACCGCTTAAGGGCATAAATAATTTACCAATTATAGTTGGTATTGTCAATGCGCACTTCACACCAAGCTTCGATCCAAACTTCGGTATTGCACCGCTTCCAAGAGGTGTTTGGTTTCAATGGACGAGGAGGCCTCCATGTCGGCCAAAGTGCGAGCTACTTTAAGGATGCGATTAAGCGCCCGAGCGGAGAGATGAAATTTTTCCATAATACTTTTCAAAATCTGGGAGGCTTCCGGCTTAAGGGCACAATATTTCTTAACCAATTTCGGACCCATTTGATAATTCAGCCAAATGGAATCATGTTTAAAACGATCTTTTTGAAAAGCACGTGTCGCCAAAACCCGGCTGCGGATTAACGCGGAGTTTTCACGAGGCAGAGACGCCGCCATCATGTCGTCAAAAGGCACGGGAGGCACTTCAATTTGTAAATCAATACGATCCAAAAGAGGTCCGGAAAGCTTGGTGCGATACCGCTGCACATGCTGGGGCAAACAATTACATGCCACGCGTGGATGCCCGTGATACCCGCACGGGCAAGGGTTCATCGCGGCAACAAGAAGAAAAGAAGCCGGGTAAGTTAAACTCATCGAAGCCCTCGAAATGGTCACCTCCCTGGCTTCCAACGGTTGACGCAATAACTCCAAAACATTTTTTTTAAATTCTGGAAGCTCATCCAAAAACAACACTCCGTGGTGCGCCATGGAAACTTCCCCTGGCTTGGGATAAGCACCCCCTCCAATTAAACCAGCATCCGATACACTATGGTGTGGCGCTCGAAACGGACGCT
This sequence comes from uncultured Nitrospiraceae bacterium, assembly GCA_964592255.1. Lineage (GTDB taxonomy): Bacteria > UBA10199 > UBA10199 > UBA10199 > SBBF01 > CAZQCI01. Next base: position 7,456 of record CAZQCI010000032.1, on the reverse strand, counting down.
CGGTCAGCAAACTATCACGCTGCCTTAACAAGGCCAAAACACTGTATACCCGGCTAGTTTCAAGGGATTCTTCAAATGTTAAAGGAGGTAAAATAGTCGGTAAACGGGAAGCCAACATCGTCTTTCCTGCCCCCGGTGATCCGATAAAAAGAATATTATGTCCGCCGCTTGCGGCCACTTCAATGGCCCGCTTGGCTTGGTACTGCCCACAAATTTCATCAAAATCCATCGGATAAAGACGATCACAACAATCTCCAAAAGATTTAGAAGGAAGTGGGTCTTTGAAAAGTCGGCCTTCAATAAATTCCACGGCTTCGGTTAAGGTATGAATCGAATAAACCGGAACCCCTTTCACCATTGAGGCCTCACCGGCATTGCAATCCGGCAACAAGATACCAGCACAATTAGTTTTTTGTGCGAGTACTGCTATCGAAAGAGCCCCTCTCACCGGACGCAGTTCTCCATTTAAAGAAAGCTCTCCCACACATAAAAAATTTTTGAGTTTTTCAGGATCAACCAGACCCGATGCGGCCAAAAGGCCTAAAGCAATTGGTAAATCAAAAGCCGTACCCTCTTTTTTAATATCGGCAGGTGCTAGATTAATGGTGATTTTTCGCTGAGCAAAATCATAACCACTATTACGAATAGCCGCGATCACACGCTCCTTACTTTCTTTAACTTCGCTCTCCGCTAACCCCACCGTATGCCATTTAGGAAGGGATTGAAGACAAATATCCACTTCCACAGTTAAAAGATAAGCATCAATACCAACAAGCCCCGCCGATTGAACCGTCGCTAACATGTGGTTTGCTTATTCAAAGAACATGCCAAATAAAACAGTGCCACCTGTGGATGTGGATAGAGTTGAGTGAGAGATGAAAAAAAGGGACGTCCATTCCTTTAAAAATAGAGTTCGATTTTCGGTCGATTCTTCTCTTCTCTTTTTTAGAAAAGACACTACAATGCAGCCATGCAAACAGGAATTGACCGTCTTTTTTCGGAAGATATTGTAGATTTCAAAAATAAGCGTGTGGGCTTACTGGCTCACCCTGCTAGTGTTAATTCTCGACTCATTCACACACTCACATTGTTCAAAAATCGAGACAACATCACACTCACCCGTCTGTTCGGCCCTGAACATGGTTTGTGGGGACAAGCCCAGGATATGGAAGAAGTTGGTTCTACGGATGATTCTTTTTCCGGTCTGCCGGTGACCTCCCTCTACGGATCGACTCTGGAAACATTAAAACCTTCTGCAAAAGATTTGAAAGATATCGATATTCTTGTCTGCGATTTACAAGATATCGGAAGCCGCTACTATACTTTCATTTATACCATGGCTTTCTGCATGGAAGCCTGTGCCAACAGTAACAAAGAAGTCCTAGTGTTGGATCGCCCCAATCCGATTAATGGAGTGGATGTGGAAGGACCTCTTTTGAAAAAAGGCTTTGAATCGTTTGTAGGGGCTTATGCCGGGCTCCCTGTCAGGCATGGGATGACTATTGGAGAATTGGCCCATTACTTTAATGAAGAATTTAACATTGAATGCGACCTTCAAGTCATTCCTATGAAAGGCTGGAAACGGTCCATGATGTTTGAAGACACAGGTCTAGCCTGGGTATTACCTTCCCCTAATATGCCGACGGTAGATACTGCTTTAGTCTATCCTGGCGCTTGTCTGATTGAAGCAACTGAATTATCAGAAGGTAGAGGCACCACAAGACCTTTTGAATTAACGGGAGCCCCGTTTATTGATGCTCACCCATTGGCAGATGAATTAAACCGGATAAAATTACCGGGAGTGATTTTTAGACCTGCGTTTTTTAAACCCGGATTCCAAAAACAGGCCAACAAAAACTGTGGGGGCGTTCAGTGGCATGTCATGGATAGAAAAATATTTTCTTCTTACCTAACAGGCATTGCTGTCTTAAAAACTATCATTGATCTTTACCCCAACGAGTTCAGTTGGCGTGAAAAGCCGTACGAGTTTGTAAAAGATATTCCAGCAATTGATTTATTAAGTGGGTCCGATACCTTACGCCACCAACTGGAAAAACACAGATCACTTGAAGAAATACAGAAAGGTTGGGAAGAAGACCGTAAAAGTTTCTTGAAAAAGAGGGAGAAGTATTTGTTATACTAAGTTGTTATAGTGAGCGAATCAATCCAAGAATACTGAATTGCCACGGCGCTACGCTCCTCGCAATGACATTGCAAAAAATTATGTCTAAAAGTGTAAATGACATTTTAACTAAAAATGAAATCCAGTCTTTGCTTCCGGTTTCCAACATCCGTGGACTGTCGGCATTGCTAACAACGTGGGGCCTCATAGCCATCTGTTTTGGAGCCGTCGCCTATTATCCTTCTATTTGGACAATGATTCCGGCGATGATTTTGATAGGAGGGCGCCAATTGGCCTTGGCAATTTTGATGCACGAAGCCTCACATAACACGCTTTTTTCATCAAAAAAAATCAACGACTTTGTGGGCCAGTGGTTTTGTGCGCTTCCCTTGTGGTTAGATGTGTCCGGCTATCGTAAACATCATTTACAACATCATAAATACACCTGGACCGATCAAGACCCAGACCTAGGTTTATCAAAACCCTATCCTGTCAGCCGTAAGTCCATGCTGCGCAAATGGTTACGTGACTTAACAGGCTTAACCTCTCTCAAATCGATTTATGGTTATTTGCTTAGAGATTTCGGTTTTATTGAATTCACTATTTCCACCAAAATTACTTCCATTGCTCAAACCAATCGAACAAAGATGAACGTGGTATTGACGGGAATGAAAAATTTGGCCCCTTTTCTTTTGGTTCACTCCATTTTGTTTTCAGTTTTTCTGATATTAGAAAAACCATGGGTTTATTTATTGTGGTGGGCTTCGTTCATGACTTTTTTTCATCTCTTCATTCGGCTGCGTGCCATTGCGGAGCACTCCGTTATTGGAAATCCAGAGGACGATTTTGAAAACACACGCACCACCCGCGCCAATCTGATAGCCCGATTATTGGTGGCCCCGCACAATGTCAATTATCACTTGGAACATCACTTGCTGATGACCGTCCCCCACGACAAGCTACCAGCAATGCATCGGATCATATCGGATAGAAATGTGTTTAATGAAGGCAACTCAGCCAATGGCTATTGGGAAGTATTTAGAAAAGCCACCCGCCCGGTATCATCTTAAATCATTACGGGTTTTTTGAAGAAAGACAGTTGAGCACAGCCTGCTTGAAGGTTCCATAGCCCGGTAGATAATCAAAGGGCTCTGCAGGAATGCCTTCATCCCCACCATCCGCCACCCAACCATCAAGAGAGAGACCTGTAAGAATAACAACTTGTTTATGGCTAAAAAAAGCGGTCCAAAATTTTCCGGAATTTCCTAGAGAAGAAGAAATTAAATTTTCGTTTTGTAATAAATCACCCACCTTCTTGTTACCCTTATGAACTTGAACTACTTTTGCTGTTTTAGAAATTTTTTTTAATTCTTCGGCAGAAGGCGCCCAATTTTTTTGGGCCAAAGAAGGGGGATACTGACCCACCGCTGTATCAACAGCCACTTCCACAATATCAGGGGAATCCGTTACAGTTGGACATAAAGGCCCTGGCATCCCCGCATAAACAAAACGCCCACAAGCCAAAATCATAAAAAGAAAAAATGAAAATAATTTGTTTTTTTTAATAATAGACACTCCTCTATTAGTCATTGATTGATCATTAACCATCTTTAATCAACTTCTCAAGATAAAAGCCGGACGGGTAATAAAAATTCGTGTTCGATTCTTCCTAAACCTAAAAAAAGATTGTTCGAGAAAAGAGTGTAAAAGGACGCGTTGTTTTCAACTAACTTCTTAATCTTGCGGCCATGAAGGATATGAGTGGTTTCTTCCTCACTAAGCTCCACACGGGGCCAATGAGATAATGCCGACTCGATGGACACCAGGGAGGAATCCGAAGCTTGTGCCACATCAAAAGAACCCGCTTTTAACCGACGAAGTTGAGTCAGGTGTCCGACAGTCCCAAGGGCTTTGGCTATGTCAGCACCCAGCACTCGGACATAAGTACCGCGAGAACATGAGACCCGAAAAGAAAATGATGATTCAAAAAGCCTCTGGTCTTCGAATAATTCCATTCCATAAATCTCAATGTCCACCGCTTTTCTTTCCACTTCAATTCCGGCCCGAGCAAGTTCGTAGAGTTTTTTTCCATCTATTTTTTTAGCAGAAAACATCGGAGGCGTTTGAAGCTGATGTCCTATAAATTGAGAAAATATCTTTTGGAGCCCTTCTTCACTTAAGGAGGGAATAGGTTTTGTCTCAATTTCTTTTCCTTCACAGTCGAGAGTATCGGTTGCCACCCCCAACTTTAAAGTTGCTTCATACACCTTCGGTTCTTCTTGAAGATAATTTACAAATTTAAGTGCTTCACCCACACCCATCACCAAAAGACCGGTGGCAAAAGGGTCGAGAGTACCCGTATGGCCTATTTTAAAATTTTTCTGTTTTTTTGAAGGGTTGAATTTTTTGCGGAGTGCGTCAACCACATCATGAGAGGTCAAGCCCCTGGGCTTATCAATGAGAAGAAAACCGTTCATTTTTTCTCGGCATCTAAGCGTTCAAAAATAGCTTCTACATTACGTTCTAAATCGCCAGTTTCGTCATAAAAAAACTCTAAATCAGGCATACGACGCATATTAATGGTGTTCGCCAGTTCATGCTTGATAAAACCTTTGGACTTGTTGAGGTCTTTCAATACTTCGTCCTCACGAATTTTACCTTCTTTAATGTCAAAATAGACGCGAGCCAAGGACATATCCGGAGTTACTTTAACCCGAGTAATAGTCAGCCCATGTAAACGAGGGTTACGCACATGATAGAGAAGAATACGTGAAATTTCGTGCTGGTAGGTTTCTTCTACTTTTCTAAGACGACGTTGTTCTTCCACTTAAAGTTCAGTCTTGATCAGTTCAATTTGAAACGCCTCAAGAACATCCCCCGGCTTGATGTCGGAATAGCCTTCAATACCCAAACCGCATTCCATCCCTTCGGTGACTTCGCGGGCATCATCCTTGAAACGTTTGAGCGAAGAAATTTTTCCTTCGTGAATAACAACATTATCACGAAGCAAACGGAGCTCGGAGGCGCGATTAATTTTTCCATCCACCACCATACAACCTGCCACGGTTCCAATTTTGGAAACCGTAAAAGTCTGACGAACTTCGGCACGACCAAGATAATTCTCTTTACGGGTAGGAGCCAATAAACCTTGCATGGCCAACTTAACATCGTTGACCATGTCATAAATAATCTTATAAAGCTTAATATCAACGCCTTCATTGGCGGCTACTTTAATTGCTGTTGTTTCAGGACGCACATTAAAACCGATGATGATAGCCCCCGATGCAGAAGACAATAAAACATCGGATTCGGTAATGCCTCCAACGGCTCCATGAATGAGACGAAGAGATACTTTTTCGGTAGACAATTTTTTAAGAGCTTCGCTGACTGCTTCTAACGAACCATGCACGTCGGTCTTAAGGACAACTGCCAATTCTTTAGCTTCACCTTTTTGAACTTTTGAAAAAATGTCTTCCAGGGATACTTGACCCTTACCTAATTTTTCGTCACGCATTTGATCCTGACGATGTTCAGTGATATCACGTGCCGCTTGCTCGTCAGCAACCACATGAAAAGTATCGGAGGCTTGAGGTACAGCGCACAAACCTAAAATCTCAACAGCTTCTGATGGAAGAGTTTCGGGAACATTTTCGCCTTTGTAATTAGTCATGGCCCGTACACGCCCCCAAGCGGCTCCAGCGACCACTACATCACCCATTTTGAGCGTACCTTGCTGTACCAAAACTGTCGCCACCGCTCCACGGAACTTATCCATACGGGCTTCTAAAACCACACCGCGAGCTTTCATATTTGGATTGGCTTTTAATTCCAAAACTTCAGCCTGCAACAAAACTTTTTCCAACAAATCTTCAATACCGGTTTTTTGTTTGGCTGAAACAGGAGCACACTGTGTCTCACCGCCCCACTCTTCAGGAACCAAACCATGTTCAGAAAGCTGGCGTTTTACTTTGTCAGGATTAGCTTCGGGCTTATCGATTTTATTGATGGCAACAACAATAGGCACTCCAGCGGCCTTGGCGTGATCAATAGATTCAATAGTTTGCGGCATCAATCCATCGTCGGCAGCAACCACCAAGATGACAATGTCTGTAGCCTTCGCACCACGTGCCCGCATAGCGGTAAAGGCTTCGTGACCGGGAGTATCAAGAAAAGTAATTTTACCCTGGGCTTTTGAACTTTTAGGAAGAGAAACTGTATAGGCTCCAATATGCTGAGTAATCCCCCCTGCTTCACCTTCAGCGACATTGGCTGAACGAATCGCATCTAACAGAGACGTTTTACCATGGTCAACATGCCCCATAACCGTAACCACAGGTGCCCGCGGCAATAAACCTTCTTCGGTGACTTCTTCAGTTTTTAAAACGTCTGCTTCGTTAAACGAAATGTTTTTAACTTCGTATTGAAATTCATGAGCTATAAGAGATGCCGTGTCAAAATCAATATCGGTATTGATGGTGGCCATAGTACCCATGGCCATCAGTTTAGCAATGACAGCATTAGACTTAACTCCCATGCCATGGGCCAAGTCAGCCACACGAATTGCTTGACCCATTTCCACCACACGTTTAGCTGCTTTTGTGATAGTAAGAGGAGTGGACTTCATCCCTTTTTTAGAAATAACTTTCTTACGCTTAGGCAAGCGCGAAGGCTGAAAAACACGTTCAATCCGATCCACATGGACTAAGCGGGTTAACTGAGTAATGGTACTGACCTTGCCCACTCCTTCTAAATCAACTTCAAGCTCACCTTCTTTTTTCTTGATAACTTTTTTAGGTTTTAATTTTTTATCATCATCCTCTTCCACTATTTCTTCCAGTGGCACGGGCACACTACCTACCTTGGAAGCTTCCGCAGGTTTTGCGGCAGCCGCACTAGTTTTAGTTTGAGGCCTTAATTGAGAAAGAGGAATTGTTCGGATAGGCACACCAAAAGGAACTGGTTTTTTTTGCGCTGGCTCAGCACTCTCTGTCTTGCCTTGCGGAGCAGTTTGTCCAGGAGCTGTTTGGGTTGAACCCACTTGACTAGGCCCTGTTGAACCCGGAGCGGCTTGAGTCGATGGTGTTGAAGCCGACACAGACTGTGATGACTCAGCTTGCGCCCCAGAAGTTTCGGGTGAAGAAGCTTGAGCCGAAGATGGTGAAGCCTGTTCTTCCGAAGCCGCTGGCGCAGCCTCAGGCACCACTTCCTTACGTCGACGGATAATGGTTGACTTCACTCTCTTCTCAACAACTTGTGTGTCTTGTGCCATAGTAAAACTTGGTAGTGGAACGGGTTCCACTATCTAGAACTTATTGAGCTTGGCGAAGGATAACT
>CAZQCI010000031.1:19964-20179 GCA_964592255.1 uncultured Nitrospiraceae bacterium | reverse complement strand
GAGGAATCTTTAGAAATTTTCTTTTCATACAAACGATGGCTGTTGTCGTAGTAGGTGTATTCATTAGAGACACCGTTACCGAAGGTTTCTTTGAGAAGAGAACCGTAAACATTGTAGCCGCTTGAAGAATCGACAGAATAATAAATTTCACCGGTTGTCGAATTGCAATCGGATGTGTTGCAGAGTTTTTCTAAGTTGCCGATACGACCATATGG
>CAZQCI010000031.1:11071-19954 GCA_964592255.1 uncultured Nitrospiraceae bacterium | reverse complement strand
CTTCCCCTCTGTCGCTATTGATGACTGTCTGTTCCAAATATCCAATGGAGGGGATGGAGCGGGTGACTTTTTCAATACGTCTGTAATTGGAGTCATAACTATATAATGTAGAACGGAGGAGAGTATCGGCTCCATCATATTCCTCTACTTTATAAAGTTCTCCTCCCACTACATCATGAGTGCTATCTCCAGAATCGTAACTGTATTTTTCATATTTTTCTTTAGTACCTGATGAATTGTAAATTGTTTTTATGGAAACTCTTCCTAAGCTGTCATAATCGTAATCAATCACATGACCTGCCGCATCCGTTTGAGTGTCTAAACGTCCTTCGTCATCATAGGAGTAATACCATGTTCCCATGTCGGCATCTGTCATGGAGGTTTTGCGTCCTAATAGGTCGTACTCAAAACTCATGAGTGTGGTGGAATTACCGGTTACAGTGTTGATGTCGCCCACTGTATTATAGTCATAGGTGAGTGTTGAACCTGCATCATCCGTGATTTGGATCAGGCGGTCGTTGTAATCATAAGTTTCAATCCGCGTTTGTCCCGATTCGGTTTCGCTCGTTTTAACCAATTGTCCTGAAGAGTTAGTGCTGTAACTGATGGTTAAGGTTTGTGTGGGTGATGTGGTGTCTCCTACAGGAGGATCAACATAGATAGGCCGGCCTTGATTGTCTTTTTTAGTTAAGAAAGTTTTAACTGTAGAAGGAATACTGGAAATAAACGCACAATCATCCGAAAAGACAGGTTCTGATTGATAGGCTTCTATTCCACCATTGAATTGGCGTGATTGCACGAGGCGATAATTGCCGCGTTCGGTATAAGTACATTTCTGCAATATATTTCCACTGATGTCAGTATAGGTAATTTCTGCTGGGTTGGTGGATGTGTCGCTATAGTCACTTCTTGGAATAAAGATGGATGTTTTAAGAAGGGTGATGTTGTTCCAATCTTCCACCGTGTAGGTGTCGTATTCGTAGCTGTATTGTTTATTTGTTGATAAGGATCCCGTTGAAGAAACAATATAATCGACACTGGGCCGACCAAAATCGTCGTAGTCTACAGCTTGCCCTACCGAAGAATTATTGACCTCTGAACTGATCTCTCCATTTAAACGATTAAAAGATCGGGTGGTGGTTAAACTGCCACTTGTGGGGAGAGATACTTGTTCTGTTTCGGGAAACAACCCGTCGCTGTCGTAGCTGATGGTTTTGGTTACTCCATCGATATCGGTGATGGTGTCTAAGGTTCCGTTAGAGTTGAAGGTTCGATTAATGGAAACAAAATCAGTGGTTCCGGATCGGAGAAATTTTTCTACAGTAGGATTACCACGGCTATCGTATTCAAAATCTTTTTCACGGTAAATGGTGCCAGAAGCATCCGTCTGATATTGGGTTTGTGGACGATCTTGCATTTGTAATTCTGTGTCAAAGGAACTTGACGGATAATAGGCGGTGATTTTTTCTAATAGTATATTATCGTCTTTGTCGTAATAAGTTTGAGAAAGCAGATTGCCATTATCATTGTCGTAACTGTAGACAACTTTGCTGGTGCGAGAGTTAGTTTCTCCTTCTTCTGTCACCGTTTTTTTAACGGAGTAGAGATAAGGAAAGCAGTAATCCCCCGAGCAATTGTAATTACTTCCAGGTTTGGAATTTACTTCCCAATCATTTTCTTCCAACACCAGTGTTGTGTCATCACTAACGATTTTGCTGTAATACGTTTGGCCGGATAAGGAAAAATGGGTAAACGCAGCAGTGTCAAAGTAGGATTCCATGCTGGAATCCACAGTATCCACATCCCCTTGAGCTTGATGATAAACTGTTGTTTTGGTGACAGGATTCCAGGTTTCTCCATCTGCCTGGTAAACAGTTTTTTCAACGGTTTGAAATCCATCAAATTGGGCAAAATAAGAGGTGTCCAGGCTGTCATCTTCCGCATCGTCAGGAGAAGTTTTTACTGCATATCGGATAAAGAGATTACCTCCCCAATAATCATAAGATGTCCAACGCATTCCTGGCCAGCGATCCAGTTCCACCGAGTCATCAGAATCCGGAATGGTGTAATCCAGTGTGTATAAATGATGTGCGGTAAATAAATTAACCGGCATAAACCAATGATTAGGAACCCCTTCGGTGCTGCCATCGGTCCAGCGACGTGGCCACGAGGAGGCGAGATATTCAATAGCCGTTTCTCCCCCTTGGCCATCATTAACTTCTTTTAATGTGCCCACGGGTTGGGTAAATGTGTTTCCCGACACATCGGAGAATTCCACATCATTTACTTTCATTGGATACACTTTGTAATATTTGGGTGTGGTGTCGCTGCCACGAGACGTAACAGCTACGCGGTCCGGATATCCGTCTCCGCTGATATCTTGAAAGAAAGAGTAGTAGCGAGGGTTGCCGTAATCGTTTTCTTTTCCTTTGTTGATATATCCGGAGGCTTCCCAAGATTCTCCACTGTCACTGACAGGATCGGTAAATTCATAAGCGCTAGAGTAATCGCTATAGCCACTGTCCATTTCCATCCCTTGATAATAATAGACGCGGAATAAGCCATCGTCCTTGTCACCTTCAACACGGTCGACGTAACCGTCACCGTTCATATCGATTAAGTCAAAAGTGTCCGATGAGATGTAGCCACGATTATCTTCATCTTCCATAGGATCGTTCATCCCTAAAATATCGTAGCCATTGATGTAGAGATAGCCGTCTGCAGTATCTGGTTGAGACCACTCAAGGCCATTTCGATTAAGGGCAACACCAAAGCCTTCGCCGATATACTCATCATCGGAATAATTTTTAGCTTTCCAAATACGATCGGGAAGACCATCGCCATTAATATCTTTAATAGTGACAAAAACTTTTCCATCAGTGGAATAAGATAAGCGCCCTTCTCCAACAAAGCTTCCATCTGCCGTGGGGTCTTTCCAATAAACGGGAGTATCCGCAAATCCTGCACCGGTGTTGTAATAAACGATGAAGCCTCCGTCATCGTAGTCATCATCATTTTTACACTCAGAATTACATTGGCCAGAGACGACACGGTCAATCAATCCGTCTCCATTCATGTCCATGAACCATTTATCCTCATCAACGGTTCCGGGCCAATAGCCGATATAGGGGTCACGCCAAACAGCCGTTGTACTCCATCCGTTAATGCCATTATTGAAAGCAATGTATAAGTCAGCATAGGCGCTACTGCCGGTGCTGTAGGTATCGCCGACTATGACTCGGTCGGGTAAATTATCCCCGTTCATGTCCATTAAATAAACACGCTGATGATTTTTTTTGTCAAAACGCCAGTAAGCATTGAGTCGGCCCACACACCACATACTGCCGTCGGTGGAATCGGGATCGCAATCAAAACTCCATGGCTCATCCCATTCTGATCTTCCGGAAATTTCTTCAAAATCAGTTCCATTATTGTAATAGACATAAATTTTTTCACTGTCGTCGTAGCTAGTGACTAAGTCTGCCAATCCATCGCCGTTCATGTCGGCAAGCTGTGTGTAGTAACCGATGTATCCGTCACTATCTCCTTCTGGGTTACTGGTGGAAGCCATCCAATTGGATCCGCTGGAATCCCATGCTAAGTCATCTTGTCCGTAGTAATCGAAAGTTGTAGTGGGAAGACTTTCAGAATCAGTAGCGCCGTATTGTGTAATACTTTTTAGATAAGGAAAATGAGTGTAATCATCTTTTTCAATGTCGAAATCTAATCTTTGTATCCGATTTCCGTCTTGATAAATGACCATTTCATAAAGAAACCACCCCATCTGCGAATCATCTAAGAAGCCTTGTCGAAAAGTTGGAAAATAAGAATAAGAATCACTGTCGTCAGTGTTGTATTGAGTTTTATTAAGAGCAATGATGATGTCTTGGTAAATAATACTTGTTGGAAAACGAGAGCTGCCATAATTGATTTCTAAGCTATTGCCATTAGGATCGGTGACTTCTTCCAGGCTCCAACGAGAGACCCATTCATGTTCAGTGCAGGTATCTGGATCGGCATTGACTTCGCAGCGGGTTGTTGATTCACGGGCGTAATCGCTGACGCCGTAGGTGTAAGTACGCCCGCTTTTATCGATGATGATCCAGCCGTTGTCTTTCACGTCAGCTGTGTCGCTTTTATCTAAAATGTGAAAATAAAGGTTGAAGGCGGATTCTGTTTTAGCTCCGTAGAGATCAGCAGTTTCGCCTGAGGAGAGGGTTAAACCATAAGTGGAAACATCAACATCGTTTTCACGGAGAGTGAGTGATTCGGTTTGCCCGCCAAATTTGACCTGGAAATTTTCGCCGTTGTAATAATCAACGATGTTACAATTATCAAAATCTCCGGAACAAGCATCAGCGGTTCTTTCAATAACTCCCAAATCAAGCTCCCAACCGTAGCCTACCCAACTGTTGGGATTTTTGCGGTAACTGTTGTAGTTTAAAATCAACTGAGGCTCGATGCCTCCACGAGAAGGTGGGACGGGCAGGGTGATGCTGTAGGTGGCGGCTCCGGAAAATTCTTCGGCTTGAATGGATTGGCCTCCGTGACTGGACCCACCCGATCCTAAAGTATATCCGGCAGAATCTTTGCTAATAACGACTCGAGTGTCGTCCGCTTTTGAAAGCGAGCTATAGCCAATGGCCAAAAAGACACAACAAACCTGTAAGATTGTTTTTTTCATGACTTCTCCATCTATTCCTGACAGTAAAAATCTTCTTGTCCTGGATTGTAAATGGAAGGACAGTCATCTTTATCATCGTTGATGCCATCTCCGTCGGAATCAGCAAGCAAGGGGCTTGTTTCACGCAGATAACCTTCCCATACTCCATTATGATTGGCGTCTTCATCGCCATCCGGCAAACCATCACCATCCGTGTCCGCTTCAAGCGGGTTGGTGTCAAAATCATTTTCGTACGTTTCATCTCCTCTTACTTCAAACCAATCATCAAGGCCGTCTTCGTCGGAGTCGGCAAGATAGGCTGAAGTTTCGTTATCGTCTTTATCCCAAATACCGTTACGATTTTTATCTTCCACACTGTCTGGCAAACCATCTCCGTCACTGTCATCTAAATCTGGGGAGCTTCCCTCGCTGGCTTCGGTGCCATCACCAGTTTCAAAATCATCAATCACCCCATCCATGTCTTCGTCAGTTCCGACGTAGATGTTAAGCGCATATTCTGACGTATTGTTTTCTGTATCGAAGTTCAGCAGAGTAATGATTTGGCCTGCTTCAAAATTATTGGTGTCTGGGTCTGTGGAGAAAGTTTTTTCATCAATACTGGCATCTAAAAGCCAGGTTTTACCTCCGCCGTGGAAATTATTTTCTGCATCGGTGGCATCGGCTTCATACATTTCCAAATGGTCGCCGGAAAAGGAAACCCCCCAGCTCCAATAACGTTCTGTTCAATCCAGTCCCGTGACTAAGGGAAAGGCTTGAAAACGGTCCACTCTATTAATCAATCCATTGGGACCTGTGTCTGAATCCCCCGCATCGTTATCTGTTAAGCCGTCGACAGCCAAATCAATGCCTGGAAAATCTCCGTTATTGTAGATCGCGTTATGTGTGATGTGGACACCAGATGTGTCTTCCCCTGAGACAGCAATGCCTCCACCGGAGTTATCCCGTATTGTATTGGCGCTATCATCAAAGGCGTCGCCACCAATGGTATTATCGTTGGCTTCTACCCAAATTCCAAAACTGGAATTATAGCGGATAGTATTTTCAGAAACTGTATTTCCACTGCCATTCATCTTGGGGTAATCTTTTTCGTAGGCATTGGAAATAACGATGCCGTAAAGGTTACCACTTTTTTTAGCGGACTTTGTTGTGCCTAAGCGATTGTTGGTGATGGTATTGTTTTTGCCAAATAAACAAATACCTGCACCATAACTATTGTTGATGAAGCTAAAATTGCTAACGCTGTTGTCATCTGAATAAACAGCGATGATGCAAGAGTCACCGGGAGCACTTCCACCCGTTTTGAATTTAGATGCGTTGAGAATGGAATCAACTTCCGAAGAGCCCGTTAGCTCAACGTTGCCTTTACAGTCTTGAGGAATAACTAAGGTGCTGTTTAGTTTAATCTCGATGGATGATAAACGGGTTTTGGCAAATGTAATGATGTCATCGCCTGACGTATCACAAGCATCTTGAAGGGTGACACGCAATGTGCCGCCGGACATATCGTCAGCGGTGTTGTGGACAAGACGCGTTGTAGCTGCTTGTACAAGTTCTATAGGGATCATCAATAAACCAACCAGGATGATAATTTTTTGGTATTTAAAAATCATTCCGCCACTCCTTTGATAGTGATTTTTTGTTCGCCGCACACGAATGATTTCACTGTAATACTGCCGCTGTATGTTCCGGCTTTTGCATGGCGGAAAAGTATCGGAATAGTGATGGTGTCATCAGCCGGTAAAGTGAGGCTTGATAAACCGGGAGCTATTTCATCCACATCGGAAGACAGAGTAAAAGAAAAAGGTGTGTCACTGCTGCTAGAAAATCTACCAGTAGATTCTGTTGAAATAGTGATGTTTTCTGTAGCGACTTCTTGGTCGTCGATTGCCAGCGTACCGAAATCAATTTCCGAAGGTGATACGGAACAATTGGGCACGCCTGTTCCATGTCCGCTAACAGGCACTGGATCGGGTTGTTCCGATAAATTGGAAAAAGTGATTTGTATTTTGGCATTAAAGAAATCATTTTTATTAGGAATAAATGAAACTGGGATCCGAACCACATTGTCAGGAGGAATGGCGGTAAGACTTTTGGGGAAATTACCTACTAAGAAAACATTACTGCTGGCAGTGCTGCCTGTTCCCGATCCTACACCTCCTAAAGAACTGGAAACAACGTCTACCGATTCGATCAGTGCGGCGTCATCTCCTTTGTTTTCTACTTCGATATAACTATGTTGGTTTGGGTAAGTGCCTTGTGGGTTTCCTGTACCGAAATCAATGCGGGCTGTATTGACGACAATGGTAGGTGTTAATCCTTCATTGGGATCACTGCCCATGGCAATTTCAGTTTTGTCATCAATGCCGTCTCCATCCGAGTCGGCATTGTTAGGATCGGTTCCATGGGCGTATTCACGCGATTCGTTTAAGCCGTCACCATCACTGTCACTTGTTCCAAGCGATGAAAGAAAAGTCATTTTAACACCGCATGTTTCATCCCAACTGGTGGTGTTGGGCCCATAAATGGCTCGCAAGCGAATGCAATATTTCACTCCTGTTTTTAAAGCCATAATACCATTACGGTAAGGAATATTGATGGTGATCCCATTATCGTAGGGAGACAGTTCCGGATTATAGACTTCCCATGTGTCTGAAAAAGGGGATCCATCGTCGACACGGATATTCACTTCATAAAAAGTTAAATTGGGATCGGTGTTGCTTGTAGCAGTTACAATGAAGCCATGACTAGCGGGCCCATCGAAGGAAGCGGCTTTGACGGAACTGATAGAAACAGCGTCGTAGGCAAAAAGTTTTGCAGGAAGACACAACAGTAAGATTAAAATTTTTAATTTTTTATTTTGCAATTTATCCCCTTTCGTGGCCGCAAAATTTTTTATTTACTTACCTTACATGGTTAATCATCTACGCTTCGACAGGCTCAGGGTGTCCGGACATGGTGAGCTTGTTGAACCATTTTTAAAATCATTTCTTTTTTACTTGCTCGCAAGATTCCAATCCATAAGCGCACCACAGGGCTTGAGGAAGAGTCGCTTTGGTATAAATAGGGTGTTCTTGCGAAGGGCATTGGGCGCCTGGCTTGTCGCAAGGATCATCGGGCACACTAATTCCTTTACGAAGAATTTGGGTCGGTTGATTGTCCGTATTATCACCTATAAAAATATCGGGGTTACCAACAGGGTCTCCAACATTTGGATTAGCGCTACTGGGATTACTAGATCCGGTGTGACCACTTCCAGTAGTGCCGCCTCCTGTGGAACTTGATGAGCCTTGCTTGGGAGTTAAGTTGTTGCCGCAAGCGACTAGAAGATTAAGGCTGAGAAATAAAAAAAATGGTGTCATCACAAATCTTTGGGACATATGGAAACCTCCTTGCTTTCATTTTCATACAAACGAATGCCGTCATCGTAGCTGACTGCCAGTAAATCTTGATCTCCGTCGGCATCGGTATCTGTCCATTCCATGTCAATGGTGGTTAACGTTTCATTCATGCCTAAAACAGGAGCTAAATCTTGAAATGAAGTGATGGTGCCTGATTCGTCTACTATGGGGTAATACAATAAATTTTCCTGATCCCAACGTCCTAGAGCCATTACCGGATAGCCTGCACCCATGTCATTTGTCCAGGCGGCTGTGCGTGTGCTGCCGGGATCTTGAAGGCTTAAATCTTCTGCAGTGTCAGTGAAGGTACCGTCACCGTTATTAATGTAGAAATGATTATCGCCGTCATTGTCGCTGATATAGAGAGAAGGAAAGCTGCTCCCTTGCCAATAAATCACATCAACATCTGTGCTGCCGTCATTTCCTAATTCTACTGCATTGGCTTCCTCTTCAACGGAGGAATAAGTGCCATCTCCATTATTTTTGAAAAGACGGTTTTTTCCGGTGGTATTGGCGACATAAATGTCGTTTAAGCCATCTGCGTCGTAATCGAGGGAAGCCATAGCGGCGGCTGTACCCGCATCGTCAAGTCCTACGCTTGCCGCGGCACTTTTGGGATCATCAGTTGTAAATGTGTCGCTGCCTTCATAAGGGTAATAGTAGGTTCCATTATCGGTAGTTCCCACCAAAAAACCGCTTCCTGTCCATACGGCTGCAGCGGCAGCCTCACTTATGCTTAGCCCTTGAGGGGAAGTTGGTTCTGAAAACACACCAGCATTATTTTTATAAAGAGTGACTCCT
>CAZQCI010000031.1:0-11061 GCA_964592255.1 uncultured Nitrospiraceae bacterium | reverse complement strand
CCTTCTTTTCCTACTAACAACAAGTCCTTGTCATCATCGCTATCATAATCGACCCATAACGATTGAAATGTTGTGTTGCCGACTTGAAGTCCTGCGGTGGTGGAGCTTTCAGTAAAAATCCCCCCGTTGTTTTGAAAATATTCGTTTGTGGTAGCGCTTGAGGAAGAATAATTGTGAAGATAAATATCCTGAGCTCCATCCCCGTTGATGTCTTGAACGGACACTCCCGTATGATCCTCAATCGCGCTGACTAAACCGACCGAGGCAGAAACTTCTTTGAAGACAAGGCAAGTTTGTATGGGTTGACCGGCGTCGTTTGGATCGAGTGTTCCTTCACAAGTATCGGAAACACATTCTCCTGTGTCTGCTGTTTCTGTGGGAGCGGCACTTTCATCCGGAAATTCCAGACCGGAATCGGGAATTACTTTATCTCTGCCACAACCGATGATGAGAAGAAGAGGGGTCATTCGTCCTCCCCTTGATCTGGGCCAGCAGGATTTCGCTGAGTGAGATTTCCTTTAAGTGTTGCGCTGAGTCCAATGCCATAGCCCACATAATCAGGATTTCCGATAACAGAATTTTTACCCCAAGCTGTGAGACCTAGTTCTACTTTGTTAGTGGGACCTACAGGAATGGCCCCGCCGACAGAGAGTTGGGCTTGAAGGTTGGCGGAAGTTTCTTCTTCAGTCGGAAACCCCCGTCCAAAATCAAACCAATTGAGAGCAATTTCAGGCCCGCCTTTTAATGTTGCATAGACATAAGGTCCAAAATAATTTTGCCACCCGCCGGCAGCTCCTAGGCTTAGGCTTTGGGAAGCCAAGCTGGTTTCTTCCGTGCCGTCGATATAAGATAAATTAGCTTCAATGATTGGGCCACTGCCGGCCATAATAGGTAACTTGGAAGAAGGGCGAATTAAACGTTGTTGCCATCCTCCACTTATTTCAAAAAGCCGATAGTTGCTGGAGAACGAGTCAAGCTCCGGCTTTTGGCGAATTTTTGCTAAAGGATCGATGAGAGCCGTGACATAAAGTGATTGAGAGCTTTCGTTAGCTAAAGCGTTAGAGTCGATAAAACCAATATCCACTAAATTTTGAAAAGAGGCTTCCGTATTTTCAAGAACGGGGCAACTATTGGGGCCTAGCAATTGATCATTCCATTCGGCATCTGGAATGGTATAGCCACTGTTGGAACGATCAGGACATCCTATCAGATAAGATTGAAAAGCATCTGCATAGTTGGCTAACAGAGTGGCAACATCAAATTGTGGGTTTTCATAATGCTGTGCATAAGCCACTAAGTCGCTGGTGGCTTTTTTATAAAAGTCAGTGGCACTTTGCCGTTCACCTGCTCTTGTTGTAGGATTAGTTTCTACATTCGGATTGGCAGCTTTAGCGTTGTTTTGAATTTCAGTAATTGTATTTTCAAGCAGGGCTTTTATTTTTTCCCCATTACCAACGCGGTATTTGGTTCGCAAAGCCTCAATTTGTTGGATGTTTGCTCTTACGACATCATCAAAAAGAGGATGTGAGAGTTGTATATCCGTTGAGTCGGTTATCGTTGGGGATGAAACGGATGAAGTACTTGTCATCCCTTTCCCTTTTTGCACAGGGGGGATAAAGTCAAGAGGAAAGTGACTAAAAATTCATTTTTTGATCAATCAATCAAAAAATAGTCAACAGACAATATAAAAAATTATGGCAGACAAAATTTTTGAACAATTTTTTGTCGTTTTTAAGAGCAGCCTGTTGTGCTGCCACAGCTATTACATTTAAGACAACTGCCGTTTCGCACTAAAGTAAACTGACCGCATTCAGGACAAGGATCGCCTTCATAACCTTTCAAGCGGGCTGTGCGCAATTTTTCGGCCGTGCTATCAAATTCCTTCATAATGGATTTGAGGGTTAGTGCTGGAGCTGCTGTCGCTACTTGCATTTGGCCTCCATCAGCGGTGGTGTAAGTAGCGGGCACTTGGCGGATGGAGACCACTTCTTCTTCCACAAAGTCAGCAGTGGATTGTTTTTTCACCGAATCGTTGCGTAAGTCTTCGGGATTGATATGGACTAAATCGTAACGGCCCAAATAGTTCATCGCCAATTCACGGAAAATGTAGTCGATAACACTGGTGGCCATTTTGATGTTGTCGTGACCTTTCACAACGCCGTTGGGTTCAAAACGAGTGAAGGTGAAAGCTTCGACAAATTCTTCCAAGGGTACACCGTATTGCAAGCCGATGGACAAAGCGATGGCAAAACAGTTCATTAAGCTTCGGAAAGCAGCGCCTTCTTTGTGCATGTCGAGAAAAATTTCTCCCAAGGTACCGTCTTCAAATTCACCGGTTCGGAGGTAGACTTTATGTCCACCCACATCCGCTTTTTGAGTATAACCACTGCGGCGGCTGGGGAGTACGCGGCGTTTTGATAAATAACGGTAAACCACTTTTTCCATCACTTGAGTAGGGGTGGGGGCGGTTTCACCTTCTTGGTTAACGGCTTCAATTTCTTCAAACACTTCACGCGCTACGGAATTGAGGGGTTGAGACAGTTTGGATCCGTCACGATAAAGAGCGAGTGCTTTGAGCATGAGTCCCCACGATTTGAAATAAACGTCTTTGACGTCTTCAATATTGGCTTCATGCTGCATGTTGATGGTTTTGGAAATGGCCCCTGAAATGAAAGGCTGAGCCGCGGCCATCATTTCCACATGCGCATCCCATTTGATGGAACGCGTGCCATACCGACCGCATTTGTTGGCGCAATCAAATACGGCATAATGTTCGGGTTTAAGAAAAGGAGCGCCTTCTAGTGTCATGGTGCCGCAGCAATAGTCGTTGGCTTTACGGATATCTTCGTCAGTAAAACCAATGGCCTTAAGCAAGTTGAAAGAAGGGGAGTTGTAGTCCTGTTCAGAAATTTTAAGTGTATTCTTTAAAAAGTCTTCACCCAAACTCCATTTGTTGAAGGCAAAGGTCACATCAAAGGCTTGTAGTAATTGATCTTCTACTTTTTCCAAAATCTCATTCGTAAAACCTTTAGCTATGAGGCTTTGATGGTTAATGGAGGGAGCTCCTCGAAGTGTAGCTGTACCGCGACAGTAGTTGACGATTTTTTCCACCTGATCTTCAGTGTATCCTAAATGCTTGAGAGCGGGCGGTACGCTTTGGTTGATGATTTTAAAGTAACCACCCCCGGCCAATTTTTTAAATTTCACCAAAGCAAAGTCTGGTTCAACTCCCGTTGTGTCACAGTCCATGACAATGCCAATAGTACCGGTTGGGGCAATCACTGTTGTTTGCGCGTTGCGATAACCATATTTTTCACCATCGGCTAAAGCCACATCCCAGGCATTACGAGCGGCTGTGAGCAAATCTGCCGGACATTCTTTGTCATCAATGCCCATGGGGAGAATGCTCAATCCTTCGTAGTCGGATACTTTAGCATTGTAAGCGGCGCGACGATGATTACGAATCACTTTGAGCATGGGTTCGCGGTTGGCTTCAAAACGAGGGAAGGCTCCCAGTTCTTTGGCCATTTCAGCGGAAGCGGCATAAGAGTCGCCGCACAAGATAGAGGTGAGGGCCCCTGTGATGGCGCGTGCTTGAGAGCTATCGTAAGGAATGCCTTGTACCATCAGTAACGCTCCCAAATTGGCATAACCTAAGCCGAGAGTGCGGTAGTTATAACTGCGGACGGCAATTTCTTTGCTGGGAAATTGAGCCATGAGCACAGAAATTTCCAAGATAATGGTCCAAATGCGGATCGCATGACGATAAGCCGTGATGTTGAACTCGTCTTTTTCGGCATCATAAAACTTCATCAAATTCAATGAAGCCAAATTACAAGCTGGGTCGTCGAGAAACATGTATTCGCTGCAAGGATTGCTGGCGTTAATGCGCCCATCGTTGGGGCAGGTATGCCATTCGTTAATTGTGGTGTCGAATTGGATTCCTGGATCGGCACAAGACCAAGCAGCATAAGAAATTTTATCCCACAATTCTCTGGCTTTAACGGTTTTAACCGCTTTACCACTGGTACGGTTTGTGAGGTTGAAGTCACTGTCTTGTTGAACCGCTTCCATGAAGGTATTGTCGATGCGAACCGAGTTATTAGAATTTTGACCCGAAACGGTTTGATAGGCCTCACTCGTCCATTCGGTGGTGAAAGCTGGGAACTCCATGCTTGTAAAACCTTGTTTGGCGTAGTGAATGACGCGGTCAATGTAGTTGGCCGGAACTTGGTGGGAACGGGCTTCTGCAATGGCTTTGCGTAATTCTGTATTTTTGCGTGGGTTGAAACGCTCTTCGCCCAATTCCTTTTTTTGGCAGGAAGCCATGATGGCGTTTAAGTCTTCTTGAGTCAGTCGTGAGCCTGACACCAACGAGGCCACTTTTTGCTCTTCAATCATTTTCCAATTAATAAATTCTTCGATATCGGGATGGCTGACATCTACAATCACCATTTTGGCTGCACGTCGTGTGGTGCCACCCGATTTAATCGCCCCAGCGGCGGCATCGCCAATTTTTAAAAAACTCATCAATCCTGAAGAACGGCCGCCTCCAGAAAGTTTTTCACCTTTGCCACGGATGAGCGAAAAATTGGATCCGGTGCCGGAGCCATATTTAAAAAGACGAGCTTCTTTGGTCCATAAATCCATGATGCCACCTTCATTCACCAAGTCGTCGCTGACAGATTGAATAAAGCAGGCATGTGGCTGAGGACGTTCGTAAGCATTTTTGGACGCTGTGAGTTGTTGGGTGTCCGGATCGACATAGTAATGGCCTTGGCTGGGGCCATCGATGCCGTAGGATTGATATAACCCGGTATTAAACCATTGGGGGCTGTTAGGAGCGGCCATTTGATTCGCCAGCATATAAGCGGCTTCATCAAAGAAAGTTTGTGCGTCTTCAGGCGTGTCGAAATAGTTGTATTTTGCTCCCCATTCTTTCCAGCAACCGGCTAATCGGCTAAAGACTTGGCGTGAATCGTTTTCACTTCCTAATTTTTGTTTGCCGTTTTCATCTAACAGAGGATTGCCTTGCTCATCCACTAACGGCACTCCGGCTTTACGAAAATATTTATGAGCTAACACTTCGGTGGCGACTTGGGACCAATCTTCCGGGACAAGGACATTCTCCATGTTAAAGACGATGGATCCATCCGGATTACGGATTTCACAACGGCGCGGTACAAAACGAAGGCCTGCATAGGGAGAACCCCCCTTATTTGTAAACAATCTCTTGATTTTCATGGAAAAAAGTCCCCTTTCAGAGGTACCAAGACAAAAGCCCGGCACAACAGTTAATTGAACAAAAAAAAATAAAATGTATGGGTTTTTACTCCCTCTAAGAGCTAAAAAACACTACATATTGTGGATGCTTCGGGATTCAACCACAAGATTTTGTGGTCGGCAAGAAAAATGTCCCGACACATTGTTAACTATTTAAAATATAAAGATAAATTTTTTTAATTTTCTTTTTTATTTTTTTTATTCCTCGGCACTTTTCTTAAAAAACACATATTATTCAATGACTTATTCTAAAATAAGAGTGTTTTTTCGTCTTTTTACTTCAAACGATGGGCTTTTTAGGGTTTTTGTTCCTTCCAAGCCTTGAAAATCAAGATTAAGGCTTGATTGATTTTTGCAATGCCTTTTATTTCTTGCTTCCTCCGCTTTTTGTGGGCACAAAAAAACCCACTTTTTAAATGGGTTTTTTTCTTGATACTCCGCTGCTTGTGGCGGTAGTGCCTTAGTTTGAAATTTTGATGAGTCATCCCGACGAAAGTCGGGATCCAAGTTATTTTAAAATGGATCCCGGCTTAAGACATGCCGGGATGACGATTTTTTTCTTCGTTAAATTTCAAACTGAGACACTACCCTTGTGGCGGGATTCTCATTGAAAAACAGAAATTGTATTTTAGGCATCACTACCGATAGCTTCTACGGGGCATTCTTCCAAAGCTTGTTGGCACAATTTTTTCTCTTCTTCCGATTCCGGTTGTTTATAAACGTAAGAATAACCTTCATCAGAATTTTGTTTAAAATTGGCCGGTGCCGTGGTGCGACACAAATCGCAGTCGATGCATTGGCTATCGACATACCAATTACCGGGGACATTATCTTTTACTTTATCATCTTTGTTCGACATGATGGCTGTAAATGATGCAAGGGTTTGAGTTTGTCAAGTTTTTTTGCATTTCTGAGTTAAGGAGTCGTCGCGACTAAATAAGTTTCTTGAGTCGGCGGGTTTGTTTTGTCTTTAATAAATTGAAAAAGAGCATCTGTAGTGGCTAAAGTGGCTAAACTATCTGTATTATTAAGAAAGCCATGATCCGTAGGTGTAAAGAGGCGTTTATGACGATCTGGTTTATTAGGCTTTTCTCTCACTGCTTGTAGAATCAGCAATGACGTGTCGTAACCACTGTCTGTTCTAGATGTGTAGACGGCTAGATCACCTTGTGGGCCGGTCATGCTATCGGAGACACCTTTAATAAAGAGAGCCGGTCCTTGCCACGCAGCTAGTGATGCTAGATCTGCTTGATCACTTTCATCCGGATAGAGTTGTGGTTTAAGAACATCTTTGGCAAAAGCACGATCAAAGGAAAGGAAGCCATAAATACTAGTGAAGCTGGCAATCTGAACGTCTGGGTCTAATTCATTAAGGGCAACATAGGCAACGTGGGTACCGGCTGAAATACCAACAACATTAATTTGTTGGGAATCTATGCGATAGTCTTCTGCGTGATTGTAAATAAAGGTTAAGGCTTCTTTAGCTGACTCTGCCATGTCCTCCATCGTGGGCTGGGTTGGTAGATCATCTTGTAATTTTGGATATTCCACCGAAATCATGACATAGCCCTCTGCACGAGCTTTTTCATAGAGGGCTAGCATTTCCTTATTATCTTCACTTCCCCATAAACAGCCGCCACTATGGAAGACGACAATAACAGGATAAGGTCCGGGGTACATGCTTCCTGGATATGTAATTTTAAAATGTTCTTCTGGTTCAAAAGGGCAAGACTGAGGTTGATTACAGTAAACGACCTCTTCTTGCTTTGTATAATCAGTAGCCGGTATGGGATGCGGAGGGCGTGCGTGTGATACTGCACCTTTTATTGTTCCTGTAATCGGTTGAAGTAATTTAACTGCTAAAGGAAGTTGTGGAATTTGAGGAGGTGCTGATGCAGCAGTGATTGCTGTGGTAGGAATTACTTCAACAGAAGCAGCTAAGGTGGCAGTCGGTTTATAAGTCCAATCGGTAGATGAATCACTCCAAACTTGTAAAACAGAAATGGGTTGGTTATCTATAGGTCTGACTATAGGGGATGGGCCTGCCATATTTCCTCCGGCTCTAAAAAGTTTTTCTTTTTGAAATGAAAGAGATGAACTGCCCCTAAAACTGAGCCTAAAGAATATGTCAAAAAAAAGTCAAACTATTTTTTAGTTAAAAACATGACGCAATGCGACAAAAAAACGATATGAATTCATATACTTTCAATAAAATGAACACAAAAACAGCGGTAATTACTGGCGCCTCTACGGGCATTGGCAAATCGTTGGCTTTTAAGCTG
Source organism: uncultured Nitrospiraceae bacterium (assembly GCA_964592255.1). Lineage (GTDB taxonomy): Bacteria > UBA10199 > UBA10199 > UBA10199 > SBBF01 > CAZQCI01. Next base: position 3,496 of record CAZQCI010000031.1, on the reverse strand, counting down.
GCTCAAGAAGGTTATGCCTTGGGTTTAATAGCTCGCCGAGGAGATTTGTTGGAAAAACTGAAGCAAGATATTGAAACCAGTGTTCCGGGTACACGTGTTTTGTGGAAGGCGTGTGATGTGGTGGAAGATGAATCTTTTCGACATCAGCTTCAATCTTTAGTGAGTGAGCTGGGTCAATTGGATCTTTTTATCGCTAACGCCGGAGTGGGGGTGAATACACCGGGTTATAAATCGTGTTGGCCGTCGATTAAATCTATTTTGGATGTCAATGTTGTGGGGGCTATCTCTTCCTTGGAAGCGGCTAAGGAAATTATGCTGCGCCAAAAATCCGGGCATTTGGTGGGAATTTCTAGTGTGGCGGCTGTACGTGGACTTCCTGGTTCTTCTGCTTATTGTTGTAGTAAAGCAGCGTTAAGTGCTTATCTTGAATCCATCCGTATCGATTTAAAACTGGTTGGTATTTCTGTTACTTCAATTCATCCTGGTTTTATTGCAACCCCCATGACGGCTAAAAATAATTCGATGCCTTTTCTTCTTTCCGCTGATCAGGCTGCCCTGATTATTTCCAAAACCATTCAAAAAAAGAAAGCCCGCAAAACTTTTCCATGGCCTATGCTTGTTTTTACGTGGATTTTACGCTTCTGCCCTGATGCACTCTACGATGCCGTGTGTGGGCTTACACTTAAAAAAGGTGTTTTTCGTTAGAAAATTTTTAATCCAGCGGACGCTCTGCAGGGGCCTCGTTGATTGATGAAGCTTTTTCACAAGCGTCGGGTGTGACAAAAGCATGCCATCGTTTGTCGTAAGTGGCGACAGCTGGAGGACGTTTTACCGTTTTGCTATTAGTTGACCATTGCGATACTTTTCCATCGGGCTGACGGACGCGGATAGACCAAAAATAAACGGTTTTGGCTTGAAGTGCAGGAACAATGTTGACAGAAGTAAGAGGAAAATTTTCTTTACGAAATACTTGATTGCTACTTCGGGTATACGATTTGGACCCGGCTTCTTCTCCTTTATAAACAGCGACGTCATAAGTAAGTTGCGCTGCATTGGGTATATGGACAGAATTCCATTCTAAAATAGGGTTACAGGTGGTGACAGGAGAAATGTCGTTTAACGAAATTCCATCTTTTTTGGGAGTATGTCCTCCGCCGGAAGGGGGTTTTTTCCCGCCGCACGCTACAAAAAAAGTTAGGGTGATCAATACAGTAATTGTCTTTTTCATAAAAAAAGGTCTCATGGGTTTTTAATGGTTTAGTCTTTTATTAAACATAGATCCCGTATAACGACCCTACGGGATGACTTTTTTCTTCTTTGCTTCTTCTTTTTGAAGGCGTGCTTCCTCTTTTTCTTTTTTCTTCTTTTCTTTTTCAATCTCTTTTTTCTCTAGTTCAGCTAATTTTGCTTCATCGGTTTCCCCTTCCTTAACCAGGTTGGCGATGGGGACTTGAATTGTATCTTGTTTAAACATCCGGAGAATATTCTTAATTTTTTTGAGGCTAGGTTCTTCCCCTTTTTTAAGTGTTGGTGTTATTTTTTCTGCAATAAAGGTTACCATGTTTGGAACATGATTGTAGAAATCGGGTGAGATGGTAACGTAATCGTTATGAACGACAACGGGGTTATAATTAAGGACGACCGGGATGCTACTATTAAGCGGTGTGGCAAATTGGGTTTTTTGGTCACGGTTGGCTTTTTCCATCGTTTCGATGGCATTTAAACTGGAATAGTCGGTCATTAGAATTTGTACGAGACTAAAGAGGTCTTCAAAAATCATCCGAATACAACCGTGGGAAGCCCAATGCCCAATGGAGTCGGCGGCACGGGTTCCGTGAATGAGATAGTTTTCTCCTAAAGGCATTTTGATTTCTCCCAAAGGATTTTCAAGAACTCGGGGAGGAACAGGAGTAGGATCGGTAACCCATTTGCTTTCTCGCGGTGGGGTCCACCAGGGGTTCCAAATGATTGTGTTAATTTTTCGAAAACCGGTAGGAGAAGGCCAGCTGGGCATCCCCACAGCTACGGGGAAAATTTTGATGATGTGATCGCCTTTAGCCAAAACGACTTTTCGCTGGGGAATTTGAACTTCAATCCAATACCCTTTTTCTTTTTTCATTGCCTGAACGGCATCTTCATCTAAAGTGATGAGTGGGGGTAGGGACGGTTTATTTTTGCCCCAAGCGGGATGAAAAGGAAGAAAGGCGGAGCCTAAAAGGCTAAGCCCGATCCACCCAACGATCGTGTGTTTTAATGAGCGCCACCAGACGGTCGAGGGCTTCTTCTTCGGCGATATTTCTTTCAACGCATTCTTTTCCAACGTAAAGGCTCACTTTCTTGGGGCCGGTGCCCACATAACCGAAATCGGCATCTGCCATTTCTCCGGGGCCGTTGACAATACAACCCATCACGGCGATTTTAACTCCTTTAAGATGCGATGTTTCATTGCGGATTCGTTCGGTAGTGCTTTGCAGATCGAACTGGGTTCTTCCACAGGAGGGGCACGAAATGTATTCGGTTCTCGAAACCCTCTGACGACATCCTTGGAGAATATTATAAGAAATATTAGCAATTTCGCAAATGGAAAGAAAGCCTGCGGCTTTTCTCGAAGGAGATATTTGAATACTGTCGACAAATCCTTTTAGCAACAAATTGCCTAAACAGATGGAGGATGCCAATAGAGGAATCTCCTCTTCTTTTTGTTGATAACGCGCATGAATCAACGCGGGAATATTGTGATGATTTAACAGACGTACCAAAAAGGGATACGCCAAACTTTCGCGATGGGAATTAAGGGAATACATCAAGTTTTCTATACCTTGTTCCCGACTGAGTTTAGCGGTTTCTAAAACAGTTTGGGTCAAACCTTCCATATCATAGTCAAAATCGGTTAAATGCCATTCCACAGTTTTTTGCTCTAGCGCGACTTTTTGAAGAACGTGGGTCCATCCACTTAAAGAATAAGACGAAACGGGAATAACTATTTTATGAATATGAGCGAGTTGGGATAAAACCTCTTCCGGTGTATGAGCCCAAAGGGCGATGGCTACAGGAAGTGTTTTTAATTTTTCGGTACCTGTTCCCTCCACTTCAATGCCTTCCAAGGGATGATCGGCTCCATCAATGGTTTTGGAAAATTTTTGATGTTCATCCAAAAAAGAAACAATCTCATCAGAGGCTATTCTTGTCCAAACGCGAATCGGCTCTTCTCCACCGTGTTTGAACGGGCCAATGTTTATTGTCTTTGTTTTGCGCCGGGTGATTTTTGCTGTTGGATCGGCCGTTGGTAGCCATAAAACCTGCTCTTCTTTTTTCTTGGCTAGATTGAGTGCATGTCCTTGGTTGTATTTTTGAATAATTTGGTAGGCTACAGGAACTTCGTGGATGGAATCTTCTGTTAATGACACCCGAATAGTATCACCGATGCCTTCTTCTAGAAGTGTTCCGATGCCGATGGCCGACTTGATGCGTCCTTCTTCCCGCGCGCCTGCTTCTG
>CAZQCI010000030.1:5750-22215 GCA_964592255.1 uncultured Nitrospiraceae bacterium | reverse complement strand
TAAGTAAATAGATGAGGCAGCGGCAGGTTTAAGGCTATATCGGCATAAAACATTTTTCTACCAAGTCGTCATCCCGGCCGCTTTGAGCTGGGACCTATGGTGCCCGATAAAATCGGGATCCATTCTATTAAAATAGATTCTGACTTGCCACATTGCGTTTGAAATTCTACCGGAATGACAATTCAAGTTATCGGCTTTCTCCAAACAGTTTAACAATTTCCAGTGATTTATCTTTTAATTCGGGATGCTTTAAAAAATAATTTACGTTGGCTTCCAAAAAACCAACCTTATTGCCTACGTCAAAACGTTCCCCTTCAAATTGAAATGCATAAAGCCCGGGTTGAGCCACCAGTTGTAATAAACCATCAGTCAATTGAATTTCACCAATGGCTCCTGGTTTTACTTTTTCCAAATAAGAAAAAATGGCCGGTGGCAGTAAATAGCGGCCGATAATGGCCAAATTGGACGGAGCTTCTTCCCGCTTAGGTTTTTCAACAACGGTTTCGATCTTACCCAAACTAGCAGTAATCGGTAAAGCCTTGACTACACCGTATTGGCGGACTTCTTCCCAAGGAACTTCCATGACTGCCACTAAAGGAGAGGGGTTAGTTTCCCACACTTTTTGCATTTGAACAGCACAAGGCACATCGTGATCAATAAGATCATCAGGCAAAAAAACATAAAACCATTCATCACCAACAGCTTGCCTGGCACAGAGAACAGCATGCCCCAAACCTAAGGGTTGATCTTGATAAACAGTGGTATAACGCGCCCGACCGGCTAGTTCAGTGATCCGTTGCAAACCTTTTTCATCATTTTTATTTTTTAAGAATTTCTCCAATTCCGCATCGGCTTGAAAATGTTTGACTACCGCTTCTTTACCCCTGGAAATCACAAAAATGATTTCCTCCACACCAGCTGCTAAGGCTTCTTCAACAATATACTGGATAGCTGGTTTGTCGACGATAGGAAGCAATTCTTTAGGCACAACTTTGGTGGCCGGTAGAAAACGCGTTCCTAAACCCGCTGCAGGAATCACTGCTTTTTTAATTTTTGGATGTGCCATGAGGGATTTTTTAAACTCTTCCGAAGCAAATGTAAAGTTAGGAGATGCTTTGGCAACTCTTCACTTTACTGATAAAAATTTTTGGTCGTTTGCGTTAGGCAGTAGTCTTTCTTGCTGTCCAATACTTTACCTCGACGCAACACAAGTCGGTCTTCTAGAAAAAGTTTTACCGCCCGACCCAATACTTTGGCTTCCAACTGACGCCCACGTTGCAAAAGAGTGTCAACCGTGTCGCAGGTTTTATCTACCTTAAAACAATCCTGGGCAATGATGGGTCCTTCATCCAAATCGGTAGTCACAAAATGAGCCGTCACCCCCACTACTTCCACACCCTTATTAAATGCCTGATGATAAGATCGCGGACCCGGAAAAGCGGGTAGAAGCGAAGGGTGAATATTAATGATTTTCCCCTCGTGTCTAAAAATAAATTCCGGCGAAAGAATCTGCATATACCGGGCTAGAACAATGAGATCACAATCGAATTTTTTGATCAGGGTGAGCACCTCTTCCTCATGCTGCCTCTTTTTTTCAGAGGCAACATAATAAAAAGGGATACCATAGCGCCGGGCCACGTCCTTCAATTCGCTCTGATTACCAATCACAACCACAGGTCGACCTTGTAATTTTTTAGCTTTAAATTGATCGAGTAAATACGTAAGGCAGTGGCTTTCCTTGGTCACTAAAAGAGCTACATTTTTAATATTTTTTTTCTCTTCTGGTTTAAAAGTGGTTTCAACACCAATCTCACGTCCAACAAGGTCAAGCCCCGATAGAAAACGGGACAACCCCGTTTTTAGGGCCGAAAAATCAACCAGCATATTCATGATCAAATAGCCTTCTAAAATCCTTTGATCGATGTCTTCAATATTACAGCCATTTTCGTAAAGATAGCTGGTGATGGTCGCAATAATGCCTTTTTTGTCGCGACCAGCAATACGAATTCGCGCAACTTTTTTTGCCTGTTTCCGATAACGAGTCATACGTTCAAGAAAGGTTGGAGTAAGTCTGAGTTTCTGTTTTTATAAAACCCCTAGCTGCTTTCAGGGCAAGTCCTAGGGACTAAAAAACATCAAACTCAAACAAACTCTCTCACCTTAATACGGGGGTTAATGTACCATATTGTAACCAGGGGGTCAAAATAAGTTGTTGTTATCACAGCTTGTTTTTGATATAGGGATTTATTATGAAACTTAAAAACTTTTCAGCCGACACAGTTAGTGAACTTCTTATCTACCTTGCAGAACACGAAGAATTCCCCTCTTTAAAAAATTTGCGGGAATTTAAAAAAGAAGAAGTCTGTGACATGCTTAAGGAGCTAGCCCAAAGCCTTAAAGAGGCCTCTTTAACAGAAGGTGGCTTCCAAAAAGCCGACTTAAACGGCTTTGAATTGTCATCTAAGGCCTTATCGCTTATCTCAGCCTTGTCACCTCGGGAAGAAAATATTTTGTTTAAATCTTTTAAATTGATCTGACGTATAGAAATTCTATCCTCCTTTTTGATGGTGATCCTGCTTGAAAGTAAAAACCCTTCGTTTTAGAACGAAGGGTTTTTACGTTTCTACCACTTCTTTAAGTCAGTCTTACTGGGTTGTTTTTCTCAATTAAGTGGAATCCCCTGTTATTCCGGGAGCCTTAGAGGTAAACACAACCCAATAAGACCCTTCTAACTTATGGCATGGATTTTATATTGTGATGGTGCCAGTCGCGGCAACCCTGGGGAAGCCGGCGCTGGAGCCCTGTTGATCGATGAAAAGGGGCAGGAAATCCCTTTAACACGCTATTTAGGGCATAAAACCAATAACCAGGCTGAATATTCTGCCCTTCTTTTAGGGTTGGAGGAGTTAATTCGACAGCAAGCAAAAGAAGTAGAAATCAAGGCGGATTCGGAGTTATTAATTAAACAACTCAAAGGAGAGTACCGAGTTAAAAACGAGGGGCTAATCCCTCTTTATCAGCAGGCCAAAGATTGGCTGGGACAATTTGAAAAAGTAACACTGCAACATATCCCAAGGGAACAAAACACAAAGGCTGATCGTCTTTCAAACGAAGCTATCGACTTTCGTAAAAAACCCTAATCTTTGTGTTAGAAGGGTTCCTGGTAATGTCTCAGTTTGAAGTTTAACGAAGAAAAAAATCGTCATCCCGGCATGCCTTAAGCCGGTATGACTAAGGTAAAGTTTCAAACTGAGACACTACCGGATTCCTGATCTTTTTTTAATTGGGATGATAGTGAAAGAGTCAATGAGGAAAAGGCGGAAATAATTTTATTCTTTGAAACCTGGATGATCGCCCTTGATATAATAGGGAGGAAAGTCCGGACTCCACAGGGAGCAATCCCGGAGGACAGGATGCTGGCTAACGGCCAGGCCCCGCGAGGGGACGGATAGTGCCACAGAGACGCCCACTTAAGTGGGCACCCTACAACGCTTCAGGCGAAGCAGGGTGAGTCCCAATGGAAACATTGGGGGTGAAACGCGGTAAACCCCATCTGGAGCAAGGTCAAATAGGTCCCGTAGGTTGAAAAAAACCGCCAGTAGTCCGCTGGTAAGGATGAAAATTCTGACGGGATGGGTAGACTGCTTGAGGCTTTCAGTAATGAAAGTCCCAGATAAATGATCATCACCGTCTTAGACGGAACAGAATCCGGCTTATAGGGTTTCAAAGGTTTTTTTATGTCACTTAAATTCTTCTTTAATCGCAAAGGCAGTGTTGTTTTATCGCTAACCATCCTTGGCTGGATCCTTAACCTATGGGCTTTAATCTGTCTGCCAGGGGAAATGATCTTACGTGGAAAACTCACCACCTGTTTGTTTATTCTTTATCTTTGCCTCTGTTTTCTAGTGACCTTCATCCGCTTCTACCCTTGGTACCCGACTAAAGATCGGGGAGCAGCGCTTGAGGAACATTTTGAAAAAACCTTGGTACCAACAGCCTACATTATGGTGGTCGTTCACCTGTTCTGGTTTTTGACCCTTAAGCCTTGGCCTTTTCTCATTTTTGTCTGTTTGCTTTTTCTCCCTATTTTAGCCGTTAATGCCATTCTCCTCACTTTTCATTTTCAAGACCAAGACCCTACCCCCCCTGCTTACTTTTCCCGATCTTTATATCTATCCCCAGAAAAATAAAGAATTCCCCCCTAGACAACCCCTTAAATTTTATGCTAAATTCCTACAATACGTTACCATACATTACCATTATCAACAGAGTTATCCACAGGGTGAACTAATATGAAACTGGAAAAGATAGGCCTCATGCTTATACTTAATTATTTAAACCAATTGGGGACCGTCAAAAATCATCTCCAACTAGCTGTTAAACAAGTATTATTGGCAGTACAGGCCTCTATCGATATTGTCGCCAAATCACCGCCGCAAAGCTTGCTAGGCAGCAATAAAGAAGTCATCACCTTGTTATTTACACCTATTCAAAAAATGTTGGAGTATTCTATCGATCGCGTCTCACCGGCGACAACCTCTTCGGAAGTTTTGGAGGAAAATAAAAATTCTACTGAAGGCCGTTTTTTGAAAGAACATATTGTGTCTTCCATTATCTCCGTCATCGACGATGAAATTGAAAATACACGAGATACGGCTAGCGAAAAAAGTAAGCTTAAAATTGAAGCTCTCAACACCGTTAAGAAGGTTCTCCTGGCCCAATCAGAATCCCGCACGGCTCACGTCGCTTAAAACGCGCTTTAAAAAAAACTCCTTGAAATAAACCACCAAGTTGTATTTGATAACAAAGTGAGTCGTGATTTTTTTTGACGCGGCTTTGACGCAACAAAGAGGGAGGCTCTTATGAACAAAGAAACGCGTAAACCCATTGAAATACGGCGCTACCAAAATCGCAAACTCTACGACACTGAACGATCCACCTACGTAACGCTGGAAGACATTGCCGTTATCGTTAAGCGTGGCGACGATGTCCGCATCATCGATAACCGCACAAAGGAAGATTTAACCTCCGTAACTTTGACGCAGATTATTTTTGAAGAAGAAAAAAAGAAGAAAGGGTTTCTCCCCATGGGCGCTCTTAAAAAAATTATCCAAAACGGCGGGGATACCATTAAGGATTTGGTAGAAAAAACCATCGACACGGGTGTGCATTCCTTTTCACTCGCTAAGGAAGGCGCTGAAAAGGTCATTGACCGCATTAAAGACGAATTATTACCAACCGATGACGGAAATATTCTTCAAGAGGTATTGCACAAAACCCAAGATTTTTCCAAAAAAGTGGACGAAAAAATTAAATCAACTCTCGAATCGGTAGCTCATGTCACGCATCTTCAAAATGAAATTCGCTCCTTACAAAAGAAAATTTCTTTCTTGGAAAAGAAACTAAAAAATTATGAATGACTGTTTATCCGATCTGCTGGACAAACGTCTTATTCTATTGTCCGGAAAGGGAGGGGTAGGCAAAACGACGTTAGCCGTTTCATTGGCCTTGGCTGCCTCTCGTCTTAAAAAAAGAACTCTTATCGTGGAAATGAATTCCACTGAAAGGGTCGCCCCGTATTTTGGACTCACCCAAATTGGACATCACGAAATTGCCTTAGCCCCATACCTTACAGCCATCAACCTATCGGTGGCTTCCTGTTTTGAAGAATATGTGGTTGCCCAAATCCGATTTAAAAAACTCTTTGATGCCTTCTTTAACAATAAATTCGTTACTTCCTTTTTAAATGCCATCCCCGGATTTAACGAATTACTCATGATCGGCAAAATTTTTGAGCTGGAACGGCAAGTTAAAAACAAAGCCAGTGGTGAATTGCTCTATGATTTAATCATTGTAGACAGCCCAGCTACCGGGCACGGCGTTTCCACCTTTGAAGTTCCTAAAATCGTAACAGAAGCCGTACGCATTGGGCCTATTAAAAACCAAGCTGGAAAAATTTTAGATCTTCTCACCGATCCCAAAAAAACTGCCTTCTGCGTCGTTAGCCTGCCAGAAGAAATGCCCGTCGTAGAATCCACAGAGCTAATTGCATCCGTGAAAAAGAGATTAGGAATTCGGATCGGCTGCCTCTTTCTCAATGCTGTCTACCCTCAGCGTTTCACCAAAACAGAAGCCGATCAGATCAACCGGGAACAAAAGGGATTGGAAGAAGAACTCTATCCTTACTTTGCCTATGCACGGCTTTACAGTGAGCGCTCTAAACTACACGATTATTATGAAAAAGAGTTGGCACAACTTAATAAAGGCATTGAGTGCATCAAATTACCCTATGTCTTTGAACCGATGACCAAAGCCAAAGATTTGTACCCCTTGGTAGAAGAACTTTTGGGACATGATCATGATTGACCTATTATCCGACAAAAAACTCATTCTCGTTTGCGGGAGCGGTGGCGTTGGCAAAACGACACTATCCGCAAGTTTGGCCTTACAAATGGCCGCTTCCGGAAAAAAAGTGATGGTCTTAACCATCGATCCGGCCAAGCGCTTGGCCACTTCCTTGGGTCTAGAAGTTTTAGACGACAAACCACGCAAAATCAGCCCTAAGCTTTTTCAAAAAGTGACCCAAAACGGAAGTGGTGAACTGTGGGCCATGATGCTGGATTCCAAAAGCACTTTCGATCAACTGGTCACACGCTTTGCGCCATCAAAGGAAGTGGAACAGAAAATTTTGTCCAATAAAATATACCAACACATGTCCAGCATGATGGCCGGATCGCAAGAATATATGGCCATGGAGAAGTTGTACGAATTTTCTCAAAAAAATGATTATGACCTCATCGTCATCGATACTCCTCCTACGACCCACGCCATTGACTTTCTTAACGCCCCCCAAAAAATGATCGATGCGTTAGGCCACAGCATGATTCATCTTCTTCTCAAACCTGCCATGATGGTAAGTCAAAAAGGTTTTAAGTTGTTTGAAAAAGGATCCCAAATTATTTTAAAAATATTCGACCGCATTACTGGATTTGCTTTTTTGCAAGAAATTTCAGAAATGTTAGTGGCTTTTAAAGAACTATTGGGCGGCTTTCAAAGCCGGGCAGCAGATGTTAAAAAAATACTCGCCTCCCCCGACACATCTTTTATCTTAGTCAGTGCTTGCGAGGACAAATCGATTGAAGAAGCACGTTATTTTATTAAAACGCTTAAGGAATTATCCCTCACGCTTTCTGGACTGATTTTAAATCGGGTTTATCCTTATTATGAAATGTCGGGGGCGAAAAAAAACAAAGCCGTTAAAGAGTTAAAAAGTTTAATGGGGGACGATATCGCCGAAAAAATGGAAACTTGTTTTGATCTTTTTCAAAAAAGAGCTGAACGGGATGAACGTTTTAAAAATGACATGAAAAATATTTTGGGAAAAAAAGAGTTCCTTATCACCATACCTCTGTTTGAATCCGATATTCACGACTTAGAAGGACTTTATCGTTTAGGCCTTAATCTTAAAGCATGATCATCGAAATTCCTTTTGATATTTCTGCCGACACCATCAGTTCCTTGGTGGCACAAACCCCCAACGCTTTTTTTCTAGATAGCAGCGATGGTCAGCACTCCCAAGCCCGCTACTCTTATGCCGGAATTTTTGCTGAAAAAATTGAAACAGGCAACAACAACCCCTGGCCTTTTCTTGAATCTTTTGCTCAAGAGAAAAAAAATCCCGGACCTTTTCCCTTCATGGGAGGTCTTGTCGGCTATTTAGCTTACGAAACCTACTCATTTTTAGAAGATCATAAGACAAAACAAAATGACGGACCTATTCCCCTCTATTGGTTTGGCTTTTATTCAGAAATTTTAGTGATAGACCATAAAAGTGGCAAAAAATTTTTAATAACGGAAGATTCTCATCCAAAATCGAGATTAGAAATATGGAGAGAAAAAATTTTTAGTCATGATAAAGAGTCCACCAAAAAAAGCCACCAAAGCAATCCAGATCATTCCACTGGATTACTTAAGCCCTCTGCACTAGCCCTCGGACCTCGCAATGACAAAATTAAACTTCCTTTTTCATTTGAAGATTATTCTCAAAAAATTACCCACATCAAAAATTATTTAAAAGCCGGGGATATCTATCAGGTCAACCTAACAGGACGCTTCGAAACAAACACCTCTCTTTCAACAGAGACCATTTACAAAAATTTACGATATATTTCTCCAGCGCCCTATGCTGCTTTGCTGAATACAAAAGATTTTCAAATCCTTTCGGCCTCCCCTGAACTTCTTTTATCTTTTAAAGATGGAAAAGCAAGCACCAGCCCCATCAAAGGAACACGAAAAAGACATCAACAACCTAATGCCGATCTCCAAGCAAAAGAAGAGTTAATCCACTCGCAAAAAGATCAGGCGGAGCTTTTGATGATTGTTGATTTAGAACGAAACGACTTGGGAAAAATTTGCAAGCCCGGATCCGTCTGCGTTGAATCTCTAGCAACTGTAGAAAGTTTTGCCCAAGTTCACCATTTAGTAGCCCATGTTTCTGGGCACATCAAAGAAGGGCACAATACTATTCATGCTTTAAAAGCTCTTTTTCCTGGTGGTTCCGTGACGGGAGCCCCTAAAATCAGGGCCATGGACATCATCGAAGAATTGGAGAAAACCCCGCGCTCCGTTTACACAGGAGCTTTGGGTTTTTTAAGCAACACAGGAGAAGCCTGTTTTAACCTTCCCATTCGCACCTTGACTAAAGTTGGAGAAAAAGTTTATTTCCACGCCGGAGGCGGCATTGTGGCCGACTCCGAAAGCACTGCAGAGTATGAAGAACTGATGGTCAAAGCCAGCGGTATAAAACAGGCCTTAACATTAGAAAAAGATGACGAGGCATCTTTAACATCATGAAAATTTACTTAAACGGAAAATTGGTGGACGAAGCAGAAGCAAAAATTTCTGTCTTTGACCGTGGCTATTTATTTGGTGAAGGCTTATTTGAAACATTCCGTTCCTACGATGGAAAACTCCCTTTTCTCGACAAACATTTGGAACGCATGGAATGGTCTTCTACTTTTTTGGGGATTCCCTTTCCACATCCTGCTCATCTCCGTAAAGGAGTCAGTGATTTGTTGGAAGCCAATAAAATTAAAAATGCCCGAATTAAAATTTTAATTTCTGCCTTAAATAAAGGACTGCGCCCCAGCGTGTTAGAGGAAGATAATGAAATCAACACCGTGATTTTATGTGAGCCGTTTCTCCCTTGGCCGGATGAAAAATATGAACAAGGCATTGATTTAACCTTCATTCACTCCGTTAAAAATGACCCGCCACCTGCCTCCACAGTAAAGGCCATGAATTATTTAACGAAGATGATCGCCCGTCGGGAGATTGCAGAGAAAAAAACCTTCGACGGTATTTTACTGACAGCTAACGGTTTTGTAGCCGAAACAACGTCCTCGAATATCTTTTGGGTTTCGGGTAAAAAAATTCACACTCCCCCAACATCGTTAGGGCTACTCCCTGGAGTAACACGGCAAATTGTGATTAATTTAATTAAAGAAGAAGGAATGGAATTTTCTGAACAGGCCATCACAGAAGAAGACCTCGAAAAAGTTTCTGAAATTTTCCTAACCGGCTCCACACTTGAAATCATGCCTGTCACTCAACTGGCTGGAGCGGACGTAGGTAACGGCAAACCAGGAAACATCACCCAAAAAATAATGGAAGTTTATAAAGATTTTCTAGAAGATGAATTGAAAGGATAATTCACCTCGGCAAGCTCAACCATCCTTGCAAAACCTGCCTGGCTTCTTTTACGGCTGCAAGCAGTGGAAAACCCTGTGCAACAAAAGAGGTAATGAGTGTAGATAACGCACATCCGGTACCACGGATATTTTTTGTTTTTACCCTTGGAAAAGAAAACAAAGTTTTACGGATTCCATCATAGAATAAATCTTGAGGCTGCCCTTTGAGATGCCCACCCTTAATCAAAACAGGCACCCGCAGAGTGTTCCAAAAATCATCGGCAGCTTCTTTCATGTGTTTAAGAGTAAAAATTTTAGACCCATAATAATAAGAGGCTTCTTCCAAGTTAGGCGTCCAAAGAGCGACGTGAGAAAGCATCTTTTTCCATAAAAGAATTCGGCCTTGTTGATTGAGTAATACCCCACCTGTGGATGACTGAAGTACCGGATCTAAAATAACGGGAGGTATTTTTTTTTCTTTTTTAAAAACAGTCAAGAGAACTTGGATTATTTTTTCATTGCCCAGCATCCCAATTTTTATCGCCTGATATTGAGATAAAGGTAAAATCGATTGGAATTGTTTTTTAAAAATTTCAGGACGAACAACTTGAGCGGCATAAAATTTTTTGGAATTTTGTGCCGTCAATGCCGTCACCACACCGGAAACTTCTACCCGGCAAGAAAAAGCCATCGCCGCATCTTTTAAAAAACCAGCCTGACCAGAAGGATTAAGTCCCGAGATAATGAGGATTTTTTTATTCTTGATAGTTTTAATAATGCCCCCTAGCCCGCCTCTTTCGCCAAAGTAGTCTTTGGCTCAGGTGGCCAAGTCTTTTATTTTAATCGGGAACGGATTTAAACAAATCCGAAAAATAACGGGCAGCCGCTACGCGGTCCTTAGCTTGGCTTAAAGCCGAAATAAGGGCCACTGAAGAAGCCCCTGCTTTGATGACTTGTTTCACATTCCGGCGATTAATACCCCCAATAGCCACAACAGGTTTGGGAGAACGCTCACAAATGTTTTCTAACATCGTCAAACCCACCACAGGATGCCCCAATGGTTTTGAAGTGGTGGGATAGATGGCTCCCACGGCAATGTAGTCCACTTCTTCCTCCCACGCACTTCTGGCTTCAATTAACGAGTGAGTGGATTTCCCAATAATTTTTTTAGGACCCAATAATCCACGTGCCACCGACACGTCCATATCTTCCTGCCCTAGATGAACACCATCGGCGCCAACGCGGTCGACTACTTCGGGTTCGTCATTAATAATAAATAAAAAAGAATATTTTTTTTTAAGCTGAATAATTTTTTGGGCATGCTCCACTTGTTGTTCCACATCTTCTTTACAACGCAACTGGATAATGGAAGCCCCTCCTTCCAAATAATCACGAGCTAAAGTATCAATAGGAACCCCTGAAGATAAGGCTGGGTCCACAATGGCATAGAGGCCGCGAATCATATTTTCAAATCCTTAATTTTTTTCCGCAAAGTGTTACGGTTTAGTCCTAAAAGACGGGCTGCTTTAATTTGATTTCCCCCCGTTTTTTTTAAGACAAGGCGGATTAAAGGACGTTCAATAATTTCCAAAAAACGCTCATGTAAATTGTCATCCGTATCATACGATTGAAAATAACTCTTCAGCTGCAATTCGATTAAATCTTCCAAAGCCGGCAAACTACGAATGGTCGATGAAGAAACATAACCATTTTTTTCAAAATCTTCCCTTGTCAGAATTCCACTCTGGTTGAGCACGAGAGTACGACGGATGACATTTTCTAATTCTCGCACGTTTCCAGGCCAATCCTGTTTTTGTAGAAAATTTTTAGCGGCGGCTTCAATTTGAATAGGCCTTTGCAGTAACTCGTTAGAATAATGTTGAATAAAATAATCCACGAGCAAAGGGATGTCAGAACGACGTTCGCGAAGTGGAGGCAACAATAACGGCACCACATTCAACCTAAAGAAAAGGTCTTCACGAAACTCTCCCTTTCCAACCATACCTTTAAGACTACGGTTGGTGGCAGCAATAATGCGTACATTTACAGTACGCACTTTCGTATCACCAACCCGCTGGATTTCTTTCTCTTGCAACACACGCAACAACTTGGCCTGAACGTTAAGAGGCAGTTCTCCAATTTCATCTAAAAATAAAGTCCCTAAATGAGCTTGCTCAAAATAACCGGCTTTATCACTTACAGCACCTGTAAAAGCTCCTTTTTTGTAACCGAATAATTCACTCTCCAGTAACTCACGCGGAATGGCGGAGCAATTAACCGCCACAAAGGGATTGGGCGCACGGCTTCCTTGGTAATGAATGGCTTTGGCCACCAATTCTTTTCCCGTTCCACTTTCTCCTTCAATAAGAACAGTCACATCCTGATTAGCCACACGACCGATGGTTTTAAAAATTTCTTGAAGCGGCTTTGATTTACCTACCAAGGTGTAAGGCGCATGCACTTGTTGCTCGCGCAACATCTTTACTTCCGTTTGTAATTTTCTAGTTTCCAGCGCACGCTCTACTAAAAGACTTAATTCATCTAGATCGAAAGGCTTAGTAATGTAGTCAAACGCTCCACGCTTCATGGCTTCTACAGCATTTTCCATGGTGTCTTGAGCTGTCATGACAAAAATTAAGGGATGTGAAGGATAGTCTTTCTGGCGGTTTAAAAGATCCAAGCCACTAAGTTCCGGCATGCGGATATCCACTAAGGCCACGTCAACCGGAGTTTGCGTGAGAAAAGCATACGCTTCTTCACCCGTTTTAGCACGCAACACTTGGTACCCTTTCTTTTCCATCATTTTGGAAAGAATAGTACGGATACTCACTTCATCATCGGCTATAAGAATAGTGGCCATCATCATACCGGAAGAAGAACCGAAAAAACAGACCCTCTACCCGGTTCGCTTTTAACTAAAATGGTTCCTTCATGCTCCTCCACAATTTGCTGACACAAGGCGAGTCCTAAACCGGAGCCTTGAGCTTTTGTGGTAAAAAAAGGAACAAAAATTTTGGACATTTCATCAGGTGTCATCCCTTTTCCATTATCTTCAACATCAACAGCCAAAAACATTTTCTTTTTATCCTGCGTCCTTAATCCAAAATCCGTTACCATGCGTGAACGAACAATCACATGGCCATCTTTGGCAAGAGCCTGACGCGCATTTTTGATTAGATTTAAAAACACTTGTGACAAAGCGGCTTCGTCTCCCTGCACATGAGGTAAGCTTGGATCAAATTGCTCACTATATTTAATCGAAACAGCTCCTACCGTTTTTTGTAAAACCATCAGATCATGTAATACTTGATTGATGTTAACAGCACGACGATTCATCGCCCTGGGTTTAGTTAAGTGCAATAAATCATCCACCAAGCGATCCACTCGATCGACTTCTTTTTGGATGATATCGGCGTATTCCTTCAACTCCCCTTTGTCGGTTAATTCTTCCGAAAGTAATTGCGACGCCCCTTTGATACCACTTAATGGATTTCGTATTTCATGGGCTAAGCCCGAAGCAATCATCGCCAAATAACCCATGCGATCATTTCTTTTCTCTTGCTCCTCAAATCTCACTAAACTGGAACGATCACGAAAGAGCAAACTAACCGCAAAAAGAGAACCGTGAGAATCGATGAGCGGAAAAATTTCCACGTCCATAGAACGAGGAACTTTAGAATCGGTATAGACCAAAGAATCGCGCAAATAATAACTGCCACGCGTTTCAATAATTTTTTTAAGAGCATGGGATAACTCTGGATTATGGCGAAACACTTTAAAAATATCGTCAGAGGAAAAAAGTTCACGGGCAAACAACGACTGGAAGGAAGGGTTATTCTGTAAAATAATCCCTTCGGGGCTTACCAAAACAACAGCATGCCTGAGATTCTCCAGAAACAAGCTAAGATCGCTATGATCAGTTGGAATTTGAAACTGCATGTGCCGAACCAAAAAAGTCCGAAATAAGAATACGGACTTCTTCCCACTTATCCATTCGCACCGCACGATTGCGGAAATCGGAACCACCTTCCATTCCTTTGGAGTAAAAACACAAATGCTTACGCATTAATTTCATACCCGACTCCAAACCAAAAAAATCAAAAAAATATTCATATTGCCTAAAAACTAAATCACATAGTTCTTGAGTACTCGGTAGGTGTTCTTTTTGTTCGACAAAACTTTTAAAAATCCATGGCCTCTCAGTCGCACCACGGCCCGTCATCACAGCATCACAGCCGGTTTCCCGCATCATGCGCAAGGCATCCTCAAAAGTTTCCACATCACCATTGCCAATAACAGGGATGGTCAGTTTTTGCTTGAGCTCACGGATCAGGCTCCAATCGGCCTTTCCAGAATAACCTTGGCTCTTCGTACGGGCATGCAGCGCTACTGCATCCACACCACACTTTTCTGCAAGAGCAGCCACTTCAAAAGCCTGGCATTCACCATCGCCATAACCCGCACGCATCTTCACCGTGAAAGGAATTGTGAGAGCCGCACGCATTTTTTCAAATATTTTTTTAACCAGAGATAAATCATTAAGAAGAGCAGACCCACCACCATCGTTAACAATTTTTTTAGCAGGACAACCCATGTTCAAGTCAATAAGGTCGACACCCGTGTCTTGAATAATGCGTGCCGCTTCTGCCAAGTCTTCCGCATTGTTGCCAAAAACCTGCATGGCTACGGGACGTTCTTTTTCGTCAAAAGAAAGCATCCGCCGCGATTTCTTGTCTTGCATCACCAAAGCCTTAGCTGAAACCATTTGATTGACGACAAGCCCTGCCCCATATTCCTTACACACCTGCCGAAAAGCTTTATGCGTAATGCCACACATCGGCGCTAGCACTAAACGGTGAGGAAGCGACAAATTCCCTATTTTAAAGGGGGAAACGGGATTGAGAACCTCAGAAGACGACATGCGAGGAGCTCTAATACATGCCTAAAAATTAGGCAAGCCCCAATGGGGCAAGCCTCAATGAGGCAAGCCACACTGTTGCAAGCTTTAGCAAGGCAAACCCCATTGGGAGAAGATCTAAATCTTAGGGTGCACCCACATACTCCAAGGGCCAAGCCGCGGTGGTGAAATCGGTTGCGGTAGGACCTAAATTGTCACAGTCCGCCACTTCTCGGGTTGAAACACCCATGAATATTTCCGAATTGGTGTTAACGGCTGTTAAATGAAAAGAGAGAAGATCAGAGGCTACCTCGGCTCCTGTTCCTGCAGTGGAATCCGGCTGAATCGTTGTGCTATCAACCTGACAGAAAAAATCGGCCAAATCATTTGTAAGAATAGTTTCACTAAATGCAAACGCCGTGCCTTCTAAGCTGGCATTAGATTCTGCTGCCGTTCCTGCATTGAAAGAAACCGGTTGAACCTCTGCCCAACCTCCAGGAATAGATTCCATCGTATCGACAGGAAAGACAGGCGTAAAACTATCAAAATCGCTGGTAGCAAATGTATCATCCAACGGATCAATTTCCAAAGTAGCGGGATCGATACGCCAGCGACGATAAGTAGTTTCTGCAACTGAACTATCATTGCGAATTTGGGAATAGTTATCGGCCTCCGTCACCGTAAGATATTCAAGCGGTTCTGATCGACTCATATTATAACAATAAGCATCCCAAGGTTGGGCTTCATCCCCATCAACATAAAGCGTATAAGTTCCATCACTGGGCGTACTCCCGGTTTCATCAATGGCCAGTTCCTTTGCTTCCAGACAGGTCTCTGGAAAACTTGAGGAAGATGAGCTGGAAGGCCCAGCGCAACCTGATATCCCCGAAAATAAGGAAAAAAGAACACCACAGAACATAAGAACCAATAATCCTATTAAACGAAAAACCATAAATCCCCCTTTCACGAATTATTGTAAGTGTTTTGAATCAATTGACTATTGTAATGTGAAAAAGTGAGGACTAAAATTCTACCATTTTGATAATTTGGCCTTATCGCTGTTGATTTAGAATGAATTAAAAAAGAAAAAAGAAAGGGAATTAAACGGGTTAAACCTTGTTCAAAAAAAACAACATACTTTTGACGACCACAGAAGAAATCGTCAGAGGGCACTTTGATAGAGCCTCTGTTTCTTCACATTTTTGCATTCAACAAACAACACCTGGAGGCATAGAGACATGGGGCGATAACATCGGAGTCATGAAAAATCGCCTTAATTGAATATGGCCCTGGGCATCCTCAGTAACAATAATATCCAAATGGTACCAAGGGCTTAAAGATTCTGAATCGGTGACGGAAGGAATATTTTTAAAACGAACATAACTATGAAGCATATATTCATCGGTAGCTAAAATAGGAGCTGGCATAGCTATCGATCTGTTAACCATCTTGTTTGAAGAATTTGTAATTGGCCGATTTTTTTCATTGGAGAGGGCCGTTGAGTTTTGTTTAAACTTTTCGAAAGACCAAGGAATAATGTGAGTATGCTGATATTCCGCCAACACACCTTTTGTGATTTTAATCGAATCGCTATAGTCCCATGCTAATTGTTTTTGATCCAAGCACGATTTCTGCTGTAAGCATTCCAAAGGAATGTTGAGTTGAATGGATTGATCATGCATAAGTGCAGAGTCACCCGTTTGGCCATGGGGCTTAGACATCAGTAATTTAGTCATGGATAATTCCGCAAAAGCCACCCGATCTTTATCCTCTTCTGTCACAGGAGGGTGAGGATTTGCTGCGGGCGGTTCTGGAGGGTTCACGTCCATAGTAGCCGCATCTTGAGTGGAGGATGCATGAAGACTTTGAGTTTGAAAGG
>CAZQCI010000030.1:0-5740 GCA_964592255.1 uncultured Nitrospiraceae bacterium | reverse complement strand
ATTAAGAGAATATTTTTCATCATAAGCTCCCTAAAAAAACACCAATACAAATAAGAAAACCACTGACATAGAAACGATGATCAGGGACATCCCCTAACATCCAAAAACCAAGAACTGCGGCAACAACGGGCTGAAAATAAATGAAGAGTGCCGCTTTGGAAGCCTCCACTTGTTTTAAAGCCCACAAGTTAAGGACATAACAAAGTACCGTGGGGACAACGACCAAATACAGCATATAGGTCTTAATTTTAAGAGGAGCCATCCAGATTGCATGCAATGGAAAATCCCAATGGGAATAAAAACCAAGTCCAATCATGCCTATAAAAGACATCCAAGTAAAATAAAGGAGCGGTGGTAACTTATGAGCCGTTTTACGAGCCGTGATCAAATAAAGAGAATAAGCGGTGGCGTTGGCAAAAATTAAAAGATCTCCCTTAAAATAGGGATTGATATCCCTGAAATGGTCCAGACGCAAAAGATAGGCCACACCCAAAAACCCAAAAACAATCCCTACCATTTTCATCGAGGTCATTCTCTCCCCAATGAATAGAGAAGCCAGAAGTAACGTCATCAATGGGGCCATAGCATTGATCATGGCGGCATGAGCAGACAAAGTACGGTGAATCCCTTCAGCAAAACAAATTTGGTTAATCACCACACCAAATAAAGCCGCCAAGGCAACCCATCCTAAATGAGAAAAATGCTTAAAAGACATTTGTATATATTGAAGTATAAAAAGAAGAAGGCAGGATAAAAGTCCACGTACAAAAATCCACTGACCCACACTCATGTAGCCCAGCACGACTTTTACCATCGGAAAACCGGTGCCAAACAGTATATTGACAAAAATTAAAGTTAAAATTGGCTTAAGTTTTTGCATAGAAAAGCAACCTTAACAAAAAATAATCTTATTCCCCATTCAAAAATACACCCAAATTTCATTTTTAACCGTTGATAAACAAACTATGAAAAAAATAACCCCCCTGATAGTTTTGGCTTCTTTATTCATGGCTTCTTTTGCTTCAGCCTACCTCACAAAAGCTCCCGATAAAAATAACGAACAAAAAACTGAAGCCCTTGACTCAAGCAACTCAAAAATTAATTTCAATGTAAAAGGATCGCACCAAAAAATTCTTAATGATAATGATTATTATCTACTACTCACTTTTACTACTTCCAAGCAGACCGTAACTAAAAAATTTCCGCTTAATATTTCCATTGTGATTGATCGAAGCGGATCTATGGCTGAAAAAAATAAGCTGGAGTTTGCCAAATTAGCCGCCAAAGAATTTATCAAAAAACTGGATGCTGAAGATCGTGTGTCGTTAGTAGAATATGATGATAATATCAATGTACTGGCAGAACCCACTCTCTTGGGTCAAAACCGTGAAACATTAATCAAAAAAATCGATTTGTTAGAACCACGCGGCTCTACCAATTTGGCCGGTGGCATGATGGAAGGGGCGCGCCAAGTTGAAAGATTTATAGATAAAAACCGCGTCAACCGTGTTTTACTGTTATCCGATGGTTTGGCTAATACAGGGGTATCCACACTATCAGGCGTAACAGAATTAGTAGAAAACTTAGGGCACAAAAGTATTCAAGTGACTACCTTTGGTTTAGGTGCTGATTTTAATGAAGATATGATGGCCCGTATTGCCGACACTTCTGGTGGAAATTATTATTTTATTGAAAGTGCAAACCAAATAGCTTCTTTGTTTGAAAAAGAACGCTACGCTCTTTCCTCCGTTGTAGGAAAAAGCCCTCGGGTAACCATTAAATTATCAGATCAAATAGAATTAGAAGATGTGTATGGTTATCCTTTTAGAAAAAAAGGAAACACCATTACTGTAGATATTCCCGACATCTACAGCGGTCAGAATCGTAAAATTTTACTCAAAGTTCGTCCTCAAATTAAAGAAGCCCATCAATTAGATGTAGCCAATGTTACCTTGGACTATGATGATGTGGTTAGCGAAAAACGAGAGAGTTTGTCTAAAAATTGGAATGTGGAAGTCACCAATGACAAAGCCATTTTTGAAAAATCGGCTAATTCGGATGTGATGGTTGAAGTGGCTCGTGCCAATTCTGGCAAACAATTGGAAGAAGCTATGAACCGCTATTCAAAAGGTGATAAATCTGGCGCGAAGAATGTTTTATACCAAACCAAAGGCATGCTTCAAAATTTATATCAGTCCACTGGAAGCCCTACTATCAAAAAAGAAATGGAGGATTTAGATAAAGCTTCTTCAACCATGGATAACTATGCTCCTGCATCGGAAGAAGGAAAAGTTTTCATCAAGAAAAGTAAGGTGGACTCCATAGATAATCAGAAAAATTAGAAAAAAATAACCAAGTTTTTACTTTTTATCGAAAAAGCAACTTAATACTAGATTCGGTGGTGATTCAGTTTGAACTTTTTATTCCCTAATCTGCCCCTCACCACGTACAACAAATTTGGTGGTTGTCAGTTCCTCTAAACCCATGGGGCCAAAGGCATGCAGTTTAGTTGTAGAAATTCCAATTTCAGCCCCCAATCCTAATTGACTCCCGTCATTAAAACGCGTGGAGGCGTTCACCAACACACACGAGGAATCTAAGGAGCGAATAAACTTTTCGGCATGAGTCGGATTGTTGGTAACAATGGCCTCGGAATGCAATGAGCCATATTTTCGGCAGAACACAATCCCCTCGTCCAAGCTTTTCACCATCTTAATGGCAAGAATTAAATCCAAATATTCTGTAGACCAATCAGAGGTTGTGGCCGGTTTAACACCGGTAATGATCCGTCGTACCGCCGGATCTCCCTTAATCTCCACACCTTCAGCTACTAACGCCGCTTGTAATTTTGGCAAAAGAAGAGAGGCAATCCCTTCATGGACGACCACATTCTCCACAGCATTACAAACCCCCGGCCGCTGCACTTTAGCATTACGGATAATGTTGATAGCCATCGTGACATCTGCCGATTCATCTACATAAATATTACAAACACCTTTATCATGTTTAATGACGGGAATTTTTGAGTGCTCTCCTACAAATTTCATTAATCCTTCACCACCACGAGGAATGATGAGATCGATGGATTCTGACAAGGTCAGCATTTCATTCATTACTTTTCGATCTGGTGTAGGCACAACGGTAATGGCTGCAGAGGAAATTTCGTTTCTTCTTAAAACATCCTGCAAAATTTTCCCCAATATTCGGTTAGAGTGAATCGCTTCGGAACCTCCGCGTAGGATAACAACGTTACCCGACTTAAAACAAAGCCCGGCAGCATCTACAGTAACATTCGGACGTGATTCGTAAATAACCCCGATGACTCCCAAAGGAATTCTTACTCGTGTGACGTTTAACCCGTTAGGGCGGGTTAGTTCGGAGGTCACTAAACCCACAGGATCCGGGAGCTCCACCACCTCTTCTAACCCTTGCGCCATTTCTTCCACCCGTTTTTCGTTGAGAACTAAACGATCAACAAACGCCCCTTTCATTCCTTTTTTTTCTGCAGCTTTCAAATCTTTGAGATTCTCTTTAATAATCAGAGGTAATGAAACACGAAGCTTGTCCGCCATTTCCAAAAGAACAGCATTCTTTTTGTCTGTTGATAACATGGCCATACAACTGGCCGATTCACGACATTTTTTGGCTAAGGATTTAATGGAGGACATAGGCTGGATTCTCCGCTGTCATTGCGATCCGCCACAGGTGGAAAAGCAATCCATAATATTGGATCACCATGAGCCGCCTGCGGGCCTCGTGATAACATTAATTTGCAAACAAAGTACCGATTTCTTTCCCTTTCATCATTTCCGACAAAATGGAAGGCTTTATTCCTTTAACAATCCATGTCGGAATACCATACGTCAAAGTATACTGAGCCGCTTTTAACTTAGTAATCATTCCGCCGGTGCTTTTTTCGCTTCCGGTATCTTTAGCTAAATTCATCACCGAAGGTGTCAAGCGAGTCACTAACGGGATTCTCTTGGCTGACTTAACTTTCCTTGGATCAGCATCATATAATCCATCAATATCGGTTAAAATAACCAAAAGATCGGCACGAATTAATTGAGCCACCATCGCGGAAAGCTGATCGTTATCACCCACTTTAATCTCATCTACCGCCACCGAATCATTTTCATTGATGATGGGTATGACTTTCTCTTTCATCAATTCCATTAAAGCATGCCGAGCATTGAGAGAACGTGTTTTGTTTTCGATATCGGCTTTGGTTAAAAGAATTTGGGCCGTCTGTAGATTATATTTTTTAAGAACTCGGGAATATAAATTCATTAATTGAGGCTGCCCAATAGCCGCCACCGCTTGTTTTTGTGGCAAATTTTTTGGACGTTTTTTCAGTCCCATTTGATGCATGCCACAGGCAATAGCTCCTGAAGATACCAACACCACCTCAATTCGTTTAGAGCGGAGACGGTGGATTTCGCGCGAGAGTTGATGAAAGAAACGGGAATTCAAACCGCCATCGTGCGTGACAAGACCACTGCCTATTTTAATGACCACTCTTTTGGTGTGGCTAGTTATTTTTTGATGAAGTGATTTCATATACTCGTCATCGCGAGGCCAAGGGCCGTGGCGATCCAGAATTATGGATTGCTTCATTCCCGTTGGTCATTCGCAATGACGGACGACAAATATTTTACAAGTATCTCCAGGCCTTCTCCCGATACCGCAGAAATCGGAAAAATTTTCACATTTTTAGGAAAACCTTTTTGAGCCTGGATTAAAGTTTTTTTATCTTGAATCAAATCGGCTTTCGTTAAAGCTACCACCTGTTTTCTTTTTTTAAAAGTAGGATCGAACGAATTTAATTCCTTCACAATTTTTTTAAACCTTTCCGAAGGAGTGCCCGGCTCGTCAGGGCCTAGGCTGATTAGATGCAAAAAAACTTTCGTTCGTTCAATATGTTTTAAAAATTGAATCCCTAAACCTTTTCCACGGTGAGCCCCTTCAATCAAACCAGGAATATCTGCCACAGTAAAAGGTGGATAACTCTTATAAACCACTACTCCAAGAGTAGGAGCTAAGGTCGTAAAAGGATAATCAGCAATTTTAGGACGAGCTTTGGAAATAACGGAGAGAAATGTTGATTTTCCGGCATTAGGAAAGCCCACTAAACCAACATCGGCCAATAACTTAAGTTCCAAGCGAATGATTTTTTGTTCTCCGGCTTCACCTGATTGAGCAAATTTAGGGGCCTGACGTGTAGGCGTTGTAAAAGCAGCATTTCCTAAACCACCTCGTCCTCCTTGTGCTACTAGGTATTTTTCATCCGGTTCTTTTAAGTCGGCTAATAAATTACCACTGGCTTCATCATAAACTAAAGTGCCCGGAGGGACTGGAATGACTATATCCTCTCCCCCACGACCTTCTTGATCAGAGCCTTTTCCTCCCTGCCCACGATCGGCTCGAAAAACACGTCGATGCTTTAAATCCATCAAGGTGGTATGACCTGAATGCACTTGAAGATAAATATCTCCCCCCTTGCCGCCATTTCCACCATCAGGACCTCCACGGGGAACGTATTTTTCCCTCCGGAAAGAAATACAACCTTTACCCCCGTCTCCTGCAAATAACTCAATTATAGCCGAATCAATGAATTTCATAAAAAAACCTATGTGTTTTCTATCTCCTATCCAATATCACCACCAACGGCAAATTTTATTATTAACTCACCTTACGCAGTCGTCATTCCCGCGAAAGCGGGAATCCAGTCTTTTCAAGA
>CAZQCI010000029.1:0-22315 GCA_964592255.1 uncultured Nitrospiraceae bacterium | reverse complement strand
CTCATTTAGGTTTCGATGAAAACTATAAAAATCCTATATATATCGCTCGTAGGCTAATCTCTTTTAAATCGGTTTTGGCTTCATTTTTAGGTCTAAATTTAATTACTGTTACTGTTCATAACAATCAGAATGCATATATTTTTAGCAAAATTTCCCCGGACGAATGCCCCCAACTCCCCCCAGAGCCACAGGATGGGGGTGATGGGGGAGTTGTTTATCAAAACTTTTAATATTTAAATTCTTGCCATGAATAAAGAGATCAACAATAACCACCACCAATCCTCACCGTTCTTTGACAATCCGCTCACGCAAAGGATTTTAACCAAGGATAGCGTGGCTTTGATTTTTCGCAAATCGATCTCTTGGGTATCACGCATGATGGCATGCGGCGCATTGCCTCATCATTATGTGGGAGATGCAGCCATGTTTGATTCGGAAGAAATCCTTCAGGCTTTTCTTAATGACTCTTTGGCAAAACCAAGGAGATTGTATGATCCGAAAGAAAAAAAACAAAGACGGCTCGATAAAGTTCGAAGCCCGGGTGAACCTCAACGGGAAAGCACTTTATCAGAGATTCGACGCTTACAAGGAGGCTGAATCTTGGGTCAACTCGGTTCGCTATAGAAGAGATGGCGGTTCATCTCTACCTATAACGCGAGTAACACCTCAGATGCTCTTGGCTGGCTATAAAGAACATGCAACGGCTAAAGGGAGATCACCAGCTACTCTTTTTAAGGCAGAGGAAAATTTCAGGCTCCATATTTCCCCTTTTTATGGATCAGAGGATATGAGGACTGTCACCATAGAGGAACATGAAAAATTCCTTTCATCCCTCTTAAAAAAGAGTCTAAA
Organism: uncultured Nitrospiraceae bacterium; assembly: GCA_964592255.1. GTDB lineage: Bacteria > UBA10199 > UBA10199 > UBA10199 > SBBF01 > CAZQCI01. The sequence goes on along the minus strand of CAZQCI010000029.1, from coordinate 21,463 downwards.
ACCGGCAACGATAAACCGGATCAGGTCGCTATTAGCTGTCATGTTCAGTGTAGCCAAGAAAAAACGCCTCTTTCACGGGGCTATTCAAGCCAATCCCTTTGAGTGTGTAGAACCTCTTTCAGAAATTAAACCTCCTATGAACTATTGGTCATTCGAGGAAGTGAATCGATTTCTTGAAAGTGTAAAAGGATCTTTTTATTACCCTATGTGGATTACCTGGCTAAACACTGGTTTAAGAATCGGAGAACTTGTTACTCTGACGAGAAGCCAAGTGGATACTCAGGCTCATCTTATTAGGGTGGATCGTACCTGGTGCAATACGATCAAAGGGATAAGAATGGTAACCAAGGGTAAAAAGGTAAGACATGTTGGACTTAATAGAATTACCCAGCAGGTTTTATACCCTTCGTTAAAAAAGGAAGGTTTCGTTTTTGCTAAAGAAGATGGGACTGTTCTAACGCATGCATTTATTAGGCAATATTTATTGCCTAGGGCTTGCAAACAGGCTGGGGTAAGAGAGATGAACCCGCATGGGATTCGCCACTCTTTTTCTGGCTTGTATATGATGCACGGAGGGAACCTTTGGGATTTGCAAAAGATCCTGGGGCATTCCGACATCAAAACAACGGAAGAGTATTATGCTCACTTTTCGGTGGAACACATTCAAAAAAGAGCGAATGTAATTTCACTGGGAAATAACGTTGTTGAGGTGGATTTTAAGAAAGGGGTAGTGGCGTGACTGGTGGCGCGAAGAGAGATCTCTTCCACATCATTCAGGCTAAGTGCTTGATCTGCAATTGATCCGGGACTTGGATTCGAACCAAGATTCTCGGAGTCAGAGTCCGTTGTCCTACCGTTGGACGATCCCGGAAAGCGTGTTTCTTCTAACTTACCGAGACTCACCCTGTCAATTCACTACCGTATTTTGATTTTTTCCACAGTTTTAAAAGTTGACTTCTCTCGTTGCGATGGCACAATGCGGGCCAATTCATACTCACTAAAAAAGGAGGGTTTTATGGAAAATATATTTTTTAAGCCGGAAGGTGTTTTGTTTTTGTTGCGTTGGGTACATTTTTTGGCTGGAGTGACCTGGATTGGTCATTTGTATTATTTTAATTTTGTCCAAGGTGAATTTTTTAAAGAAATTGATGCAGGCACTAAGAACGTGGCTCTAACCAAACTGGCTCCCAAGGCTTTGTGGTGGTTCCGTTGGGGAGCCATGTTTACCTTTCTTTCAGGTGTGTTGTTGATTACGGGGACTATGCATACAGGTGTTCCTTTCCGTTCCGCATGGGGTGTACTCATTGGTATTGGAGCTATTTTGGGGACTTTGATGTTTTTAAATGTGTGGCATGTGATTTGGCCTAAACAAAAAATTGTGATTGCTTCGGCTGAAAAAGTATTGGCTGGAGGCCAGGCTCTTCCGGAAGCTGCTGCCGCTGCAGCACGTGCTTTGGTGGCTTCACGTACTAATGTTCTTTTTTCGATTCCTATGTTGTTTTTTATGGGAGCCGCCCGTCACTTGATGTTAGCGACTGATTTTTCTACCACCAATTTTTCATTATTGTTCGGAATTTTAGGAGCTATCATTTTAGCTTTGGAATTGAATGCGCTTAAAGGAAAGTTGGGAGTGCTCACAACGATTCGTGGTGTGATTCTTTCCGGCTTTGTCTTAACGGCAGTCTTATGGGCAGTCATCCATTTTACGGCTTAATGTGACTTATCACCGCTTTCTCTTATTTCTTCTTTTTATTTGTATTGCGTGCCAGTCGGAGAGGCCTGAGCAGACGGGCCTCTCCGCTTTAAGTGCAAGGGGTAAGGCTGTTTACCTGGCTAACTGCACCACATGTCACGCCTCTGACCCTACTCAGAATGGGCCTGTGGGCCCTGCCGTTGCGGGCTCTTCAGCAGAGCTTGTGGCCGCGCGTGTGTTGCAGGCTAAGTATCCTGAAGGCTATTTTCCCAAGCGATCTACTCAGATTATGCCGGCTTTTCCTCAATTGGAAAAAGACGTACAAGCCTTAGCCGCTTATCTTAACTCTCTCAAATGATCTGGCTGCCTATTCTTACCGCGTTGACAATCTTTTCGAATGATGCAAAAGAACTCCCGTTATGACAGACGAAAAAAAACAAAGCCATTTTACCGATTATCACGAAGTCCCAGGTTTTTCGAATGATGTAAGTGAAAAAATGCAATCTGCGGTACGGACACTTCTGGAAGGTGTAGGTGAAAATCCGGATCGTGAAGGATTGAAAGAAACCCCCCGTCGTGTGAGTAACTCAATGCAGTTTCTTACACACGGTTATTCACTTAATCCCGAAGATATTATCAATAAAGCCATCTTTCATGAAAACTATGATGAAATGATTGTGGTGAAAGATATTGTGCTCTACAGCTTGTGCGAGCATCATATGCTTCCTTTTTTTGGAAGGGCCCATGTTGCTTATTTGCCGGCGGGGCGGATTGTTGGTCTTTCAAAGATTGCGCGCTTGGTTGATATTTATGCGCGTAGGCTTCAAGTACAAGAGCGATTAACGCAAGAAATTGCCGATACATTGCAAAAAACCCTTCAACCTCGTGGTACGGCAGTGATTATCGAAGCAGAGCATTTATGTATGCAGATGCGCGGCGTGCAGAAGAGAGGATCTGTGATGGTGACCTCATCCATGCTGGGTCTTTTCCGTGATCAAATGGCCACGCGTGAAGAGTTGATGAAAATTATTCGGATGTGATGATGAAAAATAATCCCAAAATTTCTCTTTATTGCCGTTACGCCATTTGCGCGGCGCATAAACTTTATAATCCGGATTGGAGTGAGGAGAAGAATAAAAGCATTTATGGTAAATGTGTGGATTTACATGGGCATCAATATTCTTTGGAAATTACCTTGGAGGGGATGCTTCCCCAAGACACCGGTATGCTCATTAATGGATTTGAAGTCGACAAAATTGTGGGGGAAAAAATTATCCAGAAAATCGACCACAAGTTTATCAACGAGGATATTCCCTTCTTTAAAAATCATCCCGCCACGGCGGAATGGATTGCCGTGTGGGTTTATGAGGAGATTGAAAAATCATTTCCACCACATTGCCAATTAAAACGAGTACGTGTTTATGAAACTCCGGAGTTATTTGCAGAATATAGCGAATGACTTTGAATAACGCCCCAGTCTCTCTCTTAATTTAAAAGACGAGGTGAGCGGGTACTGTCTTTGTGAAAATCACAAACCTTATTTTTGATTGGTCTGGCACTCTTTTTAACGATTTCAACGTGTCGGCTGTATCGACTCGCGCCACGTTGCGGCATTTTGGTGGGCCTTCTATTTCCCTTCAAGAATATAAAAATTATTTTACGCTTCCGGTTTGGAAATTTTATCGTCGTTATATCCCCAAAAAATATTCAATTGATGAGATTGACCGATATTATTTTGATCATTTTACTTCTCATGCACCGCGTGCCCGTCCTTTTAAGCAAGTTAAAGAGCTTCTCTCATACGCTCATCAGAGTGGTTTTAAGATTTTTATTTTTTCAACAGTTCGTCAAAGTATTCTGAATACACTGTGTGAGCGATATGGCTTTGAAAAGTATATCACGCATGTCGAAGGGGATGTGCGTGACAAAGAAAAGAGTCTTGCCCCTTTTATTAAAAAACAAAAGCTGAATCCGAAATCTACCATCTATCTTGGTGACACGGATCACGATGTATGGGCTGCTAAAAAATCCAAAGTGTGGAGTGCCGTGGTTTTGTGTGGTTATCAGAGCCAGGAACGTCTTTTGGGATGTGCTCCCGATTTTGTATGGAATGATTTAGGGGGGATGAGAAAATTTTTGGGATCCTTGAGTCACTCTCCCCAACCCCCTCTTATACTAAGAGGGGGAGAGGGTTTTCCAATTGCTACTGTGGGGGCGCTTATCTTTAATCAAGGGGATGTTTTTCTTGTTCAGACTCATAAATGGAATCACACTTTTGGTATTCCGGGAGGCAAAATCAAATATGGTGAAAGTTCAGTTGCGGCGTTAAAGAGAGAAATTCGAGAAGAAACAGGCTTCTCCCTTAAAAACATCCGTTGGGCGTGTGTCCACGACTCCATCCGGTCCAAAGAATTTTACAAAAAAGATTCCCATTTTTTGCTCATGAATTATTATGCTGAAACTAACTCCCGTAATTTTAGGTTAAATGACGAATCGGAAAGTGGGTTTTGGGTTCATCCCAAGACGGCGCTTCGATTAAATTTAAACCAACCGACGCGGGTATTGTTGGAACATTTTTTAAAAAAGAAAGAATTATGAATTTTAAAAACTTCTATACACCAGGAAATCTTGCAATTTCTTTTGAAGTATTTCCTCCTAAAGAAGAGGGGGGTATTACTCCTTTATTGGAAGTGCTTCATGATCTGAAAAAATTTTCTCCGGCTTTTATTTCTGTAACTTACGGAGCGGGAGGTTCCACTCAGACTTGGACACGTGATCTAGCGCTTCAAATTCAAAGAGAAGTAGGTGTTTCAACTGCTTTTCATTTTACTTGTGTTGGTTCCAATCGAGATCAAATCCGCGACTATGTGCAAAATCTTAAGAAGGAAGGTATTAATCTTGTAGTTGCTTTACGCGGAGATCCACCGCAAGGTGCTCCTAGTTTTACTCCTGCACCGGATGGTTTTCGTTATGCCTCTGAACTGGTTGCCTATCTTCATCAAATTGACGGTTTGAGCATGGCGGTAGCGGGTTATCCAGAAGGACATATCGAAGCTAAAAATTTAGAAGAAGATCTTGTTCATCTTAAAGAAAAAGTGGATGCGGGTGCTGATATTGTGATTACACAGCTTTTTTTTGATAACACAGATTATTTTAATTTTGTCGATCGGGCACGTGCTTTAGGAATTAAGGTTCCTATCATTCCGGGTATTTTACCTGTTTTAAATATCAAGCAAGTGGAGCGTATGTCCAAGCTGTCGGGGGCCAAATTTCCAGATGCTTTACGTGAGGCTCTCGTCAACGCGGGGGATTCCCCAGATGCCATGCGGGAGGCGGGCGTTGAATATGCGCTGGCTCAATGCCGTGAACTTAAAAAATATGGTGTGCCCGGCATCCATTTCTACATCCTCAATAAGTCGTATAGCGTGAAAAAAATTTTGGAGAGTTTATAAGAAAATAAGTTGAGACTTGTGTCGTTGGGAGGAAGCCTATTAGGCCCTTGCAATGACATTACAGTAATTTTTCAACTTCCGTAAAAGTATCCACAATCCAGTCCGCTTGTTTGAGTTCTTCTTTTTGATAGGAATGAGTGAGTGCTACGCATTTCATGCCAGCGCGTTTGGCCGCAATAATACCGGCCAGAGAATCTTCCAGGACTAGACAGTTTTCTGGGCGTATCTCGGGATGTTTTTTCTTTAATTTGCTGAGCGCAATGACAAAGCCTTCCGGGTCGGGTTTGCCTTTTTTTGTATCATCCGCACTGACAATAAATTCAAAAGCCGTTGTGAGATCAGCATTGTTCAAGACAGCTTCAATTTCTGAACGTAAGGCGCCGGATACAATGGCGAGGGGAAATTTTTGTTCTACGTTGCGGATGAAGTCAACCGCACCGGGAAAAAGTTTTATTTTTGTTTTGATGAGTTGGAGATACAGTGTGTTTTTCTTTGTAATCAAATCCTTTAATTTTTTTGGAGTGATGCTTTTTCCATCCCGTAAAAAAATAGCTTCAAATAAGCCCTTATCGTCAAAGCCCAAATAAATATTCCAATAATCGGTTTCCGTCAGTTTGATCTCTTCATCCATGAGAACACGTTGAAAACATTCGCAGTGTAGGGGTTCATCATCGATGATGAGTCCGTTGAAATCGAAAATGATGGTTTTGAACATTTTTGTTTATTCTTTCAGATAGCCGGCGGCTTCTCGGGCAAAGTAGGTGACAATTAATTGAGCGCCTGCTCTTTTAATGGCGGTGAGTGATTCTAAAATGGCTTTTTTCCGATTGATCCAATCTTTATCACCGGCAGCGGCAATCATGGAATATTCTCCACTGACTTGATAAGCAGCCACAGGAAGATGGGTCTGTGTTTTGACTTTGGCAATAAGGTCTAGGCAGGAAAGGGCTGGTTTAATCAGCAAAATGTCGGCCCCTTCTTCTTCATCGAGGCGCGCTTCCAACATTGCTTCGCGCGCGTTAGAAAAATCCATTTGATACGTCTTGCGGTCGCCAAATTGCGGAGCCGATTCCGCCGCATCACGAAATGGGCCATAAAAACTGGAAGCTTGTTTGACGGCATAACTCATGATGGGAGTTTGGCTAAAACCATTTTTGTCTAATGCTTTACGAATGGCGGCTACTCGTCCGTCCATCATATCACTGGGAGCTACCAAGTCTGCTCCGGCTTCGGCATGGGAGAGAGCTGTTTGGGCCAAAAGTTCCAATGAAGCATCATTTTCGACATTCCCTTTTTTATCGATAATGCCGCAATGTCCATGGTCCATGTATTCGCATAAGCAGACATCTGTCATGACGACCAGTTGAGGTATTTTTTGTTTAATAGCCTTGATGGTGGTTTGAATGATTCCTTTAGGGTGCATGGCGCCGGAGGCTTTAGAGTCTTTTTTTTGTGGAATGCCAAAAAGTAATACGGCTTTAAGGCCCATTTCCCAGGCCTCAACGGCTTCTTGTACGGCATCATTCAGGGGTAATTGAAAAATACCCGGCATGGATTTGATTTCCGTTTTTTTAGCAAGACCTTCTTTGATGAAAAGAGGATAGATCAAGTCATCCACTCGCAGCGTTGTTTCACGCAGCATATCCCGAAGAGTTGAATGGCTTCTTAATCTTCTGGGGCGTTGAATGGGAAAAGGCATTCTCAAGTTTTACTTGAGGAGGAACTCGTTTGTCAATTTTTCAAAAGAGTTGATAGTGGTATCGTTTGAAATTGAGTGAAGAAAAAAAACGTCATTCGGGCCTATTTTTAACCGCAATATGGCAAGCTGAAATTTATTTCTCAGTGCCCCCCTAAAAGCATGCCGGGGCTAGTTCAAAATAGAATCGATAGGGCGCTGAGGAAAGCGTTCTTCCAAATTTTTAAGAGTGTGCTCTCGAAGTTCTAATAAGTGTTTATAAAGAGAGGTGATCTCTTCTTTGATCTCATTTTGAACCTGAGAGATGGTTTCCAATTGAAGAGACACACGATTGAGTACTTTTAAAATTTCTTTTTCCAACATAAATTTTCCTTGTTTAAATCGGACGGGGATACAACCAACGTCTGGCCCCTTTATCGGTATCTGGGTATTAAAAGTTGCTAAAATTTAAAAAAAAATTCACACAACTCTCACCCTGTTAAAAGCCGATAATAACTAATGGAGTTTCTTGTCTATTCTAGGATACAATAAATTATGGCTGGTGGAGACTCATCACAAGAAAAAACCGAAGACGCCACCCCCCGGCGTTTGAGGGAGGCCCGCAAAAAAGGGCAAGTTCCTAAAAGTAAGGATATCAGCATGATTTTTGTCATGATTGTTGTCTTTATGGCTTTTTCTATGAGCCTGAAATACGTGGGGGGAGAGTTTAAACGTTACTTTACGGCTTGTTTTACAGCCCTTCAAAACCCAGTGATTGATGGTAGTTTGATATTGGATTTAGGCAAAGCCGGGCTTATGACCTTGGCCAAAGCATTGGCTCCTTTGTTTTTAAGTGGTTTTTTCGTGGCGGCCTTAGTGGGGATGGCTCAGGTTGGGCCTATTTTTTCCGGTGATCCTTTAGCTCCTAAGCCTGAAAGATTGAATCCTATTGAGGGCTTAAAGAACATGTTCAAGGTGGTTACTCTTGTAGAGCTAGCTAAAAATATGGCGAAACTGTTTGTGGTATTCTACATCGCCTACATTACCATCAAAAAATACATTAACCCTATTATGGGGACATCACGTTTGGATGTATTTTCTTCTGCTAAGTTAACCGGGGATTTCATTTTTGAATTTTTCATTAAAGTTTGTATTTGTTTTGTGATTATTGCCGTACTTGACTATGCGGTTCAGCGTTGGAATTTTATGAAGAACATGCGGATGTCTAAGGATGAAGTGAAGCGTGAGTACAAACAGGATGAAGGAGATCCGCATATTAAAGGTGAAAGGCGGCGTCTACACCGTGAAATGGCTTTTGGAGATGTTAAGAAAGCGGTGAAGAAAGCAGATGTAGTGGTAACCAACCCCATTCATGTGGCGTGTGTGATTGAATATAATCGTGAGGAAATGGGCGCCCCGACATTGACGGCTAAAGGTCAGCGTTTGTTTGCTCAAGCCATTATTGATATGGCCAATGAAGAAGGAGTTCCTATCATCCGTAACATTCCTTTGGCTTGGTCTTTAGTTCACTTGGAAGTGGGGGATGAAATTCCAGAAGAGATTTATGAAGCCATGGCCGAAGTGTTGACCCTTGTTTACGAGATGAAAGAAAAAAAGAACCAGCCTCAATCCCCCAGTGTTTTTGCGTAATATTTCCCCTCTTAAAACAACATAATTATCCCATTGGGCTTCGGCCTCAACGACACTCAAGGGAGGAGGACTTTTATTTGGTGATAGTAATCATTCTACCACGGCTTCTGGCGAAAATTTCTGGTTCATAAAACTCAAAGGCTTCGGCACCGCTCATGAGATAGGTTCCTTCTGTTGTGGCTCGGACGGGGTAGCGCAAATGGTATACTCCGGGTGAGAGAATAGTCTCGGACCAGGCAATGGAATCATCGCGTATTTCTTGATGTGTAAAGTTGTGATTGGATCCGTAGTCTTGTGACAGGATGACGTCACCGTACTCAGAGCTCATGGCCTTGTCTTGTTCATTTTCATTACTTTCTTCTGCTTCTGCTTGTAAGGCGAGGCTGGTTGTCGCTAACAGCATATCCACAGGTTCAAAACCAGCAGGCAATTTATCGTTGATCAGGATGTAATTCATGTCTTGAGGCACAATGAGTATAATATGTCCTTTGTAATTTTCCCCTACTTTAAAAGTGGTGAGGGGTTTTTCTTCCTTCACATCATCTAGTGAATAATATTCGCGCGATATCATCAGCCCTTCTTCTCGTGTTGGGGTTTGATCCGGAGGAAGGTAATATTTAAGCGTAGCGGAATAATAGAGAGTACCTGCCCCTTCTTTTTTTATGGACAAGTCCACCGGTTGAGCGAGGGCGGTGATATCTTTGATGGGAATGTTTTTGAGGGATTCATCCAAAATAGAGTCGTTGGCAAAAGTTTTTTCCAAAACGGTTTGATCTTTTAAGGTGATGGTGGCCTTAAAATTGGTGCCATCTTCCTTCATCGCTTTGGCATAATCGTAAGCTAATGCTGAAATGTAGAGAGGATCTTGGGTTTCGGGAATATTTTTCACTTGTTTGCGGTTGAATAAAAAGTTGAGTCCCCGATTTACCAATGGATTTTGAGGATTTTCTGCCAGTAAGGCACGCGTCGCCATGGCCGTATTTTTAACGGCACTGGACCAAAAAAAGTTACTGTTAGGCCAACTGGTGTGTCGAGGTTCTTGCTTTGCTAAAGAGGTCAACTGTCCGGCTAATGTTTTTGAGAAATCGTGTAAATTGTCGAAATGAGATGTAGCCATTAATAAATAAGACAGACCTGATACGGAAAGTTTTTGATAATTGGTTTTAAATTTTTCTAAAAACTCCGGAAGCATGGGTACATTTTCTTTGTCTAAGGACAAAACCCACGCGAGGTAACTATTGATATCGGTTTGTTTATTTTCATCAATCGAGTTTATGAGAAATTTTCTCAAGTCAGCTTCAGATGTTGCATCAACGGAAAAGCCCGCTTTTTTGGCCCACTGATAGGCCCAAAATACTTGAGCACTAGGGTATAGACTAGCTTTTTCGCTATCTGAATAGGAGTAGTATGTATCCCAGTAACGCATGCCTCCGTTTGAGGTTTGGTATTTGATTGGAAATTCAGCCAATATGGAATTAATTTTATTCCACAGGAGTTCTTGTTTTGCAGACAAGCTCATATCTGGTGTTAATCCGTCCTTCTTTGTAAGTGGGGCGACCGCATTAAAGAATTTTTCCCCTAAATTTTTACTTAAGTCGTAGGCCATGATCATGGCTAAAACGGAAGCAGACTTCTGTTCCGAGCAATACCAAGGATAATAAATGAGCCCGTGTAGACTATCGGCGATCGCCAAACCCAGGGAGGCTTTTAAAGACAGGTCTAGCCCTCCTTTGTCTTGAGAGACGGAAAGAGGAATATCGATTTGTTCTTTTTCTTCCTTTTGGGTTGTTCCACTTGTGGCAACAACTTCAGGGGCATAACGGTCCAGTACGGGAACGGTTGTTTCCATGGCGTCCATGGTTTCTCCGTTTTTGCCTTGTGCGTTAACAGAAACAGTGAGCGTGCTGTGGGCTTGATTGCCGGATAAAATAGAAATTTCAAAGGGAACTTCGCTTTCTGAATTGGCGGGAACAGAGAAAGGGAGGGTGCTTGGAGATTTAAGCACACCACCGCCACTGACTTTGATTGTCAAATTACCGGAGACATTTTTAGGATTTTGGTTATTGACCACCACTTTGGTTTTGACGCTATCTCCCCATGCTGCAAAGCGGGGAAGAGCCGTGCGAACGAGAACGGGTAGGGTGGTTATAATTTTTGTGCGGTTGCCACCCACGAATGTGTTGTCGGTTTCTGTGAGTGAAGCTCCCAGAACATTTTTTTCTTCTTTGGCAAAAGAAGCTGATGTTTTTGATTTTGTAATACCTAATGCTTCGATAACCCATGTGGTTAAGTCGTCAGGAAGGGTAAATTTAAATTCCGCTTCTCCATTTTCGTTGGTTTCCAAATTAGCCTCGAAATGGGCGGTGTCTTTAAAGTTTTTTCGGATCTTGGATCCTCCTACTCCTCCGTCACCGGCTTTTAAAGAAACGAGGGAAGACGATGCACTGACACTATTTGGCCGACGGAAAAAGAATTTTTTGATCAAGTCAGGCAATTGATAGTTCATCAATCTTAACACCGATTCGTCAGCAACACTGACCATGACATGGGCTTTTTGCGGTTTGCCCTGTGGGTCCGTGGTTTTTACTTTAATGGTGACGGACTCTCCCGGCTTGTAGACGCTGGGGTGATCTGTGACACTGGGATGATCTGGAGTTAAAGTGATCTGCAGACGTTTAGATTCTGGTTCTACGGCTAATTCTGTTTGTCCATAGAAGATAAGAGGAGCACGTGTTTTGTTTCGCCCTACATGAGCGATCACACTGATATAGATATTGGGAATCATACCTTCGGTGATAGGAATGTCGATGGCATGAGCATTACCATTGTCTTTGTCGGTGCCGATGGTGATAACTTTATAGTCAAGAAGCCCTCCACGCTCTAAAGTCAACAAGGCTTGGCTGACGGGAACAATAGATTTAACTAAGATATGGGCTGTATCACCGATTTGATAACTTGTTTTATCTGGAACTAATTCCAATTTTTGGGTTTCGTTTAAATGCCAAGGGACGTAATTGTTACCGTAGGCATAAACGGTGACAGCAGATTGGAAGGTGTTTTTATGATTGTCTTCTCCTTTCGCTACAATCCGGTAAGTGCCGCCTTCGGGCATTTTGTAGCTGACTTGGGTTTTTCCATTTTCATCGGTTGAGGCCGATAAGGTTTTGAGCAGAGTATCTTTGGGTTCGTACACAAAATCCCAGTAGCCGCTTCCATTTTGTCGTTCTGTAAATTGATATTCTCTTTTAATAATATCGACGGAGAGAGACTGATTAGCCATGACGGATCCATCGGGTTTAAGAGTGACTAAGTTGAAGGTAGCGTCTTTTTTAGAAGCGGTAACCCATGATTCTGGTTTCAATCCAATGTAGAAATCACCTTTGTGGACAATGACTTCCGTACTTCCGGCAACCTCTTGATTTGTAGGGTCGGACACACTGGCTTCAACGGATAAGATTTGGCTGGTGGGGTATTTGCTTAGGTTAGGTGTGTAGCTTATTTCTAGTTTTCCCTTAGTGTTTAAGGCTGTTTTGATTTTTTTAACAGAATCTTCTTTGGGGTTTTTGAAAAATTCTTTCTTTGGTTTCTTTACCCCTGATTCGCGCGGGTCATCGTAGCTATCGGTGTCTTCTTTAGTGCCTTCTTCGGCTACAACGTCATATTCATATTCACTGGCATATTCATCTTCTGCATAATCATTTGTTTTTTGAAGTAGGAAATCATCATCGATAAAACTGAAGTCATCGAAACCTTCTGGTTTAAAAACATAGGTGGATGTCATGATCGACCATTTAGTTTTTGCGCCACGCATGGGGGCCCCGAAAAAGTAGGAGCCTTCTACAACAGCTTTAAGTGGGCTACGGCTCGTAATTTCTTTGTCGCTTTTAACATCCACTTTAAAGGAAGGTTTTCGATAACTGGTGACATAGAAGTTTTTTGAGAATGTTTGTTTGGGAGTATCTTGCCCAGGAACTTGGATTAATAATGTATAGCTACCCCGAGGAAGGTCTTCATTATTGCCGAGCGTGATGCTGTCGCTGATGATGCCTCCAGCGGATGGTTTAACATCTTTTTTTGAATAAACTTCATCGCCTGCCGAGTCTGTGATGAACACATTAAAGGTTTGAGTATTGCTAGGAGTGAAGTAACGACCTTCGTTGACTTCGCGTACGAAGGATGAAAAATAAACTTGTTGCCCAGGGCGATAAACGGGCCGGTCGGTGTAGAGATAAGCAAAGAAATGTGGCCCTTTGGAAAGGTAAACATCATAGTTATTTTTTAAGATGTTATCATTTTCGCAAGAGTAGGCCTTTTGATCCGGTAAATCCACTAAGGCACAGACGGTATTGCCCCAATCATCAGGTGTGGTCCAAGTGCCCGATACAATACCAACACCTTCGTTATTCGTTGTGACTTGTTTTGAAAGAGGTTCGGTGTATCCTTGGGATGAGTATGACTTTCGGTAAATAATTTCCACCGGCAATTGGCTTAAAGGTTTTCCGGATTCAATATCTGTGGCCCAAACAAGCATGTGGTTAGTTTCACGTTTAAGGGCTAAGGCGATATTACTAATTTGGACCATGCTATAGACGGGGCGTGGGGCTTCTCCTTTTGACAAACCAAGAGGAATGGCTTCTATTAAATACAATCCTGAATTAGGGGTGAAATTTTTAAAGGCCGCCAAGTCTACTTTGAAGGTGGTTGCCTCATCTATTTTTGTTGTATCCAAAGATATTTTATCTTCTGCCAGAGGAACCATTTTTTTAGTGTCGATGGCGAAATAATTTTTATCCAAAGGGAGGGTTAATGACGAATCATAATATAACGGTTTGCTTGTTGGGGGATTGGCGTAAATGAATTTTTTATCTTTTTGATCCCATTTTCCTTCCGGTTCACTTTTGACATTTTTGATGTCTCCTGAAAAGTCTTCTGGTTTTAAGCTATAGATGCGTAACCCAATTTCTTTGAGATTGATGGTTTCATAAGGCAAGGACAATGTGGTGCCAGGGGAGAGTAAGTTTTTTTCAACTTTAGCATTTAAATTCGCAGGAGCATGTGCCGTGTGGTAGCGTGTGGCATCGATGGTGCCTTCAAAAGTGGCTCCTGATACAGCAACCAATTTTTTTGGATTAACTGATATTTTGTAATCTTTGTTGTATTCGTGAAAAAAGCTGGAACAGATTGTTTTCATCCCATTGACAGAGTCGATTTGTTTTTTTGCATTGAGAGTTTCATAATATTCATAACTAAACCCATAGTAGTAAGGATGGTATTTTCCTTCTTCGGACGATTCCACCGTTATGGCATTTTCAAAGGATTTGATAGTAATGGCTTGGTCGAATTTGAAACACACTCGATCCGTTTTATCTACTTGATTGGTTTTATCTGTTGAGATTTTTTCGTCATAATAACCGATGACGATGGAGTTCAGTTGGACTTTTTCCTTTGGAGTTTTCATGATTCCTGAATAAGGAAGATGGCTTGTGAGATTCCCTGACACGGCTTTTAATCCAGCGGGTAGATTGACTTGAATGAAGGCATCCCAAGGCAGTGTTTTGGTAAAATGAATAATGACCTCATGGTCGTTGTCTGACCATAAAAGTTGGTAAGGGGTATTTAATTCTTTAGACGTATTGGCATCTAAAATCTTTATTTTACTTTCAACATCCGACTTATTCATAGAAAGATTAAATTTTAGAAAGAAGGCAGCATTTTTTGGAAGCGAGGTTGCATTTTGGGATGAAGCGATAATAGCCGGGGTTACGGTAGAAAATTCCCAACTTAAAGGGGTTTCAATCTTGCTGCCATCCAGAGAGGTTAACCCTTCGGGAATGGTTACCTTATAAGTGGTGGCTGGTTTGAAAGCTTCGGTTGGCCGAAAGATAAATCCGTGAGTTCCGAGCCAGAAAAATTTTCCATCTATTTTTGGGGAAATTTGCACGTCGATGGCTTTTTCACGTCCGGCATCCAAGGTTGTGAGGGGGACCATGGCTTTGTCAAATAAGACAGTAATGCCTTCTGTTGTAATGGGTAATTCTTTTCCTGTGGGGGCGTAAGTTAATACTTTAAGGAGTCCCCCTTCATTCTTTTGAGGTGTGGGTTGTGTGGGATTGTGGTTTTCGGTTGGTTTGGGTCCGTGGCAATGGAGAAAAAGAAAGGCTGCCAACACAATGGAGTATCCTAAATTAAAAGTAAATTTTCTTTGCATTATTTTATCCCCTATTTATTTATCCTTCGAAAACTCGGCCCCTTGGGGCCGAAAATTTAAATTGTTTTTCTCAGGATGAAACTCGGGAGCAAGCTCCCGAGTTTTTCATTCTTGTTCTACCCAAAAAACCACACGTTGTGTACTACCATCCTCTGCTTTTACCGTGAACACATGTTTGCCTATTTCTGGTGTAATCCACCCTTTAATTGTGGATGAGTTTGCCGAAAAATTCTCTGGTTTAAAACTAATATCGTCCAGATACCATTGAAAGTTTTTTAATTCCAGTCCGTTTGTTTTAATAGAGGCTAAAATTTTTTGATGTTCTTTTGGGACGATGGCGCTCACCCGATAATGATTATTGGAAAGAGGAGATATGATTTGCCAAGAAGGTAAGGGAAAGGGGTTGTTTTCTGAATGATTGGCCGAAGGTTTTTCCAAAGTTTGGTTTCTACCTTGTTCCGTTTCCGATTTTTTTCTGAGTAAATTTTCAAAAGCCATATGCCAGAGTGGACCTGCCCCTGTGGCCCCTGTTGTTCCATTGAGAGGAGAGCTATCGCTATGGCCGACCCAAACACCTACGGCATACTTTTTGTTATAGCCTATGGTCCAATTATCCCGATGTTCAAAGCTTGTTCCTGTTTTAACCGAAACGTTTCGGTCTTCAATAATTAAATCTTCATTCCAACCAAAGGCTTTTAGTCGTGCGGAGGAGTCTGCCAAAATATCCGTAATGACGTGGGCATATTTTTCAGCTTGAGGCAGAACCTCTTCACTTTTGGGTATTTTTTGGTCTGTGAGGTAACGAAAGGGCAGGAATTGTCCATCGCGCGCTAAGGTGGCATAGGCGTTGGTTAGTTCTACGAGGCTGACTTCTCCTGAGCCTAGAGTAAGAGACAGGCCATAGTGATCCGGTGATTGGTTGAGTGAGGTAAAGCCAAATTTTTTTAAGAGGGCATAATAGTAACCTAAGCCGATGTCATTTAAAGCAACGACAGCAGGGACATTATAGGAGTTAGCCAAAGCCTGCTTTAAACTGACAAAACCGTGAAAATGTCGGTCGAAATTTTGTGGACTGTAAGCATTGGCTTTTTCATCCTCTGTGGCTGAAAAGCTGACGGGCTCATCTGGAATGAGGGTGTCTGCCGAATAACCTTTGGATAAGGCGGTAAAATAGGTGAACGGTTTAAGTGTGGATCCTGGTTGCCGTAGAGCTGTGGCTGCATTGAATTGGCCACTGATACTATTGTTTGTGTAATCACGTGAGCCGATCATGGTGAGAATGTCGCCGTTAGGGACATTGATGACAATGAGGGCGGCATTCAGCAGAGGGTCTTCGCTAGTTCTGTTTTGTAAGTTTTGTTTAAGCCCGGATTCTAAGTTTTTTTGTAGCGTGAGATCCAACGTGGTTTCTATGACTGGATTTTTTTTCACTTTTTTCCCCTCTTGCTTTAAAACATATTCCATAAAATGACGCGCTAAGTTTGCGTCAATTGGATGAGGTGTTTTTCCCTTAAGAGAGGCCGATAATTTGTTGGGAGCTTTAGGTAGAGACGTTATCCAATCTATTTCGTTTTCGGTGAGTTCTTCCAAATTTTTTCCAAGATAAAATTGGGCTGCCGCTCCTAGGCCATAGCAGCGGTTACCGTAATAGACGGTGTTGAGGTAGCGTTCCAAAATCCATTTTTTACTATGTTTTATTTCCAGACCTAACGCTAGAAAAGCTTCTTTGATTTTATTGGTCCATGTGCGGGAATTATTTTTGCCGTTTTTTTCCTGCATTAAGTTTTTAGCCAGTTGCTGGGTGAGAGTGGATCCGCCACGTACGACTTGGCCCTGACGGATGTTGTCGACGAGTGATTTGATCACTGCAATTGGGTTAAGCCCTAAATGCCAGTAGAAGAATCTGTCTTCTTTTTTGATAGTGGCTTGAATGATATCTGGGGGAATTTTTTTTAAAGGAATCCATTGTTGAAATCCTTCGTTGAGTGGATACAGCGTGCCGATCCATTGATGATGACGGTCCAGAAACGTGATACTTCTAGGTGGGCCATCATAACGGGATGTGTATAAAAACAGACTAGTTCCTGCCGCTATGAAGAGGATGAGAAATTTAAAGCGCTTTATTTGATCAAAAATCTGCATGCTTGAATGTCTTCTGGTGTGGTTCCACAACACCCTCCGATAAAATCAACCCCGGCGTCGATGTATTTTTTTATCCAATCGGAAAACGAGTGGGGCGTTATAGATCCAGTATTCGGTTTTATCGCCACGAGTTTTTTAGTTCGTCTCTTTAGTTCCAAAAAATGAGGGTAGAGATGATCGGGCCCAAAAGAGCAGTTAAAGCCGACCACCGCTGTTTTAGCCTGATTTAATTCATCTACGGCAAGTTCCCACGGCTCACCTGAAGCCAATTGGCCTTTTTCGTTTAACGTCATCAACACCATTAAAGGTAGGGTAGGAGCCATTTTGTGGGCACTTTCCACGCCTTTACGGATGCCTTTGAGGTTCGTCAGTGTCTCCAACACAAGGTAATCGATGGTGTGGGAAGAAAGGATTTTTATTTTTTCTTCTAAATTTTCTTGTTCCGTGAGCGAGCCGCCCAAAAGAATGTGAGTATGAGTTTTAACGCACTCTTCAGCTAGAAGGATTCCTGCTTTTATTTCTTCAAGGCTTCCATAAAAAGTATTGGAGAAAATAATTTGGCTCCCAGCCTTGATGTACTCTTCATGAACTTTTTTAACGGCTACAGGGTTTGTGATATTCCACACAGCCGATGCTTGCCCCTTCGGCAAGCCCCGTGCTTGCAACATAGTCCCCATGGCGCCGTCCATTAATGTTGGGTTTTGAGGCATGAAAATTTTTACCCTCTTGACATTATTTAGTCAAACTTGATAGCCACTGAATAGTCATTCATTTTAACAACCCGCCTCCGCTTCATCAGCAAGGCGAGATAAAAGGAGATTTGATACCGTTCGCAGCGCTTACGGTATCTGATGCTCCAGAGGAGCTGGTCCATGACAGATGCCGTGATTGTTGCCGCCGTTCGATCCCCCATGGGTCGTGCTCTTAAGGGGAATTATATTTGGACTCGTATTGACGACTTGGCTGCTGAAGTGGTGAAAGCGGCTTTGGCCAAAGTCCCTAATTTGGATCCTAATCTTATCGAAGATTTAATTCTTGGAAATGCCATGCCCGAAGGAGAACAGGGGATGAATTTGGCCAAAAACGTAGGTTTTTTGGCCGGCCTTCCTGATTCTGTAGCGGCTGTTACGGTTAACCGTTTTTGTGGGTCTTCCTTAGAAGCCATTAACACGGCTGCTTTAAATATTATGAGTGGCAATGGCGATGTGATTATCGCGGCCGGTGCAGAAACCATGAGTCATGTGCCGATGGGTGGTTTTAATCCATCGTTGAATGAAAAATTGATGCAGCCGGGGGCCAAGCAGGCCTATATTTCCATGGGAATGACGGCGGAAAATTTGGCTCTTAAACATCAAATTGCGCGTATCGATCAAGACGAATATGCCGCCCGCTCTCATGAAAAAGCCATTGCCGCCATGGAGAAGAAGTTGTTTGGAGAAGTGGTGCCGGTTCATATCAAAACCAAAGAGGGTAAAGAATTAGTCATTGATATTGATGAAGGTCCTCGTACTCCTGATCGCAAAAAATTAGGGGAACTTAAACCTGCTTTCAAAGAAGGGGGTAGTGTTACCGCCGGTAATTCATCTCCATTAACAGATGGGGCTGCGGCTGTGATCATTATGTCTGAAAAGAAAGCCAAAGAATTAGGCATTAAGCCATTGGCCAAGATTAAATCTATGGCTGTAGCCGGATGTGCTCCGGAAACGATGGGCGAAGGTCCTGGGTTTGCTATTCCCAAGGCTCTTAAGCGTGCCGGTTTGACTCTTGACCAAATCGATATTCTCGAATGGAACGAAGCTTTTGCCGTGCAGACCATGAGCTGTGCGAAAATGCTGGGAATTAAATGGGATGACAAGCGTTTAAATCCCAAAGGCGGAGCCGTTGCGTTAGGGCATCCTCTTGGGTGCACCGGTGCCCGGATTATGTCTACCTTAGTCCAAGATCTTTTTACCTACGATAAAAAATACGGTTTAGAAAGTATGTGTATCGGTGGTGGGCAAGGTATTGCGACAGTGATTGAGCGATTATAATTTGTAACTCCTCCTGTCCTCCTCTTACATGAAGAGGAGGGACGAGTTTTCCTCAAGAGGCTCGGCCGCCGTAGCCAAAAGATTTTTTGGCGTAGGAAGCGGGTGAGGGGGAGTTAGGAAAATGACTATGCAAATAAAAAAAGTCGGCATCATAGGTTCTGGTATTATGGGTTCTGGTATTGCAGCGCATTTGGCGAATGCGGGTATTCCCAGTGTGCTTCTCGACATCGTTTTGCCGTTTACTGACGATGACGCCAAGGCGGGGCTTAAAAAAGAATCCAAAGAGTTTAGAAACAAATTAGCCCTTAAAGGTATTAACGAATTTGTTCTTAAGCTCAAACCTTCCTTAATTTACGATTCCAAAGATGCGCGTCTCATCACTCCTGGGAATATGGAAGATGATCTTAATCTTCTTCAAGATTGCGACTGGATTGTGGAAGCCGTTACCGAACGTTTAGACATCAAACAAAAAGTGTTTGCCACGGTTGCCAAGAACATGAAGTCGGGAGCCGTAGTTTCTTCTAACACTTCCGGCATTCCTCTTAAAGATATGGCTCAAGGATTGTCTGCCGACTTTAAAAAGAATTTCATCATCACTCACTTTTTTAATCCGGTGCGTTACATGAAGTTGGTAGAAGTGGTTTCGGATACGGATACTGATCCCAAAGTGGTTTCGGGCATGTCCGATTTCTTGGAAAATGTTTTAGGTAAAGGTGTGGTGACTGCTAAAGATACACCTAACTTTATTGCCAACCGCATTGGTGTGTTTTCATGGATGGCTACTTTAGCTTACGCCATGCAAGACGGTTTGTCTGTGGAAGAGGTGGATAAAATTGCCGGTCCTGCTACGGGACGCCCTAAATCAGCCGCCTTCCGCACAGCAGACATGGTGGGCTTGGATACCTTGATCCATGTGGCTAAAAATACTTACGACATTTGTTTGAAAGATGAAAAACGTGACATCTTCAAAGTGCCATCTGTTTTGGAAAAAATGATGGCCAACAAATGGTTGGGTGATAAAGCCAAACAGGGTTTTTATAAGAAAAGTAAAAACGCTGAAGGTAAAAAAGAAATTCTCTCCCTCGATTTGAATACATTGGAATACAAACCTCAAGTGAAGGTGAAGTATGAATCTTTGGGAGCCGCTAAAGAAATTGAAGGCGTTGGTGAGCGTATCAAAGCCTTAATCTCCGCAGATGACAAAGCCGCACAGTTTGCCTGGAAAATCACACGCGATACTTTAGTTTATTCTGCCAACCGTGTTCCTGAAATTGCAGATGATGTTGTTAACCTTGATAACGCGATGAAGTGGGGTTTTAATTGGGATTTGGGCCCTTTTGAAACTTGGGATGCGTTGGGGGTTAAAGAAACGGCTGATCGTATAACAAAAGAGGGTGTTGCCCTTCCGGCCATTATCAAAGCCGTTTTGGAAAAAGGACAAGGTTCTTTTTATAAAACCGAAAATGGTAAGAAATATTATTTTGATTTGGCTTCTAGTTCTTACAAAGAAATTAAAAGTCGCTCCAATCATTTAGTCATCAAAACACTTAAAGATCAAAAACGGGAGATTAAGTCCAATGACGGAGCTTCCATTATCGACTTAGGTGACGGCGTGTTATGTGTGGAATTTCACACCAAGATGAATGCTATCGACTCCGACATCGGCCAGGCTTTAAACGATGCGCTCGATTTGGTGGAGAAAGATAATAATTATCGTGGATTGGTTGTGAGCAATGACGCACCTAATTTTTCCGCTGGTGCTAACCTTATGTTGCTCTGGTTGGAATCGCAGCAGAAAAACTGGAAAGCCATTGAAGATATGGTGTCGGGCTTTCAAAATGTTTGTATGCGCATGAAGCATTTTTCCAAGCCCGTGGTTGTGGCTCCGTTTGGTTTAGCTTTGGGTGGTGGTTGCGAAGTATCCATGGCGGGAACCCACAATCGTCTTTATGGTGAAACTTATATGGGATTAGTGGAGGTTGGTGCTGGTTTAATTCCTGGCGGTGGTGGAAACTTGCGTCTGCTTCTTAATATGGAAGAAGCCCTTAAAGCTAAAGGTTCTAAAGGTTGGGCTGGCTTATCGGATGGTGGCCCTTTCCCTAAAGTTCAAAAAACATTTGAAGTGGTGGCGTTTGCCAAAGTGTCGATGAGCTCTAAAGAGGCCATCAATTTGGGATATATGCGTCGAAATACACGTATTTCACTTTCACGTGATTCGCTTCTCTTCGATGCTAAGCAAGATGTGCTGGAGTATTCCAAAGATTTCAAACCTCTTCCTGTTCGTGAAGATATTCTTGTTCCCGGTAGCGGCGGTAAGATGGCTGTGCTCAGTGCTATCCAGGGCTTCCGCGCTCAGGGCATGGTCAGCGAGCACGATGCGCTCATTGCCTCTAAACTGGCTCATGTTCTCACAGCGGGAGGTTTGCCGACACAAGGTCTGGTGTCCGAGCAATATCTTCTAGATATCGAGCGAGAAGCCTTCCTACAGCTCTGCGGCGAAGAAAAATCCCAAGCCCGTATGCAAGCGCTTTTGATGACGGGAAAACCCTTGAGAAATTAATAACTCACCTTACGCGAATCCCCCTCTTAAAATAAGAGGGGGTTAGGGGGAGT
>CAZQCI010000028.1:0-22355 GCA_964592255.1 uncultured Nitrospiraceae bacterium | reverse complement strand
TGAGATTGATGCAAAATGCCATAACCCTTGTATTATCGGCACTTTTTTGAAAAAGGTGCTAATAAAAGACCCCCTATGTCTCAAGCTTTTCATGTCATTACATTACACCTTCCTTCCGATCAGGTAGATTTTGCAGCCGGATTTTTATACCAAGAAGGCTGCTTGGGAATTGAAGAACAAGAATGGGGTGACGAAACACGATTAAAAGTTTATTTTGATGACTCGATAGAAGTGACGGAACGCGTCAAAAAAATTTCCGATACATTACCTGCCACTTCCGTCTCTCACACAACCATTGCCCTTAACTCCAATCATTTTAAACCCCACACTTTTGAACCCTTAGAACTGGTACCGGGAACATGGATCATTCCACCCAACGACATGCCAACCGAATCGAGGGTGGAGTCGGGTAAAAAATTAATCATCCGCCCGGGTGCTGCTTTTGGAACAGGGCGGCACGAAAGCACGCAGTTGGCTTCTGAAGGGATTGAATACGTAGTAAACAAAAAAGGCGTGAACTTTAAAATGTTGGATATAGGAACAGGCAGCGGTATTTTGGCCATTTTTGGAAAAATGAAAAAAATTTCCGTTGTGGATGCCGTAGAAATTGATGCCGAAGCCCGGATTAATGCAACAGAAAATTTTGAACTGAATCAGCTAAAAGATATCCGACTATTTGCCGATATTGCAGAAGTAAATGAAAAAACTGAGAAGTACGATCTTATCGTAGCCAACATTTTAGCACCGACAATTATTTTTCTTCAAAAACAAATGGAGGCACGACTCAACACAAACGGAACGGTAATTTTATCGGGCATTGTAGAAAGTGAAGGCACTTCTATTGAAGAAGCTTTTAAAGATTATACATTGATTCAGCGTTTTAAAAAGAATGAATGGGTAAGTTACGTTTATTCCTTGAAATAATTTTTTTTTAGCTTCATATACACTGTCATTCCCGCGAAGGCGGGAATCCAGTTTTTTTAATAATTCCTGGATCCCCGCTTACCCCCTTGGGACTTCACGGGGATGACAACTTCTAAAGGAGATTTTATGGCCATTGTTGAAGAATCTGAATATAAAGGAAACCCCATGTTGGTTTTAAAAAACAGCGAGGAAGATCGTTACCCTTTTCAATTCGGATTAAAAAAAGCAAAACTCGTGGTGGAACACATCGAGGACATCAAAAAATTCATCGCTAAAAACGACAAGGAAAAACCCGCAGCAGACTAAGCCCTTTGATCTAAAGGCATTTGCGCAAATATTTTCCCGTATAAGAGGTGGAAGATTTCGAGACTTCCTCGGGACTTCCGGTGGCAATCACTTGTCCGCCGTGCTCGCCGCCTTCCGGACCCAAGTCGATAAGGTAATCGCAGCTTTTGATCACGTCCAAATTGTGCTCGATGACAACTACCGTATTTCCAGACGCAACCAGTTCGTTTAATACCCCCAATAATTTAGCAATATCTTCAAAATGCAAACCTGTTGTGGGCTCATCCAAAATATAGAGGGTACGCCCGGTGGAACGTTTGGAAAGTTCTTTGGCTAATTTGATTCTTTGAGCTTCACCACCAGAAAGTGTTGTCGCTGATTGGCCAATTTCAATGTAGTCCAAACCGACTTTTTTAAGAGTCGTAAGTTTGGCTTTGATGAGCGGGACATTTTGGAAAAAATCAAAAGCCTGTTCTACTGTCATGGATAAAATTTCCGCGATGTTTTTTCCTTTATAAGTAATTTCTAAAGTTTCACGGTTGTACCTCTTGCCGTGGCAGATTTCACATTCCACAAAAACATCGGGCAGAAAATGCATTTCGATACGGATCATCCCATCGCCTTCGCACGCCTCACAACGCCCACCTTTGACATTGAAGGAATAACGCCCGGCCTTATAACCGCGCGCTTTGGATTCCGGCATTTCGGTAAAAAGGTCACGCAGATGCGTAAACAGCCCGGTGTAAGTCGCCGCATTTGAACGCGGTGTGCGCCCAATGGGGGACTGGTCGATGTTAATCACCTTATCGATGGCCTCCAGCCCTTCAATGCGTTGATGTTTTCCAGCAG
This sequence comes from uncultured Nitrospiraceae bacterium, assembly GCA_964592255.1. Taxonomy (GTDB): domain Bacteria; phylum UBA10199; class UBA10199; order UBA10199; family SBBF01; genus CAZQCI01. Next base: position 20,297 of record CAZQCI010000028.1, on the reverse strand, counting down.
GAATTTTGGAATGATAGAGCTTTTGTGCAAGAGCCGGATAAAGCGTGTCGTTAATTAAAGAAGATTTTCCAGAGCCCGATACGCCCGTCACCCCGATGAACAAACCAAGAGGAAAAGTGACGTCGACCTTTTTAAGGTTATTGAGTTCAGCACCACGAATGACAATTTCCTTGTCACCAGGTTTCCGTCTTTTCTTAGGCACCGGAATACTTTTGGCTCCTGACAAAAATTGTCCCGTGACGGATTTTTTATTTTTCATCACCTGGGCTGGAGTTCCTTGGGCGACAATCTCCCCACCATGCCGCCCAGCCCCAGGACCCATATCGATTAAATGATCGGAAGCCTTCATGGTGTCTTCATCGTGTTCCACAACGATCACCGTGTTACCTAAGTCGCGCAAACGGTACAGAGCTTCTAGAAGCCGGTCATTGTCCCGTTGATGAAGCCCGATGCTGGGTTCATCAAGAATGTAGAGCACCCCAACAAGCGAGGATCCAATTTGCGTAGCAAGCCGGATGCGTTGGGCTTCCCCGCCGGAGAGGGTTGCCGAAGTCCGGTCGAGTGTGAGATAGTCGAGGCCGACGCGAACTAAAAACCCTAAACGTTCGTCAATTTCTTTCAAAATTCTTCCGGCTATTTCTTTTTCTTTTTTACTGAAAGTAAGTGTTTTAAAAAAAGCCTGTGCTTTTTCGGTGGAAAGTTTTGTGACTTCATAAATAGTTTTTTCACCAACCTTCACTGCCAAACTTTCCGGCTTTAAGCGCGCTCCTTCGCAGTCGTAGCAAGGTTGGATGTTCATGAATTTTTCGTATTCTTCACGCAGCCAATCGGAATCACTTTCGCGGTACCGGCGTTCAAGAGTCGGCAGTACGCCTTCAAAGGTTGAGTTGTAGAAATGCCGGCCCTCTCCTTTGTCGTAAGAGAACTGGAGTTCTTCCGTACCGGAACCATTCAAGATGAGATTACGAACCTTTTGGGGCAATTCCTGCCAAGGAGTTGAGAGATCGAATTTATAATGCTTGGAGAGAGCTTCCAAAATATTGTGGTAATAAATTTCTCGCCGACCAGACCAAGGGGCAATCGCTCCATCCCGGATTGAAAGATTAGGATTAGGCACAACAAGATCCGGATCAAAAAAATTAGATGTGCCTAGCCCGCTGCATTTTTCACAGGCCCCCTGCGGGCTGTTGAACGAAAACATATTAGGTTCAAAGATAGGATAACTTACACCGCAATCGACACACGCATTTTTAGTAGAAAAGAAAATTTCTTTATCTGTGCCCAAAATTTCTACAAGTGCTAAACCATCCGCGTGGCGCGTGGCCATTTCCAGAGAATCTGCCAGGCGTGATTTTACTTCTTCCTTAAGAACAATACGGTCGATGACCAAATCGAGAGTGTGTTTTTTATTTTTGTCGAGTTTAATCTCCTCTTCTAATTCCTTCATCACACCATCAACACGAATGCGTGCAAAACCTTCTTTTCGAAAATGTTTGAGCTCCTTGTGATACTCGCCTTTGCGATTACGAACAACCGGCGCATAAAGATGAAGCCGACTTCCTTCAGGTAGTTCCATAATGCGATCCACCATCTGAGAAATGGTTTGGGACGAAATAGGTTTTCCGCATTGGAAACAATAAGGAATACCCACGCGCGCATAAAGCAGGCGGAGATAATCATAAATTTCGGTAACAGTGCCGACGGTGGAACGCGGATTATGGCTGGCCGCTTTTTGGTCGATGGAAACCGCCGGTGAAAGACCTTCGATAAAATCCACATCGGGTTTTCCCATCTGCTCCAAAAATTGCCGGGCATAAGCCGAAAGTGATTCCACATACCGCCGCTGCCCCTCGGCATAAAGCGTATCAAAAGCCAGCGAGGATTTACCGGAGCCGGACAGCCCGGTGATCACTACCAACTGATTGCGCGGAATTTTAACGTCAATATTCTTGAGATTATGCTGCCGCGCGCCCTTGATGAGGATGTATTGGGGTTCCATGGGACGTAGTCATCACGAAAAGCGGGGAAAGTCAATGTGCGGTGGGGATATCTCTAGTCCGCCATACGCATGTATCGTTCAGGAAAAATCATGACATTGGAACCAAGTTCTTCTGTGGGAATTTCTTTAAACACTATCTGGTCTTCATCCAAGCTTATCACTTGCCATTGCCTATTGCCATATTTTACCTGACTGCCTACTCCCACAAAAATATAAGGTCCTTTTTCAGTAGAGTAGGTTGCGTTGTGGCATAACGGAACCAGGCGGGCTGTTAAACCGTTTTGTGTATGGGATTGGGCATCCGTATAACTTGCTTGCAAAACAGTGTCACACCCAACCCGGTAATTATCAGAACCAAAGACTCCAATTCCTCCTTCACCATCAATGGAATGCATATCCACGCGCACCTCTCCTAATGGAGGGAACTTACCCGTGGGACTGGCAATCGTAATTTCTCCTCCGTTGACTGGCAAGAAAAACGGATCTGGGCCATCTCCTCTTAGAATGAGTGTTATGTTTCCTTTCCATCCATTTGGAAAATCTTGGCTGATATTCTCTTTAACAAGCAGTGGATTCGGCAAATCAGTAACAGTTTGATCCAGCTTATAAATTTTACCTCCGACTTTATAAGAGTCCTTAACTTCTGTGGGCAGATCATTGTCAGTTATCTGTATCCTACCTCCAACTACTGCATTAACATAATCAGTGTCAGATTGATCCAAATCATAAATTCTGTCTCCGACTTTTACTTGAATACCACGAATGTTACTCCTGAAATTCAGATTAATGTTTAACGGATCCCCCGGCTTGATCATTGTTGAAGTTACAGTGGCTGTTGGCTCTGGAGCCTCTGTTACCACAGGCACAGGGGAATGATATTTTCTCCGCGGACTCCAACCTATACTGAAACCAATTCCAAATTGTCCTCCTCGTTTGGAAACGGAATTGTCCTCCCCCACATAAGTGCGCAAGCCGTAGCTAACGGATAATCCCAATTGCAAATCACCATGACTAAAATGGTGAGCCGCGATATTTAATCCACTCTTCAATCCGATTCCTCTGTAATTTTTCAGAGCATCCAAAGAACTCGCATTGGCCAAAGCCGCTGATCCGCTGGCGCCACCGATTTCTCCGTAAATACCAACAGGGATGGAAATTGTTCCGGAATCGTTCAGATCAACCTGCGCTCCGATTCCTCCTTCAAAACCAAGACGACTTAAAGACGCCTGCGTCGTTTTGGAAACAGTGCCTCCCGCCAAATCGGCGGAAAGATAAGGATTGAATTTGCGGTAGACCCTGCGAAACAAGGCCGTCACACCGGCTTTTGCCTGCCAGCCGGTATAAGGATTTTTGCCAAAACCCTGCCAACGGTCAAGTCCAACCGACACATCAGGGCTTAACTGTACGTAATGTGCTGGAGTAACATAAAGAGAATTCTCTCCATCTATAGATGTAACGGAAATTGCCATAGTGCCTTTAAAAAAATCTCAATTTCAGGATCTATTTGGCTTATCGGCACTCTGGCGGGAAGGTTGCTTAATTTTTGAGACTTTCTTGATTAGGAACAACATTGGTTTTTTACATATTTTTTAACTTTTTCATCCCACATCTTTCCAAGAGCGGATATGGTAATTGTGAAATTGATAGGAAGTATCGCCGCAATAAACACATTCCCCATTCGGGCTTGGTTTTTTGTTTTTGTCTTCCGGAAAACGGATGAAGGTTTTGAGATTGTTTAAAAATGAAGGATCAAAACTGTAGGCTGATTTTATTTCGATAGGATAGAGGTTTGTTCCTTCATCCACAATCAGGTCGATTTCTTTGCCGTTACCTTCACGCCAAAAATAAAGGGGGGGTTCTTCTCCTTTATTGAAATAGGATTTCATCAATTCGGCAATCACCCAGTTTTCAAAAATGGAGCCACGCAAAGGGTGGCTGGCCAATTGGGTTGTATTTTGGATTTTGAGAAGAGTGCAAAGCAGGCCCGTGTCATAGAAATAAATTTTCGGGGTTTTAACCAAGCGCTTGTTGAAATTGACGAAATGAGGCGATAACTGAAAACATACAAACGAAGTTTGCAGTACCGACAACCATGATTGCGCCGTGGGCGGGGAAATTCCGCAATCGGAGGCTAAGGATGAAAAATTAACCAGCTGGCCGACCCGCCCGGCACACATTCTGATGAAACGATCGAACAGATGCAGATGATCGACATGAAGCAAGGCACGGACATCCCTTTCGACATAAGTTTGAAAATAACCTTCCAACCATAGGGTGGGGGGAATATTTTTATCATAAATACGAGGGTAGCCGCCGGTGAACATCAAAGTGTCGATGGAACTGATGGCCTGATTCATTCCATTTTGTTTGAGTTCGCTTAAAGAAAAGGGAAGTAGTCTAGAAATTAAGGTGCGCCCGGCCAGTGACTGAGTGATTTTTTCCATCAGCAACATTTGATGGGATCCTGTAAGAACAAATTGTCCGTTGAAGCCAGGTTCATCCACAAAAGTTTGAATGTAAGAAAGTAGGTCGGGTACTCGCTGAACTTCATCAATGATGAGGGGGGCTGGGTAACGCTTAAAAAAACCACGCGGATCTTCAATCGCTAAAAGACGATCATCAGGGCTTTCCAAAGAGACATAAATGTAATCCGGATACAAACTACGAGCCAGCGTAGACTTACCTGATTGTCGTGGCCCAATAAGGGTAATAATAGGATATTTAGGCCCAAATTGTTCTAAAAAAGAGGCCTGCTCTCTCTGTAACATACTAAAAATTATATACTTTTTTAAAATTATGTCAATTAAAAATTAAATTTTTAATTAGCATTTAATGATCGGCTTTTGGGTTAAGGGAAATGTCAGTCGATTATTTCGTCGTCATACCTTACTTGTTATGAAATTTTCAGGATTTTTTTGATGCCCTTACACCAGTGAAGAGCGGTTATAATCTTTTACGTTGGGTCCAAAGTTGTTCAGGAATTTTTCAACATCATCAAAATAAATCTTATTTTCTATTTTTGAGATTGGGCTGGCCTGCGCCCTTGATGAGGATGTATTGCGGTTCCATGGGGGCTATGCATCGTATGAAAAGGAGGAAAAGTCAATGGAAGGGCTAATTCTACTTTTAAACTAATCATCTACATCTTCATTTAAAGAAGATGTTTTTACCATGATGATAGTATTATAATCACACTCAGTCCCTCCATCGTCATAAGAAAGATAGTGGCCAATGTCATAAGATTCGCCTTGTGAGTTAGTAACTTGGCCTAATTTTTCAATGGGCTCCCCATCTTCAATGAGACATCTATCCTCATCTCCAAAACCAAGAGGTGATTTAAGATAGGCTTGAGTGGTTTTAAATTGATCCTGCTTATCGGGAGGCACGCTAACATAATGCACCCATCTGTCTCCTTTTATTGTAGGTTGTTTAGGAAAAGGAGACGGGTTTTCTACAGCTTGTTCTATTTGTGATATAAAACTCAATTCTTTGCGTCGCATTTCAGGATATTCTTTTTTGTATTCTTCCAATTCATCAAAACTTAAATTAAACTTAACACCTTGGTCACAACGAGTGCCTGCTGTATTTCTAAGAGCGACATACTCCACTTGAGCCATACGATTAGTTGGATCCAAACTTAAAATACGGACCTGATTACCATATTGAGGCAGACAACTATCACTACCATCATAATCAGCATCTTGTTCGTCTAAAGGGCCTGTGGGCAAAAGATCCACCCATCTTGAATCCAAAGTGGGGATCAGTTGGCCTACGGCCAAAGGGGTATCGACAGCCGGTTGTGTGGGAAGAGAAGATGAAGAAACAGACGTGCCAGGAGGCTGAGCATGCGGCGCAGAAATAGGCGTTGAAGCCGAATCTGGAAGGTTGGGTACAACGTGGTTTACCACAGTGTGGCTTGCCACATGGCTCACCACAGGAACGGAAGATGTAAAATCTTTTCTTGCCGGCTCCCAACCCAAGTTGAAACCTAAACCCAAACGTCCCCCTCTTTGTAAGGCTCCACTTTCTTCTCCCATATAAGTCCGCAATCCATAGTTGACGGATAAACCCAACTGCCAATGTCCTAAATGAATGTTGAGCCCCGTTTTTACACCCGCTCCTCGATAACTTTTAACCGCACCAAAATTCTGGAGGTTGCCATTGGCACTTCCAACTTCTCCATAAATACCGATGGGAAGAGTAGCTTGAGAATCATGAAAATCAATTTGTCCACCCAAACCTCCTTCAAAACCTTTATGAATAAGAGAGGTTTGATTGACATCTTTAATCTGACCTCCGACAAAATCGGCAGAGAGATAAGGATTATATTTTCCGCGAAACAAAGCCGTCAGACCAACTTGTGCTGACCAGCCGGTATAGGCATCTTGTTCCCCATTCCAGCTATCCATACCCACTGATACATGGGGGCTTAATTGGGTATAATATTTGGGAGCAAGCGGATTATTAGAAACATTTATAGACATACCCATCCTTAAAACACTCAAATTTTAGAGCTTATGCCTTTTATCGGTGAGAGGAAGAAAAGGTTGCTAGAGTCTTTTCTATATGAATTTATTCAATTTTGGCTTCAAAAGGATTAAGAACTTTCATCACAGCGGAGTTGTTTTTATACTTTGTCTTTAATTGCTTTAACTGGGCGTCACTTCCGGTGCAAAGCCGAGAGACTTCTTTTTGAATTTGTTTTTGTCTTTCCTTATTTTCACTATATTCCCCACGCCAATGATCACACCCTTCACGTTTTTCCACAAAATTCTTCACTTCTGGAGGAAGAGTAGACAAATTTTCACCTTCTTGAGTGGCATAATTAAATTCCAACTGGTCTTTATTCATCTTAACTCGAAGCCAGTGGTTTTTATCGGTAGAAAAATTCTCCAGGGTTACAGGGGCCGCTGTTGAGCTTTCAAGAGAGGCCGTAACAATGTAATTACCTGGCAAAAGTTTTATTTTTTTAATCAAACCCCTCAGCGGAATTGATTCATCAAAAGAAACCAACTGACTAAAGGAAAGTTTTAATTTTTTTCCAGCAAGACTTTCATCACCAAAAATGGAAAACTCCTTTTCAGTTTTTATTTTTTTAACAGCAATAAAATCATCAAATGTTTTTATCAAATTTTTCCACTTACCCCGCCAGCGCAGTGAAATATCTTCAGGCTTAGTCACTATAACATAGTTATGATCTTTAAAAGTAACACGAATAGCCTCTTGCACTTTATCGGTAGGTGCAGGAAGGGAGATATGATTGCCAATTTGATCCAAACAATTATCCCGCAAAGATTGGTAGAGACGGTCTAGATCAACAACCTCTAATGGAAAATCAATGTTAATTTCGGAGTTACGATAACGGCGTGTGTAATGATTGCCATTGGAACTTATTTTCAATTCTTCACTGATATCTCCTAATCCCCGCTTAAACTCTATGGCCAGATCATGAGGCCTGTTTTCCGGAAGTGTTGAAGAAGAACACGCCAATAGAAACAAGCAGAAAAACAAACTATATTTTTTCATCAGTTCTCCTTTAAATCCCTCAAAGGGGGTTTTATTTCTAGTCACTTACGGCGAAGTGCTTCATTAAGAGCAGCCCATTCAGCTTCTTTAAAACCAACCAGACCTGTTTCTTTTGTTATAACAAAAGGACGTTTCACCAAATTTCCGTTCTGCGATAACAAAGTAATCAACTCGGTTTCTGTCATTGTGCCGATTTTCGCTTTCATGTTCAAGGCTTTATAATCTTGCCCCGAAGTATTGAAAAGCTTGCGGATGTCACCAACATAAGACAGCATTTTTTTAAGTTCTGTTGGAGTGGGGGGTATTTCACGGATGGGAATTTTTTCGTAAGGAATTTTTTTATCATCCAAAAATTTCAGCGCCTTTTTACAAGTACCGCAATTTTTGTATTCATAAACCTTGAGCATGTCTTTTTATAAAGAGTAGAAGCAAGAATTTCAAGGGATTGTTATCAACGTCATCCCCCCTCTTATTTTAAGAGGGGGGATGAGTTATTAAAATTAATTCTCATTCTTCAAACTCTTCGCTTTTGTAATTAGGCTTACAAATTCATAACGGATACCGGAGGGATCATTAGCTACCCCTTCCTGGGCCAATTTGAGGACAGAATCAAACGTGGCATTTCCTTTGTAAGCTGAGTCACGTAAAATCATACCAAAACCGGCCACCGCTGAGGCAAATTTAAAATCAGCCGAGGCTGTTTCGACTTTTTCGCCAGCATCAACTACGGGAAATTCGATCAATTGACTCACATCTTTCGTTGGTTCTTTATAACGAAGTTTAACTGTCAACAATTCATGGTTCATCGTGTGAGAAGGCATGTCATCTTCTTGAACCTTTTGATATTTGAGCGAATCTACTTTTGGTAAATCAATTTTCACGCCCACAGGAACAATTTCGTAAAGAGCAGTTACCGTGTGGCCTGCACCAATTTCTCCCGCATCGACTTTGTCATTATTAAAATCTTCCGCCTTGAGCATTCGATTTTCATAACCAACCAGGCGATACGCCGAAACAAGAGCGGGATTAAATTCCACCTGGATTTTAACATCCTTAGCAAGGGTCACAAGCGTTCCGCCCATTTGTTCCACCAATACTTTGCGGGCTTCGGAAAGGTTATCGATATAGGCATAATTGCCATTACCTTTGTCGGCCAGTTTTTCCATGGTGGAATCTTTTGTGTTACCAATTCCAAAACCAAGAACACTTAAAAAAACACCACTCTTGGCTTTCTCTTCAATCAAACGAGTTAAATCTCCTTGATTGGTTGTGCCCACATTGAAATCCCCATCCGTGGCCAAAACAACACGATTGATTCCGTTTCTAATAAAATTAGCTTGTGCCGTTTTGTAGGCAAGCTCGATGCCTTCACCGCCGTTGGTGGATCCACCGGCTTGAAGATTATCAAGAGCTTCTAAAATTTTTTCTTTTTGCGAAGCCGAAGTGGAAGGCAACACCAAACCGGAAGAACCCGCATAAACAACAATGGCAATGCGATCTTTCGACTTCAAATTATTCACCAACAATTTTAGCGAATTTTTCACCAATGGAAGTTTGTTGGGACTATTCATCGATCCGGACACATCGAGTAGAAAAACAAGATTGGCCGACTTGCGATTTTCTTCCGGAATTTCTCGTCCTTTGATGCCAATTTTCATCAAACGATGCTCCGGAGCCCAAGGAGCAGAAGCAATTTCGGTATGCACAGCAAAGGGTTTGTCATCCATAGGTGGGGAGTAATTATAATTAAAATAATTGACGAGCTCTTCAATGCGCACAGCATCTTTAGGCGGCAATTGGTTTTGATTGATAAACCGACGCATGTTGGAATACGAAGCCGTATCCACATCAATGGAAAAAGTGGATAAAGGATTCGTTTTGGCTCCCAGAAAAATATTGTCCTCAATTCGGTCGTAGCTTTCTGTGTTAAAATCCTGGCTTTGATTACGGTAACCTAACCCGTCCATATCAAAATAGCCGGAGCTCTTTTTTGTTTTATTAGGAGATGACTTAGTGGGCTTACCCACAGTGTCATAGGTTCCTGTAAAGGATATTTTTTCTTCCCTCGCTTCGTTCGCAGGCAATGGGGGCATTTTTTTATTAACACTCACTTTGTTACCTTCCTTATGGGACAGTAAAAAAATCCCAGCTGCCAATACTAGGCTTGCAAATACGGTTAAAGATTTGTTCCAAGATAACCATTTTTTTTGTGATTGTTTCATATGTGATATTACCCCCATGAGTCCCGAACCAGCTTGTTTTTGGAACGGGCTAGCGTAGGGGGTAAAACCTCCGTTTTGTTTTTGAAAATGCTCATCAATAGAATTGCGTTCCTTGGGAGAAAGTTTAAGTAAAGGTTCCTGAGACAATTCTTCTTTAAGCCAAGCTGACATCTGGCGAATTTCTTCTACTTCCTTCAAAATTTTCGGGTCATTTTTAATCTGTTTTTCTATTTCTGATTTTTCACTTTCAGACAATTCACCCAGGGCATAGGCGGTTAGTTTTTCATCAAAATTTTTCATGCCGATACCCCTCCTTTCTTTGTGTAAATTCCCCGAAGTTTTTGAATGGCCTCATGAAGAATAACTCCCACGTGACTGATAGATAAATGAGTAATGGAACTAATTTCGCTGTAAGAAAGATCGTGTTGAAATTTAAGTCGCACTATTTCCTGCTGTTTGTCCGAAAGTGTTTTGAGAAAGCTGTGAAGAATTTTCTGATTATTTTGATCGTTGGGTTCTTGCTGATGACTGTCAGGTACAGTTTGTTCCTGTAAAGAAACTGAACCTTCTTCTCTACCGGATTTTCGCATCACATCAATGGCTTGATTACGGCAAACAGAATAAAGCCACGGAGCTAAATAACTATCTATTTTTTGCGGGTTTTGTTCACACAGCTTCATAAAAGTGTCCTGCACAATTTCGCGCGCCTTTTCTGTATTTTTGACAAAACGCAGGGCGTACGAAATCAACGGCGTCTGAAAACGCTCCACCACATCTTCAAACCATTTTTGATCATCACGTTTCATCAAAGGAACCTTTGTCCTACCTTCTACAACGGATCTGAATGATTTTTATTAGGAAAAAAATGAAAAAGATAATAAAGATAATAAAAACAGGTTCTTATAAAGAAAAAGTTGGATAATGGGTCAGTTTTATTTTTTAGTAGAGACTCAATTTCAAACTGACCAAACATTTCAATTGATGGGCACAGTAACAGAGGGTTCATTCGCAACCATTTTAACCAAATCTAAAACACCGCGTCGCAGGCTGCCTAAAAAAGGAAAGCGCGAAAGGCTTAAGAGATGAAGAACCAGCTTCAGACTTCTTTCCATAAGAAATTCCGTTTTTTGTTGATGGGGAGAATTATCGTGGATCCAGAATAAAATCAGCCCCATTTGATAGAACCAAAAAAGCCGGGGAAGATAAGGGCGAAATTCGCTGGCCACTTTTACATTGGTTCCTTGGAGGCATTTTTCAAAAAGCGCAATGGCTTCCTCTCGGATTACTTTTGTCTCTGGACTAAAAGGAGAAAGAGGATGATGAGGGTCACCGGCACTTCGGAAAAGAACACTTAAAAATTCTCGGGACGGCTGGAACTGAGCAAATTTGGCTTTGAGAATACCCAAAACACGGCCTTCAAAATCCGAAACCTCGCGACAAAGGCGGTCGCAGTCAAGGGAAGACTGTCTTTGGCATTCATAATAAAACTCCATCACCAAATCATCTTTGGATTTAAAATAATAGTAAGCCGCACCCACAGCCACACCCGCTTCTTTGGCAATGTCCCGCATGGTGGTTTGCTCAAAATTTTTTTCCTGAAACAATTTAAGACCCGCCGCCAAGATACGGCGACGGGTCAGTTCTGACTTAGTAATCTTTTCTGTCATTACCGTGTCACTCCGGCTTGAGTCGCCCAAGGTTCATGTGCTTGTTTGGATTTGCGCATTCGGCTGAAAACAAAAATATTAAAGAAATGCATAAAACCTAAAATAAGAAGGACATACCCTATTTTTTGGCTCAACATTTCAATACATTCACTTATATTTTGAGGGGTATAAGATTCTGTAAGAGCCAAGCTCACATAACCAATATTAATAAGGTAAAAACCAACCACTAAAAGATGGTTAATAGAATCGGCTAATTCTTCATTTTTAAACACATCTACTAGAAAGATACGCCCTCGCTTATAAAGGGTACGGGCTACCCAAATAGTTACGGCCAAGCTGATAAATAAATAGATTATATAAGTTATCGTTTTAAGATCAGTCATAAATCTCCTTTGATCAAAATAAAGCTGTCCAAAACATTTTTGAACATGTTCATTTATTATATATGTATCGTCTAAAAGTCAATAATAGTTTTGAACTTGTTCAAAAAAATAAACAGGAATAAAAATTAATTTATATCTATTTGATATTATTTAATAAATTATATTGTTATTTTTTGCTATTAAGGTGCCAGGTACTTTTTTAAAAAAAGTAGTTTTTTAGGCTATGTAAGATGAATGATTAAGACTAAGAAAAAGTCTTAGGCTTGGTGTAGGATCTGTTTTTCTAAAAAATCGATGTTTTCTCGGAGTTGAAGATCAAAATTGACTGTTTCTTTGATTTTTTGGAAGGCATGAATAACCGTTGTATGATCTTTGCCCCCAAATTTTTGGCCAATTTCAGGAAAAGAGGCTTTGACGTGTTTTTTACATAAATACATGGCAATTTGTCGGGGTAAAGCCAAATTTTTATGACGACGAGGAGATTTTAAGTCATTAATACGCAGTTGAAAATGTTGAGCCACCATCTGCTGAATAGTTTCAATACTTACCCCACGATTAAGAGCCGGCAAAGTTTGTTTAAGCATTTCGCGGGCTAAATCCATTGTGATGGGCATTTGAGAAAGAGAAGCCATCGCCGCTAAGCGGACCAAACAACCTTCCAAATCACGCACATTGCTCTTAACCTGCTCTGCAATAAAGTAAGAGACCTCCGAACTGATACGAATATGATCCACTTCGGCTTTTTTCTCCAAAATAGCCATGCGCGTTTCCAGTTCCGGAGCTTGAATATCCGCCATCAATCCCCAACTAAACCGGGAACGGAGGCGTTCTTCCAAATTTGGAATATCCTTAGGTAACACGTCGGACGTCATGACAATTTGCTTGCGGGCTTCATAAAGCGCATTAAAGGTATGAAAAAACTCCTCCATTGTTCGTTCTTTTCCAGCAATAAACTGCACATCGTCAATGAGAAGAAGATCGCATTGGACGCGGTATTTCTGTCGTAGCTCGTAAGTTTTTTGATAACGAATGGCACTGACCACTTCGTTGGTAAATTGTTCACCTGTAACTAAACGGATCTTCCAACCGGGATGGGTTTTAAGAATTTCTAAACAAATGGCGTTAAGTAAATGGGTTTTCCCCAACCCAACCCCACCATAAATGAAAAGAGGATTATAATTACGGGCCGGATTAGAAACCACCGCACGGCAGGCCGCATTAACAAATTGGTTGGAATTACCAACGACATAATTATCAAAAGTATAACGGGGATTAAGTTGTGGATATAAAGAAGGCGCCCCCACAACAGTACTGGAAGCGGCCACGCCACCTAACGATTTCACTGCCTCTACTTTTTCCGTTACAGCCACAGATTCAAGCGCCCGACCAGATTGAGCAGCTAAATGAATGGGCTGAATCTTAAAAACAACATCATGTTCAATACCAGTTAACTTAAAACATTCAAATTTAATGACTTGAAGATAATGCTCACAAATCCAGTCTCTTACAAATTTGCTGGGGACCTGAATTTTAACGACACCTTGCCCTTCATAAGACCATGAAGAATTCTTAAACCAATTATTATAATTAAACTCGCTGACCTTGGTCTTTAAAGAATCCAAAACCTGAGCAATTAACTCGTTTTCGCTATGATTACCCAATTCTGACATGAAACGATCACCCTTTGCTTATTTTTTTGGACAATGAAAAATTCGAGAGCCAACTCGCATTTTCCATCCTGAGAAAAAATAGTTTTTGGCCGCAAGGGGCCAAATTTTTCGAAGGATAAAAAAAGAAATCCCCCGTAAGACAAAAACCTACACTTTAATCTGTCTTACTATTCCTCAATCTATCTTTAAGAGAAAAAAACGGGCCTAAAGAAGGAAAAATTTTTCGAAAATAGGACTACTTTCTTTCTCAAAAAATTTTTTCTGATTTAAGAACCTCCAATTTTCAATACTTCTCAAAAAAGTTTGACGAGTTTTAGTCCGGTCTGATTTTTTTTCAAGGTCTATTTTATTTTTTTTTGCACAAACTTGTAAGTACCAGACTATGCACACAATTTTTCACAAACTTTTTTTGCGTTGACAAAAAAAATAAATAGTGAAAAAAGACCACTCCTTTATCTGTTTGAAATTTAAAAAAAATTAGGAAAGAAAAAGTGAAAAGAACGTATCAACCTAGTAAAATCAAGAGAAAGCGGAAGCACGGCTTCTTAAAGCGTATGGAAACCCCCGGCGGCAAAAACGTTTTGGCCCGCAGACGGAAGAAGGGGAGAAAGCGCTTAACCCCAACTGTGCCCAAGAAGTAATGCTTTCCTCACGGCAGTCTTTTACTCGAAAAGAAAGATTGTCGCGTAGTGCGGCTATTCGCGCCATCCGCATTCACGGAAAAAAATTAACCTTCGGCCCCATCACCGTTTATACTCTCACCAATTCGGTTTCCTTCCCACGTTTAGTGATCTCATTGACCACAAAAACCGGAAAAAGCGTTCTACGTAATCGTGTACGTCGTCTAATTCGTGAGTTTTTTAGAAAAAACAAAAATTCCTTGGGGGCTGCCGACTTTTTCTTTTATTCTAACCGTGATTTAAGCCATCTCCATCATCTTGATTGGAAAAAAACTTTGGATGCATTCAAACAACGGCTCACATCTCAGCAGAAAGGAAAGCCGTCTTTATGATCAATGTCCTTTTTTTATCCGTCATTCGATTTTATAAAAAATTTGTTTCTCCTTTATTACCCGACGCTTGTCGTTTTTATCCGACGTGCTCGGAGTATGCTCGAGAATGCTTTGAGCATTTTTCCCCTTTCAAAGCCGCTTATTTTTCATTAAGACGTATTCTTCGTTGTCACCCGTTTAACGCTGGGGGTTTTGACCCAATCCCCAAATCAAAATAGGAATTTTTATGTCCCAACAGCTTCGATCCATATTAGCCGTCGCTCTTTCTTTCTTATTTATTGCTCTCTACTATTCCGTCATTAATCCACCAAAACCAGCCACACCTCAGGCAGGACCGTCAGAACCCGTAACAACTTCTTCAACTCCTAATCCCAGTTCTCCTAATCCCGTACCTCAACCTCAAACGTTGCCTCCGTTACCTGAAGAAGCGCCACTATCTTTAAAAGAACCCATACCCTTTACCACATCAAAAGTTTCTGGAACCATTGCCGTCGACTCCGCCAGTATCAACGCATGGTCGTTGAAAGATTACCATCATGGCTCATCAACCGAAACGCCCTTGATCAATATAACAGAAAATGGGGGGCAAGCTTTCTACACCACCTTAGGCTATAGTACTTACGGCTCAACCTTTTCTGAAAAAAACTTACCCATCGATCAAAATATCATTGGCCGCACTCCCTGGTACTTGGTGTCCCAAAGCAGCCAAGAAGGGCTTACATCTTTCTTATTCGGTAGAAAAAGTGACTTTCTTGAAGTATTCAAAAAAATCGACCTGCAAGACACCCATCCTTATATTGCCGAAGTTACCTTAGACATTACAAACACAGGGAACCAACCTCTA
The DNA here is from genome assembly GCA_964592255.1 of uncultured Nitrospiraceae bacterium. GTDB lineage: Bacteria > UBA10199 > UBA10199 > UBA10199 > SBBF01 > CAZQCI01. Next base: position 4,974 of record CAZQCI010000028.1, on the reverse strand, counting down.
ACTTTAGATCCACGCTTATGGATTTCTATCAATCAGAAAAAGGAGGAGAAAAAAACAGGGCTCCTTTCCTTCATTCATCCCCAACCGAACGATTGGTACCCCCTTCATTTAAAAAATGACTCACTGACATCTAATGAGAACCTTCACAAACTTGCTAAAAAAGTAATTGTTAACGGCAATTTTTATTGGACTGGCATCAGCGATCGCTATTTTTTATCTAGCCTTATTTCACGACAGGAATCCGATAAAACAACTATCGAATATGGAAAAACCGATACACAAATATACACATCCTTGTCTTATGGCCCTGTTACCTTACAACCTGGTGAAAAAATAGAACGCAAATTTTCGGCTTACATTGGCCCTAAAAAACGTGATGATTTGGCTAAGCTGAATCTACATTTAGAAAAAAGTGTGGATTATGGGTGGATTGCCTGGATAGCCGTACCTATCTTAAATCTTTTGTTCTTCTTCCATAAAATCATCGGCAATTGGGGTTTAGCTATTATCGCATTAACTTTTTTCATTAAGTTATTGCTACACCCGGTCAATAAAAAAGCCATGAATTCCATGAAAGAAATGCAAAAAATTCAGCCGGAACTGCAATCCATTCGTGAAAAATTCGCCAACGACAAAGAAAAGCTCAATATGGAGATGATGAATTTATTCAAACGGCACAAGGTTAACCCTGCTGGAGGATGCCTGCCCATGATTCTACAAATGCCGATCTACATCGCCCTTTACAAAGTTCTCTATAATGCGATTGAACTTTATCACGCTCCGTTTTTCGGATTCTACAAAGACTTATCCGCCCCTGATCCGTATCTGATAGCGCCAATCATTTTGGGTATTTTTATGTTTTTACAACAAAAATTCACTCCAAACACTTCTATGGATCCAGCACAAAAAAATATGATGATGGTTATGCCAATGATATTTTCGGTATTTATGATCTTTCTGCCAGTGGGATTAGTGCTCTATATCTTGGTCAACACAGTCATGTCGGTTATTCAACAATATATGATTCAGCACGATTTATCAGGTCTAGATTTGTTCAAGAAAGTTTTCCGCAGAGCGTAACGTTAGATCATCATCACACCAGAGCGCGGTGTGGGATTAAAATAAGTTTGTGCCGTTAAGGGGGCGCCCAGCTCACCCAAGGCTTCCCTTTGTTTAAGAATAGGTGTTTTGAAAGATTTTTCTTCAAAAATTTTTAGTTTTTCAAAACAATCCAAGGAAAGAATTTTGGGCACAAAAGCCGCCATTTTAGGCCAGCGGGTAGCATCAATTTGATATTTTACAAATCCGGAATTACGGAAAAAAGCTGCAATACTTATGTCGGCAATAGAAAATTTTTTTAGAAAAAAACCCTCCTCAGGAAGTTCGGATTCAAGATAGTTAAGAATAGCGGGAATTTCTTCTTTAGCGGACTTCTCTAAAACCTGTTCATCCGATTTCTGACCCCAAACAAAAGGCTTCATCTTTTCAAAATAAAATTTCCATATAAACACCTCACCCATACGAGTATCGGCGTACTCCTCCAACCATCGCGCCTTAGCACGGTCAACAAAAGAGTCGGGATACAAAGAAGGCTGAGGATAACGCTCTTCCAAATATTGGCAGATTACGGATGAATCACACAAAGTGATTTGATCATCCTTTAACACCGGTATCCGACGGATAGGACTGACTTTTGAAAACTCGTCATTTCCAAAAAAAGGAATAATGGGATCAATCCGATAATCAATACCCTTAAGATGTAACATCACTAAAACCTTACGAACATAAGGGGAAAGATAACTGCCAATGACTTGAACGGGTGAGCTCATTTCACCACTATACAAGATGGTTAATAGATTTTGTCAAGAAAAGGTAAAAACAGAATGAGTCATTCAGCCCAGAATACGGCTAAAACTAACTCTTTATTTCACCCTATTTTTTGCCTATACCAAGAGCGTGACAACTGCAGACCTTATCCCAACATCTTCTTTACCGGATCTTGTGCCCGCTACTATCGGAGGCCGATCTTATACCGTTGAAGAATCGTTTTGGTTTTGCATGACTCTTGCCAAAAATCATTACGAAAATTTTCCCGTTGCTTCCCTTGTTGTTCCAGCACCCCTACGCCCCTATATCTGTGCCGTTTATGCTTTTTCACGTGTGGCTGATGATTTTGCCGATGAAGCGGAATTTGAAGGAAGCCGCATGGAACGCCTTAACGAATGGGAAGGTTTACTTAAAAATATTTTTCTACAAGAACCCAAGCATCCTATTTTTATTGCCTTGAAAGCGACGATAGAAAAATTCAACATCCCTGTGGTCCTTTTTGAAAATTTAATCAAAGCCTTTAAAATGGATGTGATGATTTCTCGCTACGATACTTTTGACCAAGTTCTCCATTATTGCCGACATTCCGCTAATCCTGTCGGCAGAATTATTCTTCACATTTTTGGTTATCCGGCACCGCGTTTTATGGATTATTCCGATAATATCTGCACCGCGCTTCAATTAGCCAATTTTTGGCAAGATATTGCGATAGACCTTGAAAAAAACCGCATTTACCTTCCTAAAGAAGATTTTGTCCGCTTTCAATATTCTGAAACAGAGTTGATGACAAAAACATTTAACGAAAACTTCAAACGTCTCCTGTCTTTTCAAGTTGAAAGAACCCAAGAGCTTTTCGATGCAGGCAAGCCCCTAGGCGGAAAAATTCCGGGGCGATTAGGATTGGAACTCCGACTAACCTGGCTGGGCGGTAATGCTATTTTAAAAAAAATACGCCAAAATGACTGGGATATTTTCAAGCGGCGTCCTAAATTGAAAAAAAGGGATTACTGGAGTCTGTTCTGGAATGCCCTCAAAAAAAGAGATTTCTCATGACTACTGCAAAAACCATTACGGCACAAAGCCAGTCTAATTTTTCCAGTTCTTTCTTCTTTTTACCTGCTGAAAAACGAGAAGCCATCCGTCGTGTTTATGCCTTTTTCCGCGTAGTGGATGATGTTGTGGACGAAGAACCAAATCCTGAAAAACAAAAAAAACTTTTGGACGAATGGAGACAAAAATTAACCTTTTCTTACCAAACTAAGTCCGATTTGCCTCTTCTTCAAGAACTCCAAGAAAGCATTCGCCGTTTTGATATTCCTCTTTCTTATTTTTTGGAACTTTTAGATGGCTGCGAAATGGATATCGCCAAAAAAAAATACGCCACATTCGCTGAGCTTGAAGTGTACTGTTACAAAGTTGCTTCCATTGTAGGCTTGGTGTGCATGAAAATTTTTGAATATAAAAGTCCTACTTCGGAAAACATGGCCATCAAATTAGGCATGGCTCTACAACTAACCAATATTATCCGGGATGTGGGAGAAGATTTAACTAAAAACCGTATCTATCTGCCTCAAGATGAACTCGAACGGTTTGGAGTAACGGAAAATGATTTAGCACATCATCAAAAAACAGAAAATTTTATGCATTTAATGGATTTTCAATATCAACGCGCCTTAACTTATTATAACGAAGCTTTTTTGGAATTTCCAAAAGACACCGAAAAAAAATTGCTAGCGGCACGTATCATGGGCGTTGTCTATCGCTGTATTTTAGAAAAAATCAGAAAACAAAAATATCCGGTACTCACCAAAAGAGTACGTTTAAGTTTTTTTGAAAAAGGGATAATTTTGATAAAAGTACTATCCCAACATTATTTGTCATGATCCCACGAAAAACGGTTTGCATCATTGGGGGAGGCTTTGCCGGCTTGTCATCTGCAGTTTTTTTAGACAGCTTAGGTTACCGGGCGCATGTTTTAGAAAAAAAACCTCTCCTCGGAGGTCGTACTTACTCTTTTCAAGACAGAAAAACCCAAACGTGGGTCGATAACGGTCAACATTTAATGATGGGGGCCTATCATGAAACCATCCGTTTTTTAGAAAATATCGGAGCCAAACGTCTTCTTCATTTTCAAAAAAATATGGAAGTCCCTCTCGTGTCGGAAACCCTTCAGTTCGACACCCTTAAAATTCCAGCTCTCCCTTCCCCTTTTAACTTGTTACTGGGGCTTTTAAAAATGAAGTCTTTTACGCTGAAGGATAAGTGGAATTTTTTAAAATTAGGACAAGAATTAAAAAATATTCGAAACGGTAAACCTTCGATCTCTCTGGACCAAACGGTTCGAGATTGGTTAACGCAATTAGGGCAGTCTGAAAAAATAATCACTCTTTTTTGGGAACCCCTTACATTAGCAACTCTAAATGACGCGCCCGAAAAAGCCTCCGCACGTATGTTGGCTGTGGTGTTAGAAAAAGGATTACTGGGTCACAAAAATGATTCCCGCCTCATCTTCCCTAAAAATTCCCTTAATGACCTTTTAGCTAAACCGGCTCGTGATTATTTGGAGCTCCGGGGTCATACCATCGAAACGGGAAAAAGCATAAAGTTGCTGCATATTCTGGACAACCAAGTCCGGGCGGCTGAAACAGATACGGGTGAAATGATCAAGACAGATTTATACGTAAGTGCGGTTCCGTTTTTTTCTTTTCTTAAGATCATTCCTTCCGTTTACGCGGAATCGCTGCCGTACTTTACGCAAATACAACAATTAAAGACGTCACCCATTGTCTCCATTAATCTCTGGTTTGATCAGGATATTATGACAGACCATTCTTTTATAGGAGTAGCTGCAAAAAAAATTCATTGGTATTTTAACAAAAATAAGATGGAAGACATAAAAACACCCCCCTATCATTATATGGGTGTGATCAGCGGTGCGTATGAATTTTTAGAAAAATCTCGGGAAGAAATTATAAACATTGCGCTTGATGAACTTTTTCAAATTTTTCCAAAAGCACAAAACGCTCGGTTAATCCATTGCCTCGTCAACAAGGAACGGGAGGCTACTCTTTCTTGCACCGTGGGCAGCGAACGCTATCGACCCCAACAACAAAGTCCTTTCTCTAATTTTTACGTAGTGGGTGACTG
>CAZQCI010000027.1:13847-22562 GCA_964592255.1 uncultured Nitrospiraceae bacterium | reverse complement strand
AAATCAAAATAAATATAGGGTTTATCCCCGATAAAAAAAGTTCCAGGACCTTTGGATTGAGTGTACGTCTTAAATTCAAGAGTTGTGGTAGGAATATTTAATGGTTTTTCAGGCACACCGGCAGAAACTAAATTAGATTTAGGGGCGGGAGGATGAAGAGGTACGGCATCATTCAGTGGCGCATAAGGGTTTAAATCCAAATAGCGGACTACATCATCCGTCAAAGTAAGACTCAGCTCTCCTCCATCAATATCGGGAAAACTCTTTTCACCAACAGACAAGCTGCCTGTTCCTGGAGACAAGCTAATGGTACCGGATATTCTCTGACTCAATTTGATAGAATTGAAGAACATGGGCAGACGCAATTGACCTCGCTCTGCCTCAGGCAAATCAAAAGTAAGACAATATCTGTTGGCAGTTTGATCAAATCTCAACAAAATAGGAAAAGGAGGGTTAGGAGACGATTTGGCGAGCAAAGGGCCTAAACTATTTTTAGTTATCGTCATACCCGGCGGATACAGCGCTGCAAATCCTTGATAGCCAATAACAAAAGGACCCGCCTGATATAAATTTTCCCCCGAAGGCCCTTTTTGAGGCAATTTTTTAATAGAATAAGTAGCTTCAAGCCGAACACCCGTAACAGCCGCAAATTCTGACGTCAGCGGAAAGCGCGCCGTGGCCCCAGCAAACAAGTCTTGGCCGGGATAGGTGGGTGCACGCTTGATTTCAAAGCCGGAAAAAAATGCATAAGTGGCAAAAACAACTTCATCCACCCTATCAACCAAAACAAAATTTCTTCCTTTTCTTTCAAAAACAGCAATCGCTTCGTCTTTTCCTAACGCTCCTCCCCCATCACGCATTGCAGAGCTGTCATCATAATTATAGATATAAAGTCTGCCTTCTTGGGGGTTATAGAACGCCACTAAATCCCCAATATTGTAATAAGTGCCCTCTTCCGTTTGTTTCAGAGGAACAAAGGGGTAAGTCCTAAAATGGGGAGTGTTTTTGGAAGTTCCGGAATTGCGGAAAGGCACAACAGCCGCCGCAGGAGAAGACCTCGCCACAGGAGGCAAGGATGCCGTAGAGCCAGAAGAAAGGATTCCAAGCCTTCTGGACTCATCAATGAGATTCCCAACCTCTACGAAAAGATCATCTGGTAGAGCTTGACCGTGATCCAAAGCAGTCTTAATTGTTTGAATACCTTGAGTGAGCGCTTTGTGTACCTGCGGACTTGATGTTGTATACTTAGCTTGATTAAAAATCAGAACTAAGTCATCCAAAAAACCTTGGTATTGTGCTCGTTGTGCAGCAGTCAGCATAAGATCTAAAAAAATTAAGGGTTTAACCCTTATCGATTAACTTACAAAAAAGTTGCCTTTTAAAAGTGAGTGCCCCCAAATGACAAAACACCAAACTACTTGACAGGCAAGGCCTAACTTAAGTACAAGGACCCTTCATTTTTAAGGAGCATTTGAATGGCAACCCATGCATCGGCACTCAAAAGACAACGTCAAAACGAAAAACAACGGGCCCGTAACCGGACCCGCCGTGCTGATTTAAAAACCAGCATCAAAAAAGTAAAAGCGGCTAAAACCAAGGCTGAAGCGCTTCCTTTGCTTGCCGCTGCGGTTAGCCGGCTGCATAAAGCCAGTCGCAAATCCGGTCTCCACCATCGCAACGCCAGCCGCAAAGTATCCCGGCTGACCCAGTTTGTGAATAAACTAAGTTAGAAAGAACATTAAAAGAATCGTCACCCCGACGAAAGGACCGTCATCCCGACGAAAATCGGGATCCATTTTAAAATAGATTTAAATGGATACTGGCTCACTACCGCCGGTATGACTAAGGTAAAGTTTCAAACTAACCCACCCCCCATAACGACTGTTACTTGACTTTCACAGTCATTGCAGACTAAAAAACTTCCCGTGACTTTGCGCGACTTCATACCAAAATTTATTACAAAACAATGGGACCAGTGGACTAAAAAACTGGAAGAAGGACTCATCCAATTTGCACCTAGCTATATTCCTCGGAAAAATACTTTCTTCTCCCCCCTCATTGCTGTGGTTGCCCTCATCATGGCCATTGTTTTAGTTGGATTAGCTTTCGGATCCTTCTTTACTCTATTCACAAGCCTTCTGGTTCTTTATTTTATTTTGACAAAAATTTTCGGCCTGCGCCTGGATTTAGCGGATGTCGTCGTTGTCTAAAATCTTCAGATGACACATTGCGGCAATTACGTTAATCTTAACCTATGGGTATTTACATCCTTCAAAAAAGTGATTTGAGCCAAAAAAAGGAAAACCCCAAACTCGCCCTTGTTTTAGCGGGAGGTGCGGTATCCGGTGGCGCCTTTAAAATTGGGGGTTTAAAGGCTCTCAATGATTATTTGGTCAATAAAAAAGTGACGGACTTCGACATGTACGTAGGCTTATCCGCCGGCGCTTTTTTAACAGCCCCCTTAGCAGGAGGCATTCCCCCGGAAGAAATGCTCGCAAGCCTAGATGGAACATCTAAAATGTTCGAGCAGCTCTCGCCCTTTGAGTTTTACCGCCCTAATTTTCGGGAATTTCTTTCGCGACCTCTTAAATATATTTACGGAAATCTCACATTTATTCCTGGCATTCTCTACGATTTATTTTCATCTCTCCCTTCATTAAAGAAAGATTTTTTCAAAAATTTGCAGACGCTCATCAAGCATCCCAACTATTCTAATTACGAACAGTTCATGGCACCTTTCTTCCGCGTAGCCTACACCACACGCACCGTTCCTAGCTTGGGGGAAATTCTGCCTTCCGGTATTTTCGATAATCGAGAGCTGGAAACCTATATCCGCCGCAACATGAAACACAACCGGATGCCGAATAATTTTAAAGTTTTGAAAAAAGTAACGGGCAAATCGCTTTATATTGTGGCCATGAACTTAGACACCTCCGAACGTGTGATTTTTGGACCGGATGAAAAAAATGACGTAACCATTTCAGAAGCCATCCAGGCCTCCAGCGCCGTTCCGGGTTTCTACCGACCCGCTCGTATTAAAGGTATCGATTATATCGATGGAGGAGTCCGCCGCACCGCCAATGTGGACGTTGCTTTCGACAAAGGCGCCGATTTAGTCATTTGTTACAATCCATTTAGACCCTTTCACAACAATGTGGTCATTGAATATCTGAGGGAAGAAAATAAATATTTTACAAAACAAAAAAGAATTTCCGACGGCGGCATTGCCATGGTTCTTAACCAAGTTTTCCGCACACTGTTTCACTCGCGTTTGATGATTTCACTGCAAACATATGCGGACGATCCCAATTTTAAGAAAGACTTAATTCTACTGGAGCCCAAAGAAGACGAACGCGACTTTTTTGAAATTAATCCCCTCTTCTTCTGGACGCGCGCCCAGTCGGCTTCCCATGGGTTTCAATCGGTGTCGCGCTCCATCGATGCTAAATTCGACCAAGTTTCCCAAATTCTTAAAAAATACGGAGTACAAATGACCCGTGACGTGGTTCGGGAAGACGAAAGGAAGCTGGAACGATCCTACCAAGACGATAAAGCCATTATGAAGATTTTGGAAAAACCCACTGGTACAGCCCGCCGACAAAAATTTAAAATTATGCAGGGTGGAAGATAATCAAGTAAATCATTAAGACCCCACAACTCCAGCGGTAGGACTAACAAAAGAAACGGCTCCTTGGATGAGGGCAGGATCAATAGAAGAAGTTGTTTCGGTTTTAGTAGAAGCCCCACCCTCCTCAGTACCACCTTGCAACTGAGGAATTTCAACTCCCATCGCAGTTAAAGCATCCAAACTATCTTGAGACAAGCCCCCTGCATCTAACTCCGTTAAAAGCTGTCGCGTCAAATCAGGATTATCAGCTAATTCCAAACGATCAACTTCTAGACCCAATTCCTGGAGACGACCCGCAAGTAACTCATAATTTATGGGGGCCACATCACCTTGTTCTTCAGCAACAACTACAGTGGCAGAATCCAATAAAGAAGAACTGCCCTTGGCCTGTTTAGACTGTGACTTAGTCTTCATATTGAAAGAGGTCTCACGCACCAATTCGTTCCTAATATCATTCTTAAGCTGATGCTCCGACAGAAGCCCATCAAGAGCCAGCAGATGTGCCAGTACTTTTTCTGACAAACGATGGAAGAGAACTTCATCAACAGTTCCGTGTCGCAACAAGCTCTGCCATTCTGGATCTTCAATGGTATCAATAAAACCTGCAGGGAAACGAGCTACGAGAGTACGGTAGACGTTTTCATAACGAGGGTATTTTCCATCAGCACGATGATTGCGTTTATAAGCCTGCATTAAGCGCGTCGGCATATAAGGTTGCTCATAGAGAATGGCCGGATTGCCAGAAGTCAGTGTAAGCCCCACTCCGCCTGATTCAAACGAAGCAATCATCACCCGCGGCTCGGAAAGAAGGCCGGACTGAAAACGAATGCGATCCACCTCACGCTGGGGTATTTTTTCTCCTTCATAATCCACTAAACTAATGGCTTGGCTGCTACCATCAAAACGACCGTATTCAAAACCATTGGGAAATTGGCTTGGATATTCGGTTTTTAATTCTTCTGATAATTCCGCAAGCATTCGGCTTATATCGTTACCAGCCGCTTGATGTTGCACCCAAAGAATGGGTTTTTGGCCTTGCAGAAGCGCTTCTTTCACTTGTCTTTTAAGTTCAGCCAGCCGCGGATTTTCAGTCAAACCGAAAAACTCGGGACGGTAAAGGATATCAAACAAAGTATCCAGTTTTCTAAAACCACTCGCTTTAAGCTGATCTCTGGCCTGTTGAAGTTCCTCAGGCTTGTCCATCAAATCGGGAAAAAGAATATGTTGGTATCGCTCCGCAAACTCATCAAAATTCCTAAGGGCCAATACATAGAGATCCGCCTGGGCCTGAGACATTTCGAAACCCCCTTCTTGCTCATAAGAAACGAAAACTTGTTTAGGGAGCACGCGACCTTGTTGATCTAAGGGTTTAGAAGGATCTGCCGTATCGAATACAGTCTCTTTGTCCCGGCGGAGCATATATTCTTGCAGTAAATAGTGAAGGTCTAACAATCCTTTAGAACCCTGAGAAATGTATGCGGCTGTAAACTCAGCCCGTGCTTCTGGCGTATCGGCAAAACGTTCGGGGTCGATAAGACCCAAGATATTGAAATAATAATCAAACTGGTGCTGCACGGGCGTGGCAGACATCAGCATGACTCTGGCCTCTTCATTGGCAGTCGTCACATTATGCACTAATCTTTTAATAGCTTTTCCTTGCAGAGAACCCAAATTATCCGATAGCTGGGTTTCATCGACAACGACCATCCCCACCTCCTTGATGAGGGCCGCATATCCTGCTGGGTCAGTCTCTTCTAAATAGCGCAACGCTTCGTAATTGATAATAATGTATTTTTTTCCGTCCAATTCTCTCAACTGCTGCGAGCGCATATCTGAGGCTCCAGACAAAACCACGACGCTATCGGCATCATTGCTGGTATGACCTAAAATTTCTTCTTTGACAGATTTCTTATTCGTATTGGTAGTCACCCAAAGAACTTTTCTCATTTTAAGGGCTTCGGCCACAAGAATAGCCTGCAAGCTTTTGCCCATTCCAGGAACGTCGGCCAGTAGACCTCTTTTATGTTTGGGATCACGAAAAAAAATAACGCTTTCCGGCTGATGCGGAAGCAAAGTGGCGGTCACTATATCGGGCTTTTCGAAACCAATAGTATATGCGGCACAATAATCGTAAAGACGTTGGAATAAATCCTGCAAATCGGGATGAACCATTTCCATTTTTTTGCGGGCGATCCATTCTAAAGCAGCATGAGGATCGCGGTTAACCCACCCTCTTAAAGAACCCAAATAGAAGACCCAAAGACGCTGGGCTTCCTGAAACGTAGGTACATGACTTTCAAAAATAACCTTAACGGCATCGGTCAAGGCTTCAGCTGCCTCGGCTGGCACGGGCTCAGTTTGAGTCGCCTCACTTTGAGTAGACTCAGCTTGTGGGCTTTGTACTGGCTGAGCCTCGCCTTGGGAAGGCCTAGCTCTTGAAGGTGTGGATGTTGCTCTTAAAAGTGTACTTTTTTTCTTGGCCACTTTTCTTGGCCCCCCAACATCGATACCAAGAAACCTTCTCACAACGTCCACTGACCCATAACGTTCCAATAAAGCCTCATCATACATCTCAATTAAACCCACCACATGTGCCGGACTATGACGCAATGCTTGTGCCGCCCTCACAATCGCCAATTCCGGCACCAGTCTATCGATCACTTCATCATCCGAAAGAGCATCAATATCATTCAGGTCCGGTAGATCCTTAAAACCTAGACGAGCAAGTGTTCTTAAAACAGCCCTATCCGATGCGTACCGTCTTCCAGAAAGAAAACCCCAGTAACCGTTTAGTCCTAAAATTTCAAAAAGGTCCCTAAAACAGTAATAAACAACCTCTTCATGGCCATCCACTGTCACAGAAGCCTTAATAAGACGCTCAGCAAATGATTTATCCCAATAATCGCCGGATGCGTTTTTAGGATTTCTTAAGTCACGTAAACTTTGGAATGTGATGTTTTCATTCGCAATCCATTGCCGGACCACAGTTTCGGCAATCTCACGGGCTTCATGGCTCCATTCTTCAAAAGAAAAAATACCGGGAGGTGATTTTTGAACAACCGTGGGGTAGACTCCTTTGCTTTTGAATTCAGATTGTTTGGCCCATCGATGAAGAATAGAACCCGCTGACTCAACAATAATTTTACCATTTGATAATACAATATATCTTCTTGCTGGGTCAGCACGGGTCAATCCTCTTAAGCCCACATTCACATCCCCATATTCTGCTTCAAAAGTAGCATACAGACCCAAAACAACTTCTCTTTGCTCCTCAAATGAGAGCTTATTAAAATCTGACAACGTTTTACGAGCCTTCAAAACCTGCGCAATAAATTCATTTGGGTTATCATCAACAACTTTTAATAACCTTCCTAATTCAATTGTGCGATATCTCATGTTGGCAACATGTACTATTTGGTCTCGCGGAGCATCATGAAGATAAGCCACCAAACATTCGGGATTTAAAGCATAGTCTTCACCATGGGTTTTCCGAAAATAAGCATCGACAAGACCAATTTTGCCACTTAGAGGCTCTCGGGCCACCAGCCGATTTAAAACTTGAGGATTGGGTAAAGGCTGCAACCCTCTAAGATGACGGACAAAGTTGATGAATTGAAAACACTCTTCTTCATCCCAACTAAGAGCCTGCTCATACTTTTGGCCTGAAAAAGTAAACCAAAAAAACGGCATGGAACGAGTTCCAGATTTTCCAGCCCCCGCAGTACCTACCTTAAGACTTAAAGCCTTCACTTTAAAAACAGCATCTAAATCCACCGCGCCAACCATAGAGCGGACATCGTCTTCGTCTAATGAATAGTTATCTCCATACACCAAGCTAAAATAACTATGAAACACCTGAGCTTTGACTTCATCAAATTTACTTCTCCCCACCATACCGTTAACGGCTTTAATTCCTTTTCTAAATAAAGCCAATTCATCCACCATCTCAGAAGCGTCTTTTCCAACTTGAATTCCAATATTATAATAAAGTGCGGACAGAGAAATTTCTTGCCCCCCTACTTTAACACTCAAACGATCTTTCACAGAAGTAGGCAAGCTCACCCCTAAGGTATCAAATAAACGAATAACCAAAGTACGAGAAGACTCTACATAGGACCTTTGAACGTCTTGTGTAGCTTTCCATGTGTCTTTCCTTTGAGCCAAAGCGGCCAAAGTAGTGGTATCAAAATTACCTGGCAGATCGACTACAACCCGTGACGTAGGATCAGCGGGATCAAAATGGGGATTATATTTTTTTAGAACAGCTAAAAGCATCTCATTCAATTTCAACGCATGTTGACCAGCACCTTTAAATTGAGCTTCGGCTACAGGTGAAAATCTTCTTTTCCAACTAGGATTACGCAAATGGTCGCGAATAGTCTCCGCATCTATTTTATAGAAATGGTTGTCATATCCAAAATAACCAGGAGCGCTGTCTAAAAGAGGACTATCAGCTAACTTGCCCCAATCTAAACTAGGACCTTTCCAAGCCAGAAGATAAGCGGCTAAAACTTGAACATCTAAAGGCTCCGAAAGATGCTCCCAATTTTCCACCGAAACACCTAAATCAGCCAGTATTTGTGGAACTTCCATCTCATCATAATTTAAATGAGCATAGAGGGTTTTCAAAGGCGCTACTTTTTCCAAATCTTTACCCAAAAAAACATGTTCAGTATCTTCATAAGGCAAAACAAAACCCAAGGCCTGAATCAAACTCAGCAAATGTGTTTTTAAAGTCTCACGATAAGTATCTATATTGACACGCGTAGCATGAAGGGCCGTCAACCCAAGGCTTACAGGCAAGAAGCGAGTTGGTAAATCTGCTTTGTTAGGAATAGCCTTCAAAATAGATATGGCTCTAGGTGGAATCTCGGAGGTGACTATTACAGCATCCCCAGTTCCGGCCAATCTGCGCAGACTATACGGCCACTGAACCGGGCGCTTTGAGTTTTCGGAACCCGCAGGAACAGCAGAAACTGAGCCCCCATTTGCTGAGCTAGAGCTAGAGACTTGTCCGCCCAGAAGAGTTATTCCAACGGCTTTCGCATACTCTGCAAAAGTAGTCGAAAACTGTGTCCACTTCACTG
>CAZQCI010000027.1:0-13837 GCA_964592255.1 uncultured Nitrospiraceae bacterium | reverse complement strand
GACGGAGCAGTTTGGCCTTGAATCACCGTTTGCAATTGGGCCACCACTTGAGGAGCGGCCTCTTGTAATCTTTGTGCTAATACTTCTTGCGCCAGAGGAGTAGCCGCACCCGGTTCTAAAACTTGAGAAATCGCCAGCTGAATGTCTGCAGGTAAACGAGTATAAAAAGTCCCCAAGTCGGGGATTAAGTCTGAAATAGATGGCATAATAAAGCCTTATCGGAATAACCTAAAAAAGGTTTCGTTTTTTTTATCGCAAAACGGATACATTTATGGGGGCCTGTACAGAAAGTGGAGTGGCTGCAAAGGAATCTTTATTATTCGGCAAAACAGTTTCTCTGTGGCGAGAACCCCCCCAGCTCTCCTTAGAAATCACACCCATCTCGGCCAACTGGTTTGCGGCATATTCAGATAAAACCCCACTGTCCAATACCTCTGACGCAAAAGAGTAGGCTTGAGAATCTTGAAGAGTTGACGGATCCACTTCCGTTCCTAAAAACTCACTGAGCTGAGTAGCCAATTCAATTGCGGGGTCCGATTTATTATCGTCACTTACCTGGAGAACTGGTTGTGAAATAAAAAGAGGCTTCTGATTTTTCTGAGTCCGTATTTCTTTACCTGCCAAAGATTTGGCTTCGACTACTTCCTCTCGCAAAGCCTGGCTCCTTAATTCCTGATACCAACTTGCTTCCAATGCATCCGTAACCCCTTTTGTGCCTGATAGAAGCAATTGTCTATTATCCCGATAAAACTGTTCCCCGTGGCTTAACTGCTGAGGATGCTGCTTAATCGCATGAGTTAATTCATGGCTCATCAATTCCCATTTTCTGCAAAGAATGGCTTTAAACTGCTTAAGTCCTTCCTGCTTATCAGGATTGGTCAAGGCTACGTTTAAAGCCTTTATTTCCGACCTTAACTTATCACCATAAGTCTCATAAAAATAGTAAGTCTGATTGGGTGAGTCCAAATAATGATATCCAGCACTATTAATAGATGTCGGCTTTGTATGAACACCCACTACCACACGCCCCCCTGGAACAGCGGCTTGATAAAGCCTTTCTGTCATTTGTTGTATCAAACCCAAATACCGTTGGGCACTTTCACTTTTAATTTGGTCATAACTATAAAGTTGATCAGCGGCAAGGCCATCCACGATGTCGTTTCGAGCATGTTTTATATCCTCTTGTAATTTACGGGCTAAATCCTCGACGGCTTCTTTGCTAAACTGATAATCTCTCAAACGATCTTTAAGGGCCTCAGGCACCAACGGCGATTGATAGACAGCCTCCATCACTTTTTGGGCATAAGCACCTCCTTGTTCAGATTGGTGGTAATAGTGGTTGATGTCTCGCACGCTTAATTTAAGATTTTGCCCTTCCACTGTTAAGGGAATAAAATGAAGGCAAGTGACCAGCTTGATTAATTCATTGTCATCTTCATAATGTTTAAAATTGACTTTTTCATATTCCCCTTTTTCAAAAAGCTCCGCGTCCGTAACAACCTGAGTTCCTAATACGGCATCACTCGCCATATCTTCATAAATAATATTATTGAAATAAACATGCGGTAATTTATGCAAATCTTCCGGTTTATAAGGGTTTAAAATACGGCTCAGATAACCACGGAGGAGCAAAGCTGGTAAAATTTCTTGGAGACGACCTACCACTTTATCGTTATCCCTAAAACGGTCTCCCGTGGGCACCGTTTTGACATATTCAGGATCTAAATCCAGGTAAAAGCCTTCGCGAACATAGTATTCTTTTATTCCTGCAGGAATTTTATCCCATAATTCCTGCGGCAATGCAGCTAAAGGAAGTCCACCCAATAAAACGCGTCTATTTAAACCATCATAAAGTTTTATTTTTCCAAGGATGGGTTCTTTTTCTATCTCCACCAAAGGGGACCTGCCTTGATTAGCTTTTTCGTTATTGTACAAAACAGTCACCCGGTCTTTATCCACATACTGGGCCATATCTTTGCCAACCGCCTTAAGACGAGAGGCTTCCAATCCAGAAATTGTGCCTTTGGGGACATGGTACTTCATGTCGATTTCTGTACCGTCAAAACCAGCGAGAGGCCCTGTTTTTTCAACCTCACGGCATTTAATACCAATACTTTCTATTCCCCCTGCTTGGGACCGATAGACTTGAAACTCAGCCTCCATTACTGTACCTGATTCTTTTTGAGATGTTCTTATTCGCAATGTATCGGCCTGGGCTAGGGCAGCATAAAATTCAACCCCCAATTCTTCCCGCGATCCGTTAGGAGATAATAATTGAATAAATTCCTCTCGACTCAGCCCAATTCCGTCTTTAATCCTAAAATAAAGGCTGCCTTGATGCCGATAAAGATTCATATCAATGAGATGATGATCATCACCTGTTTTTTTCTGGCCCCTGAGAGATTGGCGCAAAAGTTCCCTCACAAAGATATGCGGATTTTTACTGTTCAGATTAAGTCCATAATTCACTAAGGACCTGGCTTCATCATTATCATAACGTGGAACATGAGAGAGCTGCCCCATGGAGACACCCAGATTCATTTTGATGTGGGCCACTACGTCTGACAGGTTTTGATAATCACCATCAATGGAGAAGGCCAGATAAGGCGCCTCCCTCTCTTCCAAAAATACGGTTCCAGGCGTAGCGAGATAATCTTTAATCGCATGTGTATCAGCATTAGCGGAAGTTGAAAACGGGTCTTGCGCTGCTTGTGCAAGATTGATGTTGGAATGAAGAAGGCTTTCCAATTTATCTAAAAAATTCTCCAATCCATTTTCCCGAGAGTAATCGCCAATAGTATCGATAATTTTAAAAAGCTCTGCATATTGATTAGGGGATAAATTAGGAAATCGTTGAACAAGAGCCAGCTTTGTAGGATGACCCAACTGACCCAGCATGTGTTTTTTGTGTGCGTCACTGATCCAAGTGCTCCATAAGTCATCAGGAACACGGACTAGAGCCATCAATAACGGACCAACAGACAAGTGAGCGCCCTGTGCTTCCTGAAGACGAGCCAAGGAACGCGGGTTCTCTGCTAGGGATTCGAGTAAAGTAAAATTAAGAAAAACAGCTTTGCCCCCGTTCTCGTAAATAAAAGAAAACCCAGGGGATACACTTATATGTTTTGTTCTTAAAATAATAGCATCACTATGAGTCTTAATCTCAGATTCGCTTTCAGCCACATAAAGAGGCCCGTACACATGTCGAGGACGATTTCTTAATGGTAGTTTAACCACTTGATGATTCTCATCAAAATAAAAGAATTCTCTAGGTCCTTGATCAGATTGTTGGAAGTAAAAGAGTGGGACTTGTTTTTCACCATCATAAATAAAAGAACCCATGGGCCCCATCAAAACTGGTGCTTGATACAATAGGGTACCGTCCTGGCTTTTTAAGGACGAACGGCGCGGCTCATCGCGGGTGATAAAGCAAAAAGAGTCTCCCCATGGTATCACCGCTTGAATTTCCTGCACTTCAAAAGGAACGACGATAGACCCATCGGCATCCACAACCCCTTCCCGAGATGCAGAGTCCATCACAATAAAAAGAGAACGTCCTGAGGCATCTTGACCATATCCAAAAACATGATAGTTTTTCAAAATCTGCTGTTCCGTTGAATCAAAGAAACATAGAGGATCAGACTCTCTTAATAATCGTTGTACATTTAAGATAGAACCAGAATTAAATGAGTAAAATTTGTTTGTTTTACCATAGACTTCCATAGGAAGTAATCGATTGTTATTTCCCCCTATAAAGGGGGTAAGTAGGGTGCCTTGTAAATCTATCCAGGCTTGTCGTTTGTTAGAATCAGTGACGCGTAGTAGCAAACGATCTTGATGTACCTCGAAAGATTCGACTTTCAAGCCTGCAGGGATGGTATAACGTGTACCTTCTTCATCTATGATAAAAGGAGCTTCTTCTGTAGTTACAAGACCATAAATATGCTCAGAGGTAGCCGCTACATTGGCATAAAATAAATCGGAAGGTAAGACAGGCTTGCCATCTAAGAAAAAAGGGTTGTTTCTCATGGCAGGCCAATCTCCAATATCAACTATTACAAACTTCTGCTTCCAAAAAAATACCTGTTTAAGATGATGGGTTACTGGGAGTGGTATCGATAAATCTTCAAATTTTAAACCCAAGGAACTAAAAAAAGACTGTAAAGAGAGAATGCGCTCTTCCGTGAAGCCTTCCCCTCTTTCTAGACGAGCTGTTCCTACAGACACCGGAGCATGCACACGTTGGGCGGCTTCTGCTGCATAGGTTTGCCAATTGATTTTAAAATCCAAACCTTCAATGGCAAACAAAGCCCCCAACACACTTGATGACCGCGTTTTGTAGACTTCTTCACTCAAATAAAAAACGCCAGCTTGCGCGTCATAAACATGAGTGTCCTGGATATCCGGACTGATAAGAACCACCACTGGCTTTTGACTAACTCCGGCATCCAAACTTTTTCCGTAACGATATTCCGAAGGAATAGCCAAACCCTGTCCGCATACTTCATCATAAAGATTTTCATGAATCCAAAAAACGTTGGGGTTATCTCCCACAGCTTTTCTCATCACCGCACTATCAGGATACACGCGCCATTGTGGGTTTGCTTTGATAAGTTGATGCGCTCGTGCTTTAAGAAGGTCCACTAAGAAAGGCTCATACACCTGTTCTTCATCCATCACGGCAAAAGCGTTTGTGAAAGAATTAATTTCTGCCAAACTATTGAGGGAAATTATGGATTCTTTGAGAAACTCATAAAGTTGACGCGTCATAATGGGCTTATCGCGCGTCAACGTTACATCTTTTTTAACGGGAAGTTGGATGATGATTTCCCCATCATAGCCATACCCCGGATAATCGCGATGAAAGAGTTCGATATCTCCAGATTTCACAACCACTCGGCCACTCACACCGGATTGATGGCGATAGCCTATAAAAGGTTTTTCGGGTTCTGGGGTTGATGGACATGTGTGCTCATACACCACCTCTTCCTCCCAGCTTTCACCATTGACTAAGAGCTTATCGGAGGGCACATATCTTAAATAAGTCCTAATTTGCTCTTCCACCCGGCCGGTATTCTCCAACATACGGCTTTTTACTTTTACGGTTGTACCTACCACGCCCTCACCGTTCAGACGTTCACTGTTAATAACCAATCGCCCATCAGACTCTTTACCAAAATGCAGATGATACGCTCTGCCGGGTTGAGTGGCAGAACAAGTGACTAAATCAATACTATCTTGAGCCGTCTGCAAAAAACGGTATCCCGTGTTAAAACCAATTCCAAAGCGGCCGATAAACTCAGGGATAGTTTCAGACGCTCCTTCCTCCCCTCTTTTACCAGAAATTTTAGGCATCAACAATTTGCGTAAAAGACGTCCCGTCATCCCAGTTCCACGATCAGTGGCGGTGTATGTTCCAGACTCGAAAGAAAGTTGAACGGGCGCATATCCCTTGGCATCCAAACTATTAGAAACATGTTCCACAATCCCCCGATAGGGATCATCGGTTTGATAAATATCCGGCGTTAAATCAATTCTTTGGATGGGAATATGATCTTTAAGCGCGTTAAACAGAGTCTCAAAACCACCCGCTTCAAACAAAACATCATCATAATCGGAAAGGCGAAAACCGGGGCTGGGCTGTCCTGCTTCTTCTAAAGCCCGACACTTGGCATCAAAGAGCTCAGCCGCACTTAATAACCCGACGATTTCTTCCAAATCATAATTTCCGTTCGGCGATTTCCATAGACCTGTCTCATTCAAGACTTCCTTGGGTCGGGTTGAAATAATAACTTCGGGGGCCAAAATAGGACCTACTTGAACATAAGTATCAATAGGGGGAACAGGAGCAAGCGGAACCGAACCAGACGGAGACTCTGGCCTCAAGCCCGTAAAACGGACAAAAGCGTCCCATAAATTACTTAAAACACTCCTAATTGGCATGCTGGGTTATCGCCAAAAGGCTAAAAAAGTTGCTAACTTAGAGACTGAATTCCTCGACGAATCATGTTGATGGCAATAGCCACCAAAAGAAGGGCAATAATTTGAGAGAGTGCACGCAACCCACTTCTACCCAAAAAATTTTGCAATCGTTGGCTTTGACGAAAACCTAGGTTGGTTAAAACTAAATTCATCCCCAAAGCCACAATTGTCATGGGAATGCCGACTGAATTGGTGAGAACCAGTACCGTAGTCAGTGTCGCAGGCCCTGCAATAAGCGGAAGCCCCAAGGGCACAACACCAAATTCTTCATTAAGAGGCTTTTTCACCTGTGGGTCCACCAACATATCGTAGAGAGCATGCCCTAATAAAATAAAACCTCCGGCAATTTGAAAATCAGCAATGCTAATCCCTAGCGCCTTAAAAATAAATTGTCCTAAAAACATAAACCCAACAGTCACAAGGGCCGCCGTAAGAACAGACTGATTGGCTATTTTGTGCCGTCGACCCACAGGAATATCGCGGGATAATACAAGAAATAAAGATGTTAAACCAATAGGATCCACCGCTACAAAAAGGGGAATAAAAGCTAAAAGAAAGGTTTCAACATAATGCATCTGATAACTATATCAATAAAGGTCTTGAAATCCAAAAAAAGTTTAGGATATGGTGTCACCCCGCCTAAAAAGGGGGGTTATTGACACGAATAATTTATGGAAGAAAAAACACATTTTTTAAAACAGACCTCATTGAAGCAAGCCTCCCAAAAAGGCCTGTATCAACCAAGCTTTGAGCACGATGCCTGTGGCGTAGGGTTTGTGGTCCAGATGAAAGGGAAAAAATCCCACGAGATCATCACCCAAGCCGCCACTATTTTGGAGCATCTAGGCCACCGCGGAGCCTGTGGCTGCGAAACCAATACCGGCGACGGCGCAGGAATTTTAATGCAAATTCCACACGCTTTTCTTGTAAAAGAAACCCAAAAGCTAGGAATGGCCCTACCCCCAGAAGGAGAATACGGGGTGGGAACTCTTTTTACCCCTCAGGATAAAAAAGAAGCCGAACTCGGGGAAAATTTACTCAAAAAAATTACAGAAGAACAAGGTCAGAAGTTTTTAGGCTGGCGTCTTGTTCCTTTAGACAGTTCCATGATCGGGGCTACCGCTAAACGGGGTATGCCCATCATGAAACAATTTTTTATTGCACTAGGCGATAAAGGAGTGGGTCTGCCAGGGGCCCCTTCCGCACGAGACCCATTAAACTTTGAACGACGCCTCTGTGTTATCCGTAAATCGTTTGAAAATGCTATCCGTCATTCAGGGTTTAAAAACCATGAGCAGTTCTATATTCCTTCTTTATCTTGCCGTACTCTTATTTATAAAGGGATGCTTAATTCCGACCAGCTTCGTCCTTTCTTTCCAGATTTAAATGACGAAACGATGGTATCTGCTTTGGCCTTGGTCCACTCTCGCTTTTCAACAAACACTTTTCCAAACTGGGAACTTTCCCATCCTTTTCGATATATTGCACACAATGGTGAAATTAATACTTTACGTGGAAATGTGAACTGGATGCGGGCTCGCGAAGCTCTTTTCGAATCGGATATTTTTGGGTCCGAAATCAAAAAAGTTCTGCCCGTCACTCGTGAAGGCGGATCCGATTCGGCTGGTTTTGATAATGCCTTGGAAATGCTAACCATGGCCGGTTACTCGCTACCTCATGCCGTGATGATGATGATCCCAGAAGCCTGGAGCGGACACGAAAGCATGTCCCAAGAAAAAAAGGATTTTTACCAATACCATGCCTGCCTGATGGAGCCGTGGGATGGACCCGCCTCGATCGCTTTTACCGATGGTACCATGATGGGGGCCGTTCTCGACAGAAATGGTTTAAGACCCTCTCGTTATTATGTCACCTCCGACGATTTGGTCATTATGGCTTCAGAAGTAGGAGTACTCGACATTGCTCCCGAAAAAGTGATTCTCAAAGGCCGCCTTCAGCCAGGTAAAATGTTTTTAGTGGATATGAAGGCTGGTCGTATCGTTGACGATACCGAAATCAAACAAGCCTTAGCTACAGCCCAACCTTACGGCACTTGGCTTAAAAATAATTTGATGGAACTAAAAGACTTGCCGGCTTCCCCTCACCTTCCGGAGCCGGATCACGATACGGTGGCTCGCCGTCAGATTTTCTTCGGCTATACCAAAGAAGCCATCCGTATGCTCATGACCCCCATGGCCTTGAATGGCGAAGAAGCCACGGGATCTATGGGTAATGATGCCCCTCTGGCCGTGTTGTCGGAACGACCCCAAACTTTATTTCCGTATTTCAAACAATTGTTTGCTCAAGTCACCAACCCTCCACTGGATGCCATCCGTGAAGAATTAGTCACCAGTGTAGAAACCACCATTGGACCTGAAAAAAACTTGCTAAAACCCACAGCTGAAAGCTGCCATCACATTAAATTATCCAACCCTATTTTGGATAATGACGAAATGGCCCGCTTTAAGCAATTAGCCGACAAGCCATACAACGGTTTCAAGTCGTGTGTGCTTCCCATGTTGTTTAAGGCAAGCGATGGAGAAAAAGGTCTTAGCCGCGCCCTTGACGAACTGTTTTACAAAGCGGAAGAATCCATCAACCAGGGTTGCAACATCCTTATTCTTTCTGATCGTGGAGTTAACGACACCTTTGCTCCCATTCCTAGCTTATTAGCGACAGCAGGGCTCCATCACTATTTAGTTCGCAAAGGCATGCGTACACGCGTCGGCTTAATTGTCGAATCGGGTGAACCACATGAAGTCCATCATTTTGCCCTGCTTGTCGGTTACGGTGCTGGAGCCGTTAATCCGTATCTGGCTTTTGAAACTTTTGATGATTTAATCCGCAACGGAAACCTTAACGGCATCGATCATCAAACGGCGGTAACCCGCTACATCAAAGCTGTGAAAAAAGGGATTGTGAAAGTAATGTCCAAAATGGGCATTTCCACCATTCAAAGTTACCGGGGTGCTCAAATTTTTGAAGCTATTGGTCTCAACAAAGAGCTCATCGATAAATACTTCACCCACACCGCATCACGTATTCAAGGTGTGGGGCTGGATGTCATTTGTAAAGAAACTTTATTGCGGCATCACAAAGCGTTTCCCAAAAGAGTAAGCCACCATCCAGAGCCCGATTGGGGTGGCCAATACCACTGGCGTGTAGACGGGGAAAAACACATGTTCAACCCGGAAACAGTGGCACAACTTCAATACTCCACCAGCATCGGCAGTTTTGAAGAGTTTAAAAAATATTCTGCTTTAATCAACAATAACAGCCAAACATTGGCCACACTGCGCGGCCTTATGGAGTTTAAAAAGAATCCAAAAGGTTCCATCCCTATTGCCCAAGTGGAACCGGCCAAAGAAATTGTCAAACGCTTCAAAACAGGGGCTATGTCTTACGGCAGTATCAGTAAAGAGGCTCACGAAACCCTAGCCATTGCCATGAACCGCATTGGCGGTAAATCCAATACGGGTGAAGGAGGAGAAGATCCGGCTCGTTTTACTCCTCTGCCTAATGGCGATTCAAAAAAGAGTGCTATTAAACAAGTCGCCAGCGGACGATTTGGAGTGACCAGTGAGTATTTAGTTTCGGCTCGTGAAATTCAAATTAAGATTGCCCAGGGTGCCAAACCCGGCGAGGGAGGCCAACTCCCTGGAGGCAAAGTATATCCCTGGATTGCCAAGGTCCGTTTTTCAACACCCGGTGTGGGGCTTATTTCCCCTCCTCCGCATCACGATATTTATTCCATTGAAGATTTGGCTCAATTAATTTTTGACCTTAAAAATGCCAACCCTCAGGCCGACATCAGCGTTAAGCTTGTATCGGAAGTAGGCGTAGGCACAGTGGCCGCTGGTGTGGCCAAAGCCCATGCCGATTTAGTATTAATCGCCGGACATGATGGAGGCACCGGGGCATCCCCGGAAACCAGCATCAAACATGCCGGTGGACCGTGGGAATTAGGTTTGGCGGAAACTCAACAAGTACTAGTGATGAATAACTTGCGTGACCGCATCGTGATTGAAGTGGATGGCCAATTAAAAACAGGCCGCGATGTCGCTATCGGTGCTTTATTAGGAGCGGAAGAATTTGGTTTTTCCAGCGCCCCACTCATCACCATGGGTTGCATCATGATGCGGGTCTGTCATTTGAACACATGCCCTGTGGGTGTAGCCACTCAAGATCCTGTGCTACGTAAAAAATTCACCGGACAACCGGAAGCTGTCATTAACTTTCTCTTTTTTATAGCCGAAGAATTGCGTGAAATCATGGCAGAGCTCGGCTTTAAAACTCTTGATGAGATGGTCGGACGATCTGATCTTTTAGACATGAACAAAGCCCTCCAACATTGGAAGGCTCGAGGCATTGATTTAAGCTCTATTTTTTATCGCCCTGAAGTTGGCCCAAATGTTGCCACTCGTCGAGTCACCAAGCAGGATCACAATATCGATAGTGTGTTAGATCGAAAATTAATCACACAAGCCAAACCTGCTTTGGAATCAGGAGCTAAAGTTGACATCACCTCCTCTATCCGCAATGTCGACCGCACAACGGGTGCCATGCTTGGAAGCGAATTGACCCGAAAATATGGACGTGCCGGTCTACCAGACGATACGATCAATATTAAATTTTCCGGTTCGGCTGGCCAAAGTTTCGGTGCGTTTGTTCCCAAAGGAATCACCTTAACTCTTGAAGGGGATGCCAACGATTACGTCGGCAAAGGTCTTTCGGGTGGAAAAATCATCATCTTCCCCCCAAAAACATCTCCGTTAGTTCCGGAAAACAACATTCTCATCGGTAATGTGGTTCTCTACGGAGCCACCAGTGGCGAAGCTTATTTCCGTGGTATTGCGGGCGAACGTTTTTGCGTGCGTAATAGTGGCGTGCATACTGTAGTGGAAGGCGTTGGCGATCATGGTTGTGAATACATGACCGGTGGACGTGTTTTAGTTTTGGGTAAAACCGGACGAAATTTTGCAGCTGGAATGAGCGGTGGTGTGGCTTATATTTATGACGCCGATGGACAGTTTAGCAAAAATTGTAACCCCACCATGGTAGACCTAGAAGCTGTGCACGACGAAGAAGACTTGGCTTTGATCAAAAAATTACTTCAAAACCATACCCGGTATACAGGCAGCACAGTCTCCAAGAAAATTTTTGACAACTTCAACACGGCCCTCACCCATTTCGTCAAGGTGATGCCTAAAGATTACAAAAAAGCTTTGGTGGAAGTCCGGAAAAAAATGAAAGAACTGGGTATTTCTGAAGAAGTAGCGATGTACGGAGTATAATATGGGAAAAACGACAGGATTTATGGAATATCCGCGGGAGAGCTGGCCAGAACGGCCCGTTCCGACACGGGTTCAAGATTACAAAGAAGTGTATGCCACTTTTCCAGAAGATCGCCTTAAAATTCAAGGCGCGCGCTGTATGGATTGCGGCATTCCTTTTTGCAACAAAGGCTGTCCCTTAGGAAATTACATTCCGGAATGGAATGATTTAGTCTACCGCGATCGTTGGCGCGAAGCGATCGAACGCCTTCATGCCACCAATAACTTTCCGGAATTTACCGGTATGCTGTGTCCAGCACCCTGCGAAGGGGCTTGTGTTTTGGGCATTAACGAAAAACCGGTCACCATCAAGTACATTGAATTTCACATCATCGACCACGCCTTTAAAGAAGGCTGGATTAAAGCAGAACCTGCCAAAACAAAAACAGGAAAAAAAGTGGCGGTTGTCGGCTCCGGCCCTGCGGGCCTTGCTTGCGCCCAACAATTAGCGCGTGCCGGGCATGAGGTCACCGTTCTTGAACGAGATAGCCGTATTGGAGGACTACTTCGTTACGGTATTCCTGATTTTAAAATGGAAAAATTCCGCATCGACCGTCGTTTGAAGCAAATGGAAGAAGAAGGGGTTATCTTTAAAACCGGTGCTAACATCGGTACTGATATTTCGTTGGAAGAATTACGTAAAAACTATTCTGCCGTGGCATTATGCATTGGGGCCACCCAAGCCCGTGACTTAAACGTCCCTGGACGGGAACTTAAAGGCACCCACTTGGCCATGGAATATCTCACACAGCAAAACAAAGCGAATGCTGGAGACAAAATTGAAAATGCCATCTCGGCCAAAGGAAAAAAAGTGATCATCCTCGGTGGAGGCGATACCGGAGCTGACTGTTTAGGCACAGCTCATCGCCAGGGAGCTTCCTCTGTTGTTCAGTTGGAATTAATGCCACAACCTCCCGAAAGTCGTAGCCTCCATAACCCTTGGCCTCAGTGGCCCATGGTTTTTAGAACCTCCTCCGCTCATGCGGAAGGCGGCAAACGGGAATACTCTCTTCTCACCAAGAAACTCACGGGTGAAAATGGTGTTTTGAAAAAATTACATGCCGTTCGTTTAGAATGGGAAAATAACGACAAAGGCTTTCCTGTTAAAATGAAGGAAATTCCCGGAAGTGAATTTGAAATGGATGTAGACTTATTGCTCTTAGCTATGGGCTTTGTGTCTCCCGAAAAGAAAGGCCCCATCGAGCAATCTAAAATTATGGTCGATGCCCGCCAGAACATTCAAGTGGATGGAAATTTCATGACAAGTCTCCCTGGTGTTTTTGCTGCAGGGGATGCGCATCGAGGAGCTTCCCTCATCGTTTGGGCCATTGCTGAAGGCCGCAAATGCGCTCGTGGGATTGATTCTTTTCTGATGGGCGAAACTGAGTTACCTTAAAATTCACCACCACTTTTTTCGCTTAAAAAAAGCCAACATCCCTACCGAAAGAACAATCATCACAACCCAGACGGCAGGATATCCCCATTTTAAATGGATTTCGGGCATAAAATCGAAGTTCATCCCATAAATACCAACGATAAAAGTCAGGGGCATGAAAAGAGTCGCAAAAACAGTGAGTAGACGCATGACCTCGTTTTGCCGATTGGACTGACTGGAAAGATAGATATCGATCATGCCAGAGATAATATCGCGGTAAGTCTCGACGGCATCCATCACTTGGATGGTGTGATCATACACATCCCGAAAATATAAGAGAGTTTTTTCATGAATAAGGGTGGAGTCGATACGCTCCAACCCTCCTAAAATTTCACGAAGAGGCCATACAGAACGACGCAGAGCGATCATCTCACGTTTAAGTCCTTGAATTTCACTCATAGCCGTTGGTTCAGGATTTTGGATAATTACCTCTTCCACTTTTTCCACGCGTTCGCCTACTTTTTCCAAAATATGAAAATAATGATCCACGATCATGTCGATCATATTATAGGCGAGGTAGTCGGTTTTCAAGATACGTAGGTGCCCCTTGGCGGAACGTAGCCGTTCCCGCAACGACTCGAACACATCCCCTTCATGACCTTCTTGGAAAGAAATGAGAAAACCACGTCCAAAAACAAGACTAAGCTGTTCGGCTTGAATCCCTTTTTTTTGATCGTCATAGCGCAGCATCTTGAGGACGACATAAATATAATCGCCAAAATCCTCTATCTTGGGGCGCTGGTCGGTATTAACGATATCTTCCAAAACAAGATCGTGAATCCCAAAACGATCTCCCAAACGTTTGATCAAAGCAATGTCATGAACCCCTTCAACATCAATCCAAAGGAGTTGAGTATCATCCGTGCTAATGGGAGAAGTAAAAAACTCGGAGGCAAAAAAATCATCAGACTTCTTAAAAAGTTTTTCTTGAATATGCGATGGACTACAAACAAAGCAGTCGATCTCGATAGGGTTGGTGGAGCCTTGCCCAATATGAACCAGAGTCCCTGGCGGCAAGCCCACTTTTTTCGAGCGCGATTTGATGAGCCTAACCATAAGAAGTTAAATGAGCCGACGGCCGGAATCG
>CAZQCI010000026.1:0-22823 GCA_964592255.1 uncultured Nitrospiraceae bacterium | reverse complement strand
TGGCTGTTTTTGCGTCTTCACTGGGCAGGCCAGTAAATTGGGCACTGTTTATCATTACGCCTGGATCGGTGTAGGCTTTGAGAGAAGGCGCAGCAAGCGGCGCCCCTACGGGTTGGATGACTTCTTTGATAGGAATTTGATATTTTTTTGCAAAATCAAAATCGCGTTGATCATGCGCGGGAACCGCCATCACCGCACCCGTGCCGTATTCCATCAAGACAAAATTCGCGGCATAAACCGGGATACGCTCTCCCGTTAAAGGATGCCGAGCGTAAAATCCAAGAAATACGCCTTCTTTTTCGTAATCCTCCGAAAGCCTTTTTTCGCGTTCAATTTTTTTGCTTTTTTCGCGGAGTGTTTGCACGGCTTGGCGGATTTTTTCATCCTGAACAAATTCGTCCACAAACGGATGATTTAAGGCCAATGAAAGAAAGGTCACGCCATATAAAGTGTCCGGGCGAGTTGTAAAAACTTCCACCGTTTTTGAAGAGTTTTCGAGAGAAAATTGAATCGTTGCCCCGACACTTTTTCCGATCCAGTCGCGTTGCATCACCAAAACTTTTTCGGGCCAACCGTTGAGTTTATAAGTGTCTTGCAACAGTTCTTCGGCATAAGCCGTAATTTTAAAAAACCATTGTTCTAAAGGCTTTTGAATCACTTTACTTTCGCAACGCCAGCAAGCACCCTGCTCTACCTGTTCGTTGGCCAAGACGGTTTGGCAGGATTCACACCAATTCACGGTAGAATGTTTGCGGTAGGCGAGTCCCTTTTTAAACATCTCGGTAAAAATCTTTTGTTCCCAACGATAATAATTAGGATCGCAAGTCGCGACTTCTCGGTTCCAATCATACGAAAAACCCATTTTTTTAAGCTGCTCGCGCATTGAAGCAATGTTGGATTTTGTCCAGGCCGACGGGTGAGTCTTATTTTGAATCGCCGCATTTTCTGCAGGCATCCCAAAGGCATCCCATCCCATAGGATGCAGCACATTAAAGCCACGCATGCGCTTAAAGCGCGCCACCACATCGCCAATGGTATAATTGCGGACGTGTCCCATGTGAATTCGACCCGAGGGATAAGGAAACATTTCTAAAAGATAATATTTGGGTTTCGAAGGATTTTCGATGGCCTTAAAACTTTGATGTTCTTGCCAATAGTTCTGCCACTTGGCCTCTAAGGTTTTGGGGTTATAAAGTTCGGTCATGAAAAGTTTCTACACTAAGGCTTTTAAAGATGTCCAGGGAGTTTCAAATAGAAAACCAGGAGAAAAAACTCCAAAGAATTTTAAGTTTTTCGAATATAAACCGTTTTTTGAATCGAGGCACAAACCACATTGTCTCGATCCACAAAATCAATAGAATACGAGCGAAGTATGGAGGGGCTTTTAGTCAGTTCTTTTTTAATTTCTTCGATCTCGTGCTCACCCAATTTAATCGTGGCATACAAGGTAGAACGCCCGGGTTTTTTATAGGCAATCGTCGCTTCTTTATCCCAGACAATATATCCACGACCTAAAATCTTGATCAACATCACCACGTGAAGTCCATCGGCGCAGGAAAAAATACTTCCTCCATAAATTGTACCGATATAATTTTTTGTTTTCCAATTAAGAGGAAGTTTTAAACGCACTTCGTGAAGATCTTCTGAGAAGTATGTGAATCGTGCGCCCGTTCGACGAAAAACGGGAAAAAAATTAAATCCCCAACGCATGAGTTTTGTTTTGAAAGATTCAGACATAATTTGTTCACCTAAAAAAAGTTCAGAAATAAAAAAGCGTGTAGATGGGGGCACCGTAACCACGCTACACGCTAGTCTTACTAAAATTTTTTAGAAGCCCGCAGAGTTCAAGGACAGAGGCTTTGGGGTTTTCCTCTGTCCTTAAAAGTTCTGCAGTCCCTAACTCCACCTCGAAATCAAAATCATTTTCTCTGAATCTTTAATAGGAGTCGAATGGGCCTACAAAGGAGATGCGCTTGTGTCAATTGTTTTTTGTACAATTTTACTTTTATACAGAGCTAGACTTGCCCCCTTTGTTTTCTACTCGAATCCATAAGTCATCCCCCTCCCTTTCCACAGGAAAGACTCGCGCCTTTAAAGCTCGCCCAACATGGCCACATTTTCCGATTTTGACGCACCGTCCATCACGAATATCAAACCGCCAATTATGAGAATTGCACATCACTACATAAGGAGAAACGAGTTTACTTTTCGAAAGAGGATAATCGGCGTGCGGACAAGCATCTTTAATCGCATAAAATTCCTCACCCGTTCGAAAGAGAGCTATCGTAAAACGGTCTAGAAAGAAGGTTCGAGCACGACCAGGCTCTAATTCTGAGACTTTTCCCGCATAAATCCGACCCTCTATAATCGGAGTTCTTTTCGCTTTCGGAATATAATCCACTCCAAAAGCCCCATGACCGAGTAAAATGTCTTCTTGAGGATCTTTTTTCTTTTGCACCATACTTGACTCCCTGATCCAGACGAATTAAGGATGCCGAAAGGATCCTTTATGCCAGTAAATCCAAATGAAATTCAACAACTGATTGAACAAGCCTTACCCGGCGCCCAGGTAAAGATTGAAGATTTAGTGGGTGACGGAGATCACCTTCAAGCTACCGTGGTAGCCTCTCAATTTGAAGGCAAAACCCTTCTCCAACAACATCAACTTGTTTATGGAGCACTCCAAGACACTCTCAAAGAAAAGCTCCATGCTTTAGCTTTAAAAACTTATAGTCCGAGTCAAATCAAAAAATAGGAGAAATCGATGAGCGATATCCAATCTAAAATTAGTGAAATCATTCAAAATAATAAAGTTGTTGTTTTTATGAAGGGAAACCCCGATGCCCCCATGTGTGGTTTCTCTGCCCAGGCTATTCAAGCTTTAAGAGCTGCTGGCGCAAATCCTGTAGGGATCGATGTCTTAGCCGATCCAAATGTACGTCAGGGAATCAAAGATTTCACTAAATGGCCCACCATTCCTCAAATTTTCATCAATGGTGAATTTGTAGGAGGCTCTGATATTGTGGGCGAATTGTTTCAACGTGGCGAATTAAAAACATTAATCGAACAAGCTCAAAAATCTTAAATTACTTTATTTTAAAATATGGGTGTACTTGTTTTACAAGTTCAGGGTCTTGTGCCCCAGCCAATTCGCACCGCTGCGCCTTCTCCTGCACCACAGCGTAATCTTTGTGGGGCCCCCCTTTTTGAACAATCCAGAGAAACAGGAATCGAAAGAACCACAAACCTCACTACTCACACACGCCTTACCACTTGGACTGTTTTGGGTAGCCCTCCAACTCCTTGGACAAACCCCTGTTTGAACATAGTCCGGGGCAGCTCTCCGGTCGAACTTTCTCAGCCCGACAAACGAACTATTGTTTTTCAACTTGCTCAAGATTTCGCGCGAGAAAGATTACTATCGCTCAACGAAGAAAATAGAATCAAAACTTTTTTAACAGAGGCTCTCCCCTCTTTTAGTGTTCGAGACTATTCAGCCGCCCTTGCTTTCCTAGCTCAAGGCTTGAGCTCGCCAGAGCCACTGATATCCCGCCGATGCGAATCACTTTTAAGAGCCTTATTAAGCCGCGATCATCCCCAAAATACTCATTTTAAAGCTCAGATCGCTCGCTATATTTCCTCTCCAAATCTGAGAGCACAAGTTCGGGCTCTTTAAGTTCTTGAGCTTCCAAGAATTTGTTCAAATAATTTTAAAATTTGCTCTCGCCGCTCTAAAATTGCTTCTTTACTGAGAGGGTTTTTCTGAAAAATATCACCCATAGTATGCGCATGCGAAAAGTAAAAAGAAATCGCTCCCATAAAACTAATAATTAAATGGCCCGGCTTTAAGGTTGAACTTAAAACACCTCTTTCTTGCGCATGAACGACCAGGCTTTCCATCTGAATATAAAGAGGACCCCGAATATCTTTCCATAAACTTCGTGACATACGCCCTCCTTCCAAACCATCCCAAACTAATAATCTTAAGAAAAGCTGATGACTCGCCATAAAGTCATGGAAAATTGCAATGGCCTCAAGAAGGAGATCTTGATCTCCTGAACTATCCATCCGCTTTTCGGCTGCGTCATTTAAAGCATTACCAAACCATACCCCCAACTCTTGCCACCCTTCGAAATGGACCGCCTTGTAAAGAGCCTGTTTATTACCAAAATAGTGGTAAATCATCCTCTTATTAACCTTAGCTTTTTTCAAAATCTCTTCTAAGGTGGTGCCGTGGAAACCCGCTTTTGCAAAGCATTGGGTGGCATAACTCAGTATAGTTGCTCGGGTTTTTTGGGGGTCTCTCTCTTGCTTCTTATTTTTTTTCAATAGACTCATATTCATAAAAGTAACTATTTAGTTACTTTACTCTTGACAATTTTCGTTATTTATTAAAAATAGTAACCATATGGTTACTAACTCTATTCAAACCAATAACCTTTCGCAAGAAAAACCAATATTCCTTTTAAGGCGTGTGGCACATCCGCTCACTCCTACTCTCATATTTGGAATACTTGCCTTTCTTATTGCTCTAGTTTCGCTACACTTTCATCCGCGTTCTTGGCTATCGACTTTTTCATTCTTACTGTTGGGAATATTTTTTTGGACCCCGACGGAGTATATTCTACACCGTTTTGTCTTTCACCTCACTCAAGTGAGAGAACCTTGGAAGAGTATCGCTTCTAGTCTTCACATGGCTCATCATCGTAACGTTCAGACTCAAGATTTAATTATTGCCCCTCCTGGAGTCGCGATTATTTTTTCTACTCTCATCTATCTCTTTTCGCTCATTTTCACCCAAAGTTTTTCTCTTTCCGCTCTTTTAATCAGCGGTCTTTACATTGGCTACATTTTTTATGAATGGGCTCATTTTTCAGCACACCGGTATCATCCTAAAAATAAAATCGCGGCTTATTTAAAACAATACCATTTAGCCCATCACTTTAAGTACCCTTCTAGTACCTTCGGAGTGACCAATCCTTTTTGGGATTGGATCTTTGGGACACTCAAAAAATAAACTTGTCTTCTATCTATAAGAAACTACCTTTCAAAATTACGCGATAAATTTTCCCTAGCCAATCTGTTGAAGCTCTCCTATAAAAAGCGCCATGACCGAGACCAGGTGTGGCCTCTCAACAATGGTTGCGACCGAATCCGGGTTCACCCGGGGGTGGGGTTGTAGCCATAGGCGAAAACCAGAAACGAGTTTGTAAACCATGCACAAAAAATCTCTGCTGATTATTTTCTTGGTGGTTTTTATTGATCTCCTGGGTTTTGGGATTGTGATTCCCATCTTACCCTATTACGCCAAGTCCTTTGGGGCTTCCGCTACAACCTTGGGTTTGCTCATGATGAGTTATTCCCTCATGCAATTTCTGTTTGCACCTTTTTGGGGTAAGCTTTCCGATAAATTTGGGCGTCGTCCCATCATCCTCACGAGTATCGGGGGTATTGGAGTTTCTCTTTTAATCTTGGGCTTTGCACACTCATTGACCTGGCTTTTTGTTGGAAGAATTTTAGCAGGTTTTTTTGGTGCGAACATTGCGGTTGCTTCTGCTTATATTGCCGATATTACCAGCCCCGAAAATCGAGCAAAGGGAATGGGAATGATTGGAGCAAGTTTTGGCTTAGGCTTTCTCTTTGGCCCTGCGATTGGCGGAATACTCTCTAAATGGGGTTATGGGGCCGCCCCTCTCTTCGCCGCTGTTCTTTCGACACTCAACTTCTGTTTTGCCTTTTTCTTTTTACGAGAAACTTCTCTTTCTGAAGAAACACGTCGAAGTCATCGTCACCGTCTGCACCGAGACTTTGTTTGGCAAACACTTCAGAATCCTAAAACAGGCTTACCCATTCTTCTCTTCTTCGGAGTCACACTGGGCTTTGCTCAAATGGAAGCCACTTTTGCCCTCTTCTTACTCGCACGTTTTAATTTAGACGCTCAACACGCTGGATGGATATTAGCCTTGATGGCCTTAGTAATGGTTTTTATTCAAGGAGGAGCTATCGGACGACTAGTACGTAAATATGGAGAAGGAAAACTCATCATTGTCGGAACTGCTTTTATGAGTTTTGCTCTTTGGGGTGCCAGCATGAGCCCCGTTTTAAAGATATTTGTGGCATTTCTTTTAGTTCAAGCTTTAGGTTTTTCAATCACTAATCCTTCGCTTTCAAGTTTAGTCTCCCGCGCAACCAGCGCCGAAGAACAAGGTGCTACCCTAGGCGTCTACCAATCTGCGGGAAGCTTAGCTCGGATTTTAGGACCTATTCTAGCGGGGGTTTTGTTCGATCATTTCGGCCCACCGATTCCTTTTCGAGGAGCAGCCTTACTTTTTGTAGGAGTTTGTTTATTAGCTGCATTCAATCAGAAAAAATTGAAACCGAAGGCTATCTAATTACTTCCTTAGTAAATCAACCAGCATCGCAGTAAAAAGAAGAATGAGATAAAGAATAGAATAACCGAAAAAAGGCCAACAAAAGCGGTTATTATGACGAGAATAAATTCGGTAAGCCCCTGCTATAAATAAAATTCCTAAAACACAAGAACTCACCAAATATAAAAATCCAAAAGCTCCCAGAAAATAAGGAATTAAGCTTAAAGGGAGTAAAGTCAGCGAATAATAAAAAATTTGTTTGCGAGTTTCTTCTTCACCCTTAACGATGGGTAACATGGGCAAACCTACTTTTGCGTAATCGTCTTTACAAACCAATGCTAAGGCCCAAAAATGAGGAGGAGTCCAAAAAAAGATAATCAGAAATAAAATGAAAGGGATCCAAGAAAGGCCTGTTTGTAAAGCAGCACCGGCAATGAGAGGTCCCATAGCTCCCGCAATTCCACCGATGACAATGTTGTAAGGAGTTCGGGGTTTAAGCCAGAGCGTATAATAAAAACTGTAAAACAAAATAGTGCCTACTCCAAAAAATGCGGCGAGCAAGCCTCCCCAACGATACAAAAAGAAATTACCCAAAACACCAATCACTCCACTAAAAATAAGAGCCTGACGAGGACTAATCAAACCCAAAGGCAGAGGCCGTTTGCTGGCCGTACGCTTCATTTGCAGATCACGGTCGCGTTCGAAATATTGATTTAAAGCGTTGGCCGCCCCACCCACCAAAAAAATAGCCAAGACTAAAATCCAAAGGCGAAAAGGATCCTGACGAATGGAGGCATCCATCAACAAAACGACAAGTCCCGTAAAAGCAAACAAGAGACTTATTCGCGGCTTGGTCAGATTTAGATAAGCAAGTGGGTTCATGATTTTGTAATTTCCGTTCGCCATGCTTTGCGCCGCTACCCGGGAAACGGAGAATTTCTCGGATACTTAAGCTTGTCATGAGCGGGAACCTGCATAGCAATCTCTCTACACTCTGGCAAGACGGGTTTTTTGTAAAAGCGTCACCAGCGTTAAAAGAAGTAAGGCCGCAACTCCGTTATGGGCAACCGCAACAGGTAGAGGCAAAGCAAAAAATATATTTGAAATACCCAGGGAAACTTGCAAACAAACAAGTGCAATTAAACAAATGCCATAGTTTCGCAGGTCTTTTTGACGCAATAAATTCAGTCCTAAAATCATAAAATAAATAAAAATCACACAAGCCCCGACCCGGTGCATCCAATGAATGGTCACGCGGGCTGTATTATGAAGCACGCCCCATTCATAATTTCTTCCGAATTCATGCCAGACCCCATAGGCAGAGACAAAATCTAAAGGGGGCTTCCAATGTCCCTGGCACATTGGAAAATCCGGACACGCTAAAGCCGCGTAGTTTGCGCTGGTCCACGCTCCTAAAATAATTTGAATCATGAGAAGGACTAGTCCAAGGCCTATCCAGAAAGAGGAAGAAGATTTTTTTGGCGCAGAACTAGTCTCTTCACGGGTTCTAAGATAAAGCAGCCACAGCAAGGCCAAACTAATGAATCCCCCTAAGAGGTGAGCGAGAACCACAAAAGGGTGAAGCTTTAAGGTCACTGTCCATTTGCCAAGCATGCCTTGAAAAAAGACCCAGACGACTAAAAACCAAGGAAGCCACAAACGTTTACCTTGAACATTGCGAAGTTTGAGAGACCAAAAAGCTAAAACTAAAATGAATAACCCAAGAGTACTGGCAGCATAGCGATGGATCATTTCTTTCCATGCTTTATGAACTTCAACAGGAGACGTAAGAGAAGAAGAGTCGGGAATCTGTGAAACAACCAGTTTTCCGTAACAGCCTGGCCAATCCGGACAACCTAAGCCTGCATTCGAAAGGCGGACATATGCGCCCAACATCACCAAACACCAGGCAAAAAGAGCCAGGACGAAGACAAAACGAGAATAATTTCTCAAGGGAGATTCCCCACTTTATTTTTTAGAATCTTGAGCCATTCGATCAATGGTAAAGGAAAGAGGAAGTTCCACAGCAATTTCTGCGGGTTTTGCTGAGCTTACTCCTTCTTGGACACCAATTGCTGCTAAGGTAGCGGTGGTATCGGCAGGAGGTGTAGGGCCTAAACTTTCGACATAATGAACAATGGCCCAGCGGTCCTCAACAGATAAAGTAGAAAAACCAGCCATAGGACTTCCCGCAATACCATTGGTCACTGTCTTAAACACTTGAGCGGGAGAACGTCCATTTTTCCAGCCTTCTGCAGAAGTAAAATTACGAGGATGAGGATTCAAAGCAGCCGCTGCAGGACCATCTCCGCGACCTTCGGCCCCATGACAGGCCACGCAGTTTGCTTGAAATAAGGTTTTTCCTTTGGCAATCAACTCGGGAGTCGTGACGCGAAGTTGATTCATTTTAGCCGATTGGTTTCCTTCAGGCTCCTGAATGGGACTCACAATCGCTGGAGCATAGGTCGGACGTGCCAGCTCATCACTTAAAGTAAGCCCGATGAAAATTGCAAAAAACACAAAAGCCGCCACGAAGACAACTTGGTTATAATGATTATCATATTTCAAATGCATGAAATATAAACAGACTAAAACCGCTTTAATAGTCGCCACCAACATGGCTACAAAAATATTCCATTCTCCAAAATCATAATAAGAGACTGTCACCGTAACGACAGTTAAAGTGAGCAAAGTAAGCCAAACGCCTACATAAGCTTTAGTATGGTGAGAAGAATGCTCGTGATTTGTTGCGCTCATAAGTTATCCTAAAAATTATCCAATCAGATATAAAAGAGGGAATAAATAAATCCAAATGAGATCGACCAAATGCCAATAAATTCCAGCCATTTCAACGGGCGTATAATACTCACTTCCATAGGTTCCCTTGCGAGATTGAAATAAAACCCAAGCAATTAATCCCATTCCTACCAAAACGTGAATTCCGTGGAGACCAGTCATCATAAAATAAAGCGAAAAGAATAAGGGAGCTTTGGGATCTTTAATTCCTTCAAAATGATAAAGACCTGCAGGCAACATCCCTTCATGGATTTTATGGGCATACTCAAAATATTTGATCACCATGAAAGTAGCAGCGCAGAGTAAAGTAAAAATCAAAAGTAGATTAGCGATTCGTGTTTTGTTTTCGCGAGTCATCTGCACAGCCATGGCCATTGAAAAGCTAGAACAAATCAAGACAACCGTATTAATAGACCCCATAACTCGATTGAGTTCTCGACTCGCTTCATGAAAAGCATGGGGATAGAGCGCATGATAAACAATGTAAGCAACAAAAAGGCCTCCAAACAGAAGGATTTCCGTCACTAAGAACAACCAAACTCCCGTTTTAGAAGATTCAAAAGCCTGCTCGGCGGATTCAAAATGATGTGGCACCACATGGTTGCCTTGAATGATAATCGGTTCGGACATAAATTTTCCTTTTAAACTATTTACTAGGCTGTCGAGAAAGGTTCAGATGCTAGGCGCTCGTAAATTTGAAACCGAAACGTACTCGTTTGTACGTGAGGATTTAAAATTTGCGAGCAACAACGCAGATGAATCTTTATCGACAGCCGTCTCTAATGATGCGGATGCAAAATCGCTTGCTGCCCCTTCACTCCATACTCATAGGGTCCCATTGTAATTTCAGGAACTTCATCAAAGTTATGCATGGTTGGGGGAGAAGGAATTTCCCACTCTAAAGTCTTTCCTCCCCACGGGTTTGCGGCGGCCTTGGCACCATTTTTCAATGAAGCAAGCAAATAACACAACATAATCAAAACACCGCTTCCAATAAACCAAGAGCCCACCGTCGAAATAAAGTTTCCGTCCGCATACATCGGAAGATAATCATAATACCGGCGCGGCATTCCCATCTTTCCCAAAATAAATTGGGTAAAGAAAGTGAGGTTAAAACCAATGAAGATAAGAAGCCACGCAACTTTACCCCACTTTTCAGAATATTGTTTACCAAACATCTTCGGCCACCAATAATGGAGACCCGCAAAGAAGGCCATAATGTTACCGCCGACCATGACGTAATGAAAATGGGCGACCACAAAATAGGTATCGGTTAAATAAACATTTGTAGATAGGGACGCAAGAAAAAGGCCAGTAAGCCCACCAATAGTGAAAAGAAAAATAAAGGCCAAGGCATAGAGCATGGGAGTATCTAAAGAAATAGATCCCCGATACATGGTTGCCGTCCAGTTGAACACTTTAATAGCCGTCGGAATAGCAATGAGCATGGTGAGAAAAGAAAAAAGGAAGTTCGCCGTAGGACTTTGCCCGCTGACAAACATGTGATGTCCCCAGGATAAAAACCCTACAAAGGCAATTCCTAAACTCGAATACGCAATGGCTTCGTATCCGAAAATCTTTTTTCGAGAGAAGACCGCAATCACTTCGCTAATCACACCCATTCCCGGCACGATCATAATGTAAACAGCTGGATGAGAATAAAACCAAAAGAAGTGCTGAAAGAGAATAGGATCTCCGCCTAACTTTGGATCAAAAAATCCGATTCCTAAAACACGTTCCATCGTCAATAAAACCATTGTGATCCCGATAACGGGAGTTGCTAAGACTTGAATGATGGAGGTTGCATATAAAGCCCAAACGAACAGAGGCAAGCGGTGAAAGGTCATGCCAGGTGCACGCAAGCGGTTGACAGTGACGATGAAATTAAGTCCGGTCAAAATAGAAGAAAACCCCATCACAAATACGGCCAAAGTGACGACTACCACAGCACTGGCTGTGCGAATGCTATAGGGAGTGTAGAAGGTCCAACCTGTATCGACCCCTCCTGAAATCAGCGAAGTACAAGCTAAGAGCGCACCCGCTACAAAAATATAATAACTCGCTAAATTCAATCGCGGAAAAGCAACATCTTTCGCGCCAATTAAAATCGGCAGAAAAAAGTTGCCTAAGGCTGCAGGGATTACGGGGATTAAAAACATGAAAATCATGATGGCACCGTGCAAGGTCATGACACGGTTATAGGTATTGGGGCCCATGATCGTTTGCCCTGGCGCAATTAATTCCATCCGAATCAGAAGCGCTAAAATCCCTCCTACTACAAAGAAAAATAACGTGGTCCAAAGATACATCACCCCAATCTTTTTATGATCGAGAGTAAGCAGCCAACCTTTTTCTTGAAGATAATTTTTTTCATGAGCTTCGCTACTTGCCTGAGACATACTAAAAACTCCTTCGCTTCTTTTTCTCTTGAGTCAAACAAAGAGAAAAGAATTTCTAATAACTTAATTTCCTAAACTTTTCACATAGGCGACTAATGCATTAATTTCATCATCCGTTAAAGTCCCTTTAAAAGTAGGCATTAAGGGTTGGAACCCTTTCACTACCTTCAAATTAGGATCCATAATGGATTCACGGAC
The DNA here is from genome assembly GCA_964592255.1 of uncultured Nitrospiraceae bacterium. Taxonomy (GTDB): domain Bacteria; phylum UBA10199; class UBA10199; order UBA10199; family SBBF01; genus CAZQCI01. The sequence continues at coordinate 11,059 of CAZQCI010000026.1, read as the reverse complement.
ATAATTTTCATCCGCCATTGTTTTTTTGCCATCATTAAATTCTACTTCATGGCCAAAAATTCCTTTTAAAGTGGGGCCGACTAAAGTTTGTCCATTAACCGTATGGCAAGCCGTACACCCTTTTGTTTCAAAAAGTTTTTTACCTCTTTCGGCAGGACTTTCGGTTGAAGCCGCGACGGGCGCGGGATTTTTAGAATCAGTTTTTGCGGTCGCTGTTGGAGTTTCTGAAGGAGAAACACCAAGCATTTTTTCCCATTCCCATTTTTTCTGCCACTTTTCATATTCCTCAGGCTCAACAACGCGAATCTTAGCCAACATTCCAGAATGTGAGGTTCCACAATACTCGGCACAAAATACTTGGAACTCGCCTAATTGGGTGGGTTGAAACCATAACATCGTGTAAGTACCCGGCACTAGATCTTGCTTCACACGAAAATCGGGAATAAAAAAACTGTGCAATACATCCGAGGCCGTCATTAAAAGCTTGATAGGTTGGTTATTAGGAACCACTACTTCGCCCAGCATTTTGCGCCCATTGGTATATTCAAACTCCCAACTCCATTGTCGCCCTAACACATTTATTTCTAAAGAATTAGCGGGCGCCGTACGCATTTTTTGATAATCAATCCATCCCCAAGCAAAAATAAACATGACCAAGAAAAATAAGCCGGTCATGACAATTGCTTCAAGCACGGGATGGCCTTCGATGTAAGGCGTGGTATCCGGATCGCTTTTACGTCGATGATAATTTTTCAAAAAATATACAATTGCCGCAATCACCGCCACAAAGCTGATCAACGAAGCCGTTAAAATAAAGTTAAACAGCTGATCAACATTTTTTGCCAAGGTCGATGCTTGGGGTAAGGTAAATAATGCCAACATTACATTTTCCTCATTTTGTTTTTGATCAAGGACACACTCAAAAAAATAATTAAGCCAAAAACTGTGATGGCTCCCGCCACTTTCATCAAATTCACTGCCAACAGCGCATATTTTCTGCCTTGAGGATCGTAGTGATAACAGAACATCAACAAACGATCGACAACGCTTCCTATTTTCCCTTGAGAGGCCTCGAGCAATGCCAACTTTAAATCTCGGGCTGGAAAACTAATGCCATAGAGCACTCGCGAAAGCTTTGCCTCCGGAGTTAATACAAAAATTCCCGCGGCATGCGCGTATTGCTGCTCTTCAGGAACATAACGATATTTAAAACCCAGAGCCGAAGTGACTTTACGAATATCTGCTTCTGTGCCTGTTAAAAAGTGCCATCCTTTTTCTGCAGTAGGACGTGTATAAATTTCTAAAACACTTTTCTTCTTTGCCGCAGCTAACTCAGGTGTTTCTTTAGGATCGATGCTTAAGGTAACCACATCGAACTGCTCACCCACAGTCCAAGGAAACACTTTCAAAGAATCTAAAAATCCCTTCAGCAATAAACCGCAAAGATTTGGGCATTCATAATAAACGAAAGTGAAAATAACGGGACGCTTTCCATCGAAGAAATCTTTTAGACTCTTCTTCTCGCCTTTCTCATCTAAAAAACTGGTATTCAAATCAAGAGAGGCTCCCAATTTTTCGTCTATTCCAATCCCCTGCAATTCATAGGGCACGGGTTCTGCCGCTTTAAAAAAAGAGCTGCACTGTAAAAGAACAAAGACCGCAAAAATCAAAACTCTGTAATTTCTTTTTTTAAAAAGCACAAACGACCTTATTGGTGATGGTGCAACGCACTCTCCAATTGAGGATCTCGAATAGCCACCACCGAAGCTTTACTTAAAGTATTTCCAACACTCCATAAGAACAACCCCGCAAAACCAATAAAAAGGCCGATTTCCATCCATCCAAACACAGGTGCTTTGAAAAAATTAGGATAAATCAACCAATAGACATCCAACCATTGAGCGGCCAAAAACCAAAGCCCCATCAGAATCAGGACACTTTCTTTGCGTTTAGGAGGCCGAGCAACCAGGATAAAAAACGGAATCACAAATTTTATCAACAAAACTGCATACGAAACGGGTTTCCATGGGCCTGAGCGCATTAAATAAAATACAGTTTCTTCGGGGAGGTTTGCATACCAAATCAGAATTAATTGCGAGAAAGCAATGTAGCCCCAAAAAACGAGGAACGCGAACATCAACTTTCCTAGATCATGATAATGGTTCTCATTCACAAAGCCTTCTAAATAACCTGTTCTTTTGAGGAAAACTGTCCAAAGGGTAATCATCGCCAGACCGCTGTAAAAAAGCCCCGCCCAACAATAAATTCCAAAAATAGTAGAATACCAATGCGGGAGTAGAGACATAATCAGATCAATACTTGCAAAGGTAAATAACCAGCCAAAAAGCAGAAGAAACGGAGCGGCAATTTTTGCATTTAATCGGGTTAGGTTGACATCGCCCGACTGATCTTGACGCACAGAATTTTTATAAATCCATCCCCCTAAAATAAGAATGGCCGCATACAAAGCGATGTGACGAACTACAAAGAAAGGAGTATTCAGATAGCCCATTTTTTGGACGAGATTTGCATCCGCTCTCATGGCTTCTGGGTGGGTCCATTCATAGAGATGATGGAGACCAAAAAGTAAAACAATGAATAGAGGGATAAGATAAGGAATAAATCCAAAAAATGTTTCAGAAACTCGGCGAACCGTCACACTCCAATAAGCTCCTGAAAGATATTGAAGCGCAGAAAAAAAGATTCCCGCAAACCCTAAACACATCCAGAAAAAATACTGCACTAAGAAGTTTACCCACGCACGCTGAGGATCCACTTTTAGAGAAATAATAAAAGTGAGCACGCCTATTCCCATCATTAAAAACCATAAAGTCTTTTGGGAAGAAGACCAACTAAAAGGTTTGGGTGAAGCTGGAGTTTGAGCTGACATCATGGAAGTGTTCCCTCCTTGAGGGCTTTTTTCAGAGCCTCGACGTCCTCAGGATTTGGCTTTGCAGCACGCTGCAAGACACGCACGTAATCCACAATCGCCCAACGATCGGAAGGACGAATTTGAGTCGCGTAAGAAGGCATTAAGTTTTGTCCACGGGTAATGACATGATAAATTCTTCCATCCGGCCAATCTCGCACTTTCTCAGAAAGCAAGGAGGGAGGACGAGGAAATTTCGGGACGATGTAACCATCCCCTTTACCGCGCTCACCGTGACACACAATGCAATAAATATTAAAAAGTTGTTGCCCGTGGAGAAGATTTGCTTTGCTCATTACCAAAGGATTTTTCAGTTCAGCACCCGCCAAGTCTCCTTGATCTTTTGAATAGGGATAAGGATCGTAATCCCGAGGAAGAGTTCCTTCAGCAGGCAAACGGGGAGTTTCACGGTAAGCTTTCACAGCAGGAGTATCCACCATATTGGGCATGTACTCCCAAGGTGGTTTCTCATGGGTTTGACTACAAGAAGAAGCCAAGAGTAAAAAGCAAACTGCAAAGCTACTTAAATATTTTATTTTCAGTTTCATAGCGTCCATCTTATCTCTTCGGATGCATACCTCATTAAAAGTGTTTGATCTCTTTTGCATGACATTCCTTAAAAATTTTCGAAAGCTCTGCTTCATCAAAACGAGGATCTTCTTTCTCAACATACAAACCAAACAAATCATCCGTCAGCCTTAAATCCAGGGCGGGCTTTTTGCGGTTGGGCAAACGGCAATTTAAAAGAAGAAGAAGTACCGTCGAAATTCCACCAATTAAGATGGTTAACTCAAAGGTAATCGGCACAAAGGCTGGAACCGAGATATAAGGTTTGCCTGCAATATTAAGCGGCCAGCTCACGGCCATGGTCCAACTTTGAAAACCAAATCCTAAAGTCATTCCCGTTAAGGCCATCACCAAAGTGCCCCAAGGAATCCAAGAACGTTTAATACCTAAGGCTTCAATCACTTCGTGAATAGGGAACGGAGTAAAGGCTTCAAGTTTAGTAATTTGAAGGGAACGTGTTTTCCGAATCGCCTGAACAAGCTCATCAGGACTCTCAAAGAGAGCTAAGGTTCCCGCCTCTGGTTTTTCATTCATTAATTCCATAATTAATTCCTAATATTCTAACCCAGATAAACTGGATAAGAGACTAATGTCCCGATTCTATTCCCATCGTTTTTTTCGGTCGTTGCATAATAGATTTCACCTCAAACATAGCGACCGTCGGTAAAACTCGACAGAAAATAAGGAACAACATGAAAAAGAAACCAAAACTTCCGACTAACATCGCAACTTCGTAAATGGTCATTCGGTAATATCCCCAGCTGGAGGGCAAAAAATCTCGGTGCAGAGAAGTGACGATGATCACAAACCGTTCAAACCACATTCCGACGTTAATGAGCAAAGACGCTACAAACATGACCTTAAGATTGTTCCGCCATTTTTTGACCCAAAAGATTTGGGGAGTAATGACGTTACAAGTCATCATGGTCCAATACGCCCAGGCATAGGGCCCAAAAGCACGATTCATGAAAATAAATTTTTCGTATAAATTGCCCGAATACCAAGCGATGAAAAATTCCATGATATAGGCATATCCCACCATCATCGCAGTCAAAAGCATGACTTTATTCATATTCTCGAGATGCTTGAGGGTAATGTAATCTTTTAAGCCAAAGACTTCTCGGGCAATCACGAGCAAGGTAACCACCATCGCAAAGCCTGAGAAAATAGCACCCGCGACGAAATAAGGAGGAAAAATCGTCGTATGCCAACCTGGCAAAATAGAAACGGCGAAGTCAAAACTAACAATCGTGTGCACTGAGAGCACTAGAGGAGTACTTAAGCCCGCCAAAATCAAACACACGATTTCGTAATGGTTCCAATTACGAGCAGAACCTCTCCATCCAAAAGAAAGAATGGTATAAACAATTTTTCGGATTTTATTTTTGGCTCGATCTCGCACCGATGCAATATCGGGAATCAAACCAATATACCAAAACAAAAGTGAAATCGTAAAATAGGTGGAAACTGCGAAAACGTCCCACACTAAGGGTGATTTAAAATTAACCCACAATTGCCGTTGATTCGGATAGGGAAATAACCAGAAAAACGCATACCACGGACGCCCCGTATGAATCAGAGGAAAAATACCCGCGGTCATAACCGCAAAGATGGTCATCGCCTCTGCAGCGCGGTTAATGGAAGTTCTCCACTTTTGACGAAACAAAAGCAAAATAGCGGAAATCAAAGTTCCGGCATGCCCGATACCAATCCAAAAAACGAATGTGGTAATATCGACAGCCCAACCCACAGGACTATTCAAACCCCAAGTTCCGATCCCGGTGGCAATGGTTTTGCCCACCATGATGGCTCCAAAAGAAAACAAGGCCAAGGCGCAAAGAAAAGTGCCCCACCAAAGCTTGGTCGGAAAACTTTCTAAGGGCTTACAAACATCTTGGTTTACATCCGCATAAGTTTTGTGCGGATCAACCAAAGGTTGGGTGGAAAATGGGCTTAAAGCTGTTTCCATTTCTTTATCCTTCTACCGATGGGTTCCTAATTTTTTTCAAATAAGTAATCTGAGATTTTACGTTCAAATCTTCAAGCACAGTATAAGCTCGGCTGTTTTCGCGAAGATGACTGAGCTGACTTTCGTGATTATTAGAATCTCCAAAACTAATCGCATCGGTCGGGCAAGTTTGTTGACACGCTGTTTTAATTTCACCATCATTCACACGGCGATTTTCGGCTTTTGCTTTGTCTTTTGCACCGCGAATTCGCTGAATGCAGAAGGTGCATTTTTCCATAACCCCGCGGCTACGAGTAGTGACATCGGGATTTAAAACCAAATTCACCGGATCAACATATTGTTTGGAATATTCAAAAAAGTTAAATCGGCGAACTTTATAAGGGCAATTGTTGGCGCAATACCGGGTTCCCACGCAGCGGTTATAAATCATCTGATTTAAACCTTCTTCGTCGTGCACTGTCGCAATAACGGGACACACCGTTTCACACGGGGCATTCTCGCAATGCTGGCACAACATGGGCTGATTGGAGACATCTGGGTTTTCGAGATTTCCAGAATAATAGCGGTCGATGCGAATCCAGTGCATTTCACGACCATTAATCACCTGCTCTTTACCCACGACAGGAATATTATTCTCCGCCTGACAACCAATCACACACGCGTTACAACCCGTACACGAATTCAAATCGATGGCCATACCCCAACGGTAAGTTTTATATTCATAAAGCGGCCACATGGTGGGGAGTTGTTCAGAGCCTTCTGCATGGCCTCCGTTTTTCTTCTCTCCCTCCCCTTTTTTCGAAAATGCTGCCCAAGTCGCTTCACGCACAATATCACGACCATCTAGAGTGTTGTGTCCTTGCGTAATAGCGATCTTTGATTTTTTTCCTGTTTTAGAAAGATTAATCGCACCCAGATCCCAGGTTAAAAACTTTTCGGTAATTTTCCCAAAATTATAATCTTCTACTTTTTGAAAAGGGAAAACATTGACCCCTAATTCATTTCCTACTCGGCCCGCTTTTTTACGCCCATACCCCACAGCAATCATGGCCGTTTTGGGAGAAAGTTTGAGCTGAACATGAACAGGTGCTTCAAATGAAACGCCCTCACCTTTTACAGTCACCACATCGTCTTGCTCTAAGCTTAATTTTTTAGCGAGCTCCGGAGAAATGGAGAGGTAATTCTCCCAGGTGGCCTTTGAAACCGGATCGGGCAATTCTTGTAACCAAGCATTATTAGCAGAGCGGCCATCCGCTTGAGACAAAGAAGGATAAAAGGCTAAGAAGATTTCTCCCTTTTCTTCTTTCAAGGAGCCAACAAGCTCCGCTAGAGCAGCCGTTCTTGCGGAACGTGAAGAAGCTTGTGAAGCACGCTGGTCTTTAGAACCATCCACAACCCCTTCGCGCAAAGCGTTATCCCAAAAATCTGTAAAAGATTTTCCATGACCGTAGCGGGGATAAACTACTTGCTGCCACTGAGTCTTTAAATATTCATACCAATTTTTTGTATTTAAGCCTGCCCATTGAATTAACGAATCTTGCAAAGTGCGGGTTTGGTAGAGAGGAGCAATGGTCGGCTGAACCAAACTGAACACGCCTTCAAGAGGAGAAGCATCGCTCCAGGACTCCAGTGAGTGAGAGGTGGGGCATACATAATGAGCAGCCAGAGCGGTTTCATCCAAACGATCCGCAAAACTGATTATGAGGGGAACTTTTTTTAAGGCATCCGCAAAACCTAAAGAGCTAGGCAAACTATAAAGAGGATTGTTACCATAAATTAAAAGAGCACCTACCTGACCCTCTTTCATGGCCCCAATTAAATTCACAAGACTTTGGAAAGAACTTTGCCCAGGATTGAGTGGAGTTGAATAATCTACCGTCACCCCATCGTTCTCCAGAGCAGAGTTTAAAATATTCACTGCAACTTGCAAAGCAATCGCATTCTTTACTTTTACCGCTCCGCCTAAAATCAGCGATTTTCCACGTTTTTCCCACAATTCTTTCGCTAAGCGTTGCAAAACTTCTACTTTCACGCCCGTTTGGGCAGCTACTTTTTCGACCGAATAATTCCCTAAAACATCATTTAATTGGCCATCGCCGCTATAACGAGAATTTTTATTCTTAACAATAATTTCGTGACTTAAAGCCAAAGCAATAGCGAGCTCATCACCAGGCTTTACCTGGACATACTCATCGGCGTTTTGGCCTGTCATAGAAAGGGCCGCTTCAACCGCCACAAAACGAGACATCTTGCCGGCATCTACTTTGCGCAGCTGAGATAAATCTTTGGAAAATTCTACAGGTGTCAGCCAGGTACCTAAGTATTCGGCACCAAAAGACAAAATATATTGCGCACGATCAAAACGATAATTCGGAGTTAAATTTTGACCATAAGTTAAATCTTGGCCAATCCCTACTTCTTCAGGAATTAAAGCTTCAAAAGAAACATGTTCGCCATTTGGAAAATTTTTAAGAAAATCTTGAATAAGAGCAAGAGTGCTCGGACTATTAATGGCTCCACTCAGCAGCGCCACGCTTTGACCACTTTGCTTTATTTCTGAAAGCTTAGCACGGACTTTTTCATCAATTTCTTGCCAAGTTTTTTCGACAGGTGCCCCTTGTTGAATGCTGCGGGGGCCTTTTAGACGATCCGGATCATATAAGCTCAATACCGAAGCCTGACCTCGAGCGCATAGACTTCCACGATTCAAAGGATGTAAATCGTTTCCTTCGAGCTTAATCGGGCGACCTTCACGGGTTTTTGCCAAAACGCCGCAACCCACAGAACATTCACCACAAGTGGTAGCATACCAATCGGCGACTCCAGGAACGACTTCTTCCGGACGATTGACATAAGGAATAATTTTTTCAACAGGGCGACGATAACAACCAGCCGTGGCAAAAAGAAGACCTGCGCCCATGACTTTTAGAAAAGAGCGTCGATCCATTTCGGTAATGCTGTGTTCTTGGGGAGTTTGAATAAACTCTTTGTTTTTCTGCTCCTGAAATTCAGGCGTGTTGTAATATTCTTCTAAACTTCCCCAGTGGCTTGGATGATTCTCATTCATATATTTAGCTCTCGTTCGATTTCAATACTTTGCATCCATTTTAGTGATGACAAGTATAACAACTTGTTGGGGCCCCTTTTTGGCGATGACAATCCAAACAGAAACCCATGTTCAACGGCTTAACTTGAGTAATTCGACTCATGTCCTTCACATCTCCGTGGCAAGACTCGCAAGCAATCCCCTTTGCAATATGGGGCCGATGATTAAAATACACAAAGTCAGGCTGGTCGTGGACCTTTATCCATTCCATAGGCTGACCTTTTTCGTACATATCGCGGAGTTTTTGAATATAGGGACTGTCGACTTTTACGACAGAATGACAATTCATACAGACATTCATGCTAGGCACAGAAGCATGCTGACCTTTGTCGGCATTCACATGACAGTAAAGACAAGGGATACGGTTATCACCTGCATGAATTTTGTGACTAAAAGGAATAGGTTGAGCCGGGGAATACCCCACACCATTTCCGAGGTTACACCAGAAATTTAGCACAAACCCCACCGCACTTAAAACCACAACAACGGTAATACCTAAAATAATCTTTTTGGAATCCAAAGGAGTCGCCCCTTTTTGTAGTCGAAGTATCAAATCTGAAAACAAAAACGGGCCCTACTTAACGCGTGGATTCTTTTCTGTCTAGAATAAAATGAATTATCATTCACAGTTTCTGTGAAGACTTTATTTTGGACAGAATTTGACCCTGTCTTTCTTATTTTCGCTTCATTTTTTAAAAATAAAAATGGTCTTTACAGCCTTAAAATAGGCATGTTATCGGCCGCGACACAAAGAAGATCAAGCATTAGGAGTCAACACGATGAATCGAAAAAAAATCATTCTACTTTTTCTTTTAACATGTCTCGTTTTTCTTTCGCCCCCTTCTCAAGCTATCGCTGGAGGACCGCTGTTCGTGGAATATATTCTAGGATTGTACCAAAGATTGGGTTTTCCATGGGGAGCTGAAAAAATAGCCTATTGCCGGGATCAAACACTCTGGGCACTTAATTATGAAGAAGAAGGCATACGAACACTTTGGGTGAATCATTCCAATGGAAATGATGCGGCGTGGAGATATGTGTCGAATGTTCCTGAAACTATCCAGCAAATTTCCTGCGTCGCCGACGTCTTACTTTTATGGGACAACATCAGTGGAACGCTTTATTATACCAACGAATGGTTCCCTCTCACCCCCACTTCAATTCAACTGCCTTCTGCAAATTTCAAAGACTTTACGGCAGGATCCGTTCCTGGTCCTTATGGAGACACCTATGTCCTTTATACATTAAGCCAAGACGGGTATCTTGCTCGGCAAGAAATCTTCACTACTTCAACGTCAACTCCGGTACTTCTCTCTCACATCCCTTCGGCCGCTCACATAACGGCTAATGGTGCTCAAATTACTCAGATTGATGAAGAGGGATATGCCTCTCGGATTACCGATTGGAGAACAGATCGACGCTGGTATAATTTATCGGGGAACCCACGGATGAGCCGACGCTCCTTAAACAATTTTTTAGACATTAAAGCGGGACCCAATCCAGCTTATAATCCGGAGAGGGCTTGTATCTCTATTCTTGTTTGCCCAGAGACAACTCTCTACTATGGGTTAAAGGAAGATAACACGCTCTGGTCGGGCCATGTTGATCTTACTGTTCCTGTGACGCCGCCCCCGGATCTTTAAGAACTTCAAGGGATTATCTTTTAGTATTTTTTAATTTCGAAAAGAATTGGAAGAAGTAATTAATTCCGGAGCCCCAACTCACTATAAGAGCCATCAATAAAACGACCCAACCAATCGGACGAGTCGCAGCACCGATGAAAGTATAGGGAAGCAAAAAACAAGTGAGGGCCACATTTAAAAGTGCTGTTTTCTTTTTACCCCAGACGTCTGCAGGAAGAATAACGCCCTCCCCTGCCGCGATGCCACGAAGCGCAGTAATACTAAATTCGCGCGCTAAAAATAAAATAACAATCCACGCAGGCAACTCATGAAGAGGAACCAGCATCACCATCACCGCCATGTGCAAGAGTTTATCGGCGATCGGATCTAGAAATTTTCCAAAAACTCCGCTGGAAAGCCCCATCTTTCGTGCCGCATAACCATCAAATAAGTCGGAAATTCCTGCCAAAACAAAGAAGAAAGCTGCAAAATAACCAAGAGTATTGCTGAAGGCTCCAGAACCTAAAGGGTATTGGAAGGCCATCAGAAGAACAATAATCGGAATAAAAATCACGCGCGCAAAACTGATATAATTTGGCACATTTAAATAAACATTCCGTTTAGGCAGAGGAAACTTCATATTAATAAACTGTAAAAGGCATTTAGGGAAAAGTCGAGAATTTAAACTCTTTCTAAAACAAAAGTTGATTCTTGCTCTATTTTCTTAATAGATCCTTTCTATGGAGATAGAAACCTCTTTTCTTGTCTTGGGTAGCGGCATCGCCGGTTTAACCTATGCTTTAGAAGTGGCCGATCACGGGCCTACTCTGATTGTGACTAAAAAGGAATGCGCGGAATCCAACACG
>CAZQCI010000025.1:15479-22918 GCA_964592255.1 uncultured Nitrospiraceae bacterium | reverse complement strand
TTTGAGTAAGTACCGTGTCTGCACTACCAGCATTATCACCCAAGGCAGTATCTAAATTTAAATTAAGACCATCATAAATATCTGTAGAAACAGGCGTGTATCGACAGCTGGCGCTAGGGGCAAAATTATATCCCGCACTGGAAAAAATCGTTATTCCTGCACTAGCATAACAGTCGAAATAGGCAGTACTACTAGCAGAAGTGTTTTCAGCAATAATTGAATTTTTAAAATTAACAACTCCGCTGCCTGAAACCCCAATACCACCAGCAGTTGTCAAAGTACCTGTTGCGCTATTGGCTGTAATTGTCGTATTTTCAAAAGAGAGCGTAGCTGAAACAGTAGAACTTTGGTTATAGGCAGCCCCACCACTAGCGGCTTTATTACCATAAATGGTCGAGTTAAAAACAGAAATGGAAGCCCCGTTATAAGCAAATAATGCCCCTCCATTACCACTGGCTTCATTATTGGAAAGAAGTGAGTTTTGTATTGTAATTGTACTTCCAGTAGTATCGGCATAAATCGCCCCTCCATTACTACTGGTTGAACTATTATCATCAATAAGGCTGTCTGTTATGGTAATGGTACTTTTACTTGTATAAATCGCCCCACCCTGACTTTTGGCGACATTTCCTGAAAAAGTACATTTATCGATAGTAAGCGTGACATTTCTTTCACTGTAAATTCCAGCACCATTAGTACCCGTTGCGTTATTATTTTTAATAGTGACGGATGAGAGAGAAAAAGTACGCGTCGTACTTGTTCCATTAATTAAAATACCGGCACCATTAGTGGCTGAGCCATTTTGGATTGTGAGGTCACTAATAGAAACAGAAGTTGTGGTCGCTTCAAATACACGATCACTCAAAGAGGTCGCGTCGATAATAGTATTCGATTCACCATTTCCGGTAATGGTAAGAGGGTTTGTGATATCTAAATCACCTGTAGTGGAAGAAGACCCGGTGAGAGTCAGAGAGAAAGTTCCGTTAATGATAAAAGTAATGGTATCAGCCGCTGTGGTAGAGTTAGCCAGAACAATTGCATCCCGTAATGAACAATCCCCGTCCGAACAAGACGTATCATATTCGTCTGTGGTGATATTAACCTCGTAGTTATCGGCAAAAACCGTAGACGACAAAAACAAACACCCGGTTAAAAACAGAAAAACAGCTCGTTTTAAGGATTTTTGTAATAAACTCATCATGCTTAATTAACTTTCTTAATCAGAACCCCGGTTTGCTCAGGCGGGACAATGAATGAACTCATTTGTGATCGTAAAATTATTCTCTACCCTCAAACCCTCCAAAGAGTTCATTTTAATTCATATTTATCGCTATATTCAGCAAATAGTTGACATATTTTGCCTTAAAGTCAAAATATTAGTTCACTATTGTGAACATATAATCCTGTAGACAATTTTAAGGGACTTTTGCTAAAACATTGATCTAAGGAATTAGGGGTGCCCAAACGGGCTGAGATTATACCCTAGAACCTGATCCGGATGATACCGGCGGAGGGAATATTCCATGATACGCATACATCTTAATGGAGAAGCTCGAGCCTTAGAAGACACCCCCACTCTTGAAAAATTACTTTTTCTCCTGGAAATTCCATCACTTCCGGTGGCTATTGCCGTCAATAATGAGGTTATTCCCCGGGCACAATACCCCACAACCATTTTACATGAGGGCGATAAAGTAGAAATTTTGCGCCCCTCTGCGGGAGGATAATGCTATGCCCTCCCCCATCACCATCATTGGCGGCGGTATTGCCGGACTTTCTATCGGTTGGCGCTTGTTGCAACAAGGACACAACGTCACTCTCTTTGAAAAAGGACAAGTTGGCTCGGAAGCCAGTAGCGCTGCAGCCGGAATGATTACCCCCGCTTCAGAAGTTCGATTTGGGGAACACGATTTACTCAAACTGTTTTTATACAGCCTAAAACATTACCAACAATTCATTGAGGATTTGGAAAAAGAAAGCGGCGTTCAAGTTGATTTCCAAAAATCCGGTTCACTCATGGTATCCGTCGACGCCGATGATGACGCAGAATTGACGCGCCTTTATGAATACCAAAAATCTTTAGGTCTTCCTGTTTCTTTAATATCACCGGATGAAATTCAACGATTAGAACCCTTACTTTCCGCTCAATGTACCAAAGGCATCTATGCACCAGGTGAATTTTTCCTCGATAACCTTCTTCTTATTAAAGCCTTAAAAACCGCTTATCTCAAACACGGGGGAAAGTTATTTGAAGAGTGTGAAGTGAATGAAGCAGAAATAACAGGAGATAAACTAACCGGACTTAAAATAAAAAATGAAACTATCAAAACAGAACGCGTCATTTTAGCCACAGGCATTCATTCCATCAAAGGATTGCCTCATACTTGTTCTTTTCCTATCCGACCAGTTAAAGGACAAGCTCTCTCCATCAAAATGCCAACACAAAAGCTAACGCACGCCATCCGTAGTGTTCATCGCTACCCTGTCTACCTTGTTCCTCGCAGTGATGGGCACATCGTTATCGGAGCCACCTTGGAGGAAATGGGCCAAAACACCGACATAACTGCCGGAGCCCTTTTGGACTTACTTTATGGAGCATGGAAAATTTTTCCGACCATATCAGATCTGCCTATCGTTAAAACATGGGTAGGTTTTAGACCCGCCAGCCGGGATAACGCCCCCATTCTAGGCCGAACACCCCTTACAAATTTATATACGGCTTTAGGATTTTATCGTCATGGTATCTTACTGGCACCAGCGGTTTCTCAATTAATGTCGGATTATGTGGGAAAAGATTGCGATTCAGAATTTTTCAAGATATTTGGAGGTGACCGGTTTAAACTTTAATATGCTTCACATTGCCAATAAACAATTCGACTCACGCCTCTTAATGGGAAGCTCCGGCTACCCGAGCTTTCAAGTGCTGGATGATGCTCTCAAAGCGTCTGGAACTAACATTGTCACAGTGGCCCTGCGTCGGGTAAGCCTTGAAACATTGGGGCAAGAAGGATTGTGGTCCATTCTCAGGCAAGGAAACTATCATCTTCTTCCAAACACAGCGGGATGCTACACCGCTGAAGAAGCCATTCTCACAGCGAAAATGGCTCGCGAAGCCTTAAACACTTCTTGGGTTAAATTAGAAGTGATCGGCGACAGTTATTCTTTATTTCCAGATGGGGAAGAATTATTAAAAGCAGCGCGTGAACTAGTAAAAGAAAACTTCATCGTTCTCCCCTACTGCAATGATGATCCTGTCATTTGTAAAAAGTTGATGGACTGCGGCTGCGCAGCCGTTATGCCTTTGGGAGCACCTATTGGATCGGGCCAAGGGATAAGAAACCCAGCTAATTTGGAATTAATACGCAAAGAAATTTCCATCCCCGTTATTGTTGATGCCGGGGTTGGAACAGCATCGCACGTTGCCATCGCCATGGAATTGGGATGCGATGGTGTATTGCTCAATACAGCCGTAGCCAAAGCTCAAGACCCTGTAAAAATGGCCCTCGCCATGAAGCAAGCACTGGAAGCCGGTCGCCTGGCATTTGAAGCAGGAAGAATTCCTGAAAAAAAGATGGCGACTCCATCAACCCCAGACAGAGGAAAAATGAACTATAATAGGTAACTCCCCATGCTCTTTTTATTCTAAAGAGGAGAACACACTCTCCCCTTTTTAGAATAAGAAAAGAACCGGAGGAGTTAAAAAATTATGAGAACTGAATGGACCTCAAAAAGAAAAAACGACTCCAATAAATCCCAAATGCACTATGCCCGCCGAGGAATCATCACGGAAGAAATGGACTATGTCGCTCGGCGTGAAAATCTAGCCCCTGAATTTGTCCGCCGTGAAATTGCACGTGGGCGCATGATCATCCCCGCTAACGTCAACCACCATTCCCTGGAACCTATGGCTATTGGCATTGGCTCGCTGTGTAAAATTAATGCCAATATCGGTAATTCCGCTGTCACCTCCAAAGTGGAGGAGGAACTCAAAAAACTCCACATGGCCGTTCATTTAGGGGCCGACACCGTCATGGATTTATCCACCGGCGGTAATATTCCAGAAATTCGCAAAAACATTATTTCAGCTAGCCCTGTTCCCATTGGCACAGTCCCCATTTACGAAGCCTTGAGTCGGGTCAAAAAATTGGAGGACTTAAACATCGACATCATGTTGGAAGTGATTGAAGAACAAGCCGAACAAGGGGTGGATTACATGACCATTCACGCCGGGGTTTTGGAAGAATGCCTGCAATACATCCCTAAAAGAATCACGGGCATTGTCAGTCGTGGAGGCGCCATTTTGGCCGGCTGGATTAAACATCATAAAAAAGAAAATTTTCTCTACACTCACTTCGATCGCATCACGCGCATTATGGCGAAACACGACGTGTCCTACAGCCTCGGTGATGGATTACGCCCAGGCTGTCTGGCGGATGCTTCCGACCAAGCTCAGTTTGGAGAATTAAAAGTATTGGGCGAGCTTACACTCAAAGCCTGGGAACAAGACGTGCAAGTGATGATTGAAGGCCCCGGGCATAGTCCCGTAGATCAAATCGACATGAACGTAAAAATGCAAATGCGTCTGTGTCATGAAGCACCTTTCTATGTTTTAGGACCTTTGGTAACCGATGTGGCTCCTGGCTACGATCATATCACTTCATCCATAGGAGCCACGCTAGCGGGAACTTCAGGTGCGGCCATGCTGTGTTATGTGACACCCAAAGAACATCTAGGCCTTCCTAATGAAGACGATGTTCGGCAAGGAGTGATCGCCTACAAAATTGCCGCTCATGCCGCCGATGTAGCCCGTCATCGCCCCGGAGTCCGCGCTCGTGATGATGCTCTTTCACGTGCCCGCTTTGCTTTTAACTGGAAGGAACAATTCCGCTTGTCGCTGGATCCCGAAACTGCCCAACGCATGCATGATGAAACATTGCCTCAAGAAGCTTTTAAAGAAGCGGCTTTTTGCTCCATGTGTGGCCCCAAATTTTGCAGCATGTCGATCACTCAAGAAATGGATTTAAACAAACAAAACCCTCAACAAAATAAAGAAGCCATAGCCGTATGATATGATTTACTTGTTTTTTAAAATAAAAAAAGAAGACGTCTATCCCATTAAGTTTATCTTGGAAGGGTTTGAAAATATGATGATTGTTTCAACGGTGGATGAGGAGTTACCAAAAATCCAAATCACTATCGCCCCCGACTTTGAAACCGAATGCCGAAAGATTCTTAAAGACTTGAGTCAAAAATATCTTATGATCCCCGTGGAGGACAATCCCCACGTTTCTCAAGGACATTTTTAATCAGAAAATAAAAAACCCCGTCGTTTGAACATGAAAAAAAATATCTTCATTTTTATGATGACTCTATTAGGAATGATTGGCAGTTTCAAAACTTACGCCTCTTCTGAATGGGACCAACTCGTTGAGGATGCAGCTTTATTGTTGGATGAAAACCCCCCTCGCATTACAGGATGGGCCGTTGGATACGGAGGAACTCCTGGGGAATTTTTTATTTTTTCCACATTTCTTTTGGAAAAAGGGAAAAAAACAGATTTTGAAAATTTGTTAAAACAACCAAACCCCGTTCTCAAAGCCTTGGGGATAGTAGGCATAGTCAGGCAGGGAGGACAATTACCAAAAACCTTGCTGCAAGATACAACAACCATCCAGGTTACTGAGTCGGGCTGCTCTCCCGATTCGACAACTCTAGGAGCATGGGCTGCTCATTTCATGAAAGACCCTAACTCTCTAGGCCACTCACGGGAAAAATTCGACACACAAGACTATCGCCCTTTTTATCTTGCTCAATCTTTTTTCTATAAAGGGGAAGACTCTTTAAACCGTAATCAACTCGAAAAGGCAAAATCCTTGATCGAGGCCGCACTAAGACATTTAGGCAAATCCTATCAGTCCCCCACCACTATCGATGATACCGGCCAAAAATTGGCCGCAGCCCGCGAAATGATCAAGCAAGGAAACACAAAAAAAGGTCTTCAAATGATGCTGAATATGCTCAAGGTCCGACTTGATCTCTTTATCAAAAAGTCCCAACCTCAATCACAATAATTTTATTGTTTATTTTGATCCGCTACCGCCAGCTGACCACAGGCACCCAGAATATCTCGCCCCCGTGACTTACGAATCACGGCCACAAAACCTTTATCGAGAAGAATTTTTTGAAATTTGTAAGCCCATTCGTCCGAAGGACGTTTGAAAGGAGCCCCAGGAAATTCATTAAAGAGAATCAAGTTGATCTTTGAAGGCAGGTGCGACAACAATTGAGCCAGACGTCGTGCATCATCAAGAGAATCATTCACACCGTGCAAAAGCACGTATTCAAAAGTAATCCGATTCCGTTTTGGTAAATTCATTTTTTTAAGAGAATCTAACAACCGATCGAGTGGAAATTTTTTATTAATCGGCATAATCTCATCACGCACTTCGTTGGTGGTAGCATGTAAAGATACAGCGAGTTTGACTGGTGTTTTGTCGCCAAATTTTTCAATTTCAGGAGCAATACCTGAGGTAGAAACCGTAATATGGTTACGCGAAAGGCCAAAACATTCTGGATCGATAAGAATATCAAGAGCCGCATATAAGTTTTTAGCATTCACCAAAGGCTCCCCCATTCCCATAAAAACAAGATTCGTCACACGAGGTAGTGATAAAGCATGTAAATCACGGCGCACAGCACTCACTTGTTCCAAAATTTCAAAAAGAGTGAGATTACGCTTTAACCCCATGGTGGCCGTATGGCAAAAAGTACAACCCATGGCACACCCCACTTGAGTGGACAGGCAAAGAGTATTTCTATTTTCACTGGGGATCATCACCGCTTCGATAGAAGAACCATCGGCAAGGGCTAAAAGATATTTTCGGGTTCCATCACTGGATTGCTCAACATGCTTAATGGTTAAAACAGGGATATCATAATGGTTCTGCAACAGGGAGCGATACTCTTTTCCCAAATTTGTCATATCTTCAAAAGAAGAAACATCCTTTTGATAAAGCCACTTCTTGATTTGTTTAAGACGATAGCCTTCAAAACCCCATTCGTTTAACTCCTCCGAAAGCTCGGAGAGCGGCATATTTTTAATATTTTTCTTGGACATAATCCTTGTCATTGCGAACAACCAACAGGAGCACGGCAACCCATTGTCTGGATTGCCACGCCCTTCGGATTCGCAATAATGCTATAGAGCTTCAAACGTGCCGATTTGCACCCGAGGCTTGGACAAACGACCTGAAAGTGAAATGGGATAAGAACCATCCGTATTTTTCTGTTTATCGAGTACAACAATAAAAGGAAACGCCTCTTCTAATTTTTTAGAAAGAGAAAAAGTGCCATCCAAATTAATACGCGACAAAGCAACCTTATTGTTAAACTGAATTTTTCCTTTCAGATTTAACATTAAATCATTACCCGGCAGAGTA
>CAZQCI010000025.1:0-15469 GCA_964592255.1 uncultured Nitrospiraceae bacterium | reverse complement strand
TTTGCTGAATATCCATTTTACCTTCTTCCATTTTAATTTTAATACTCCCCCCTTTATCATCCGCTAAAATTGTTTCGGGAAAATCAAGGTCAAACCCTGGCACTGGAGTAATATGACCTGCCGGCAACACCATTTTTTTCAGCTTCAAATCGACATCTCCCTTATTTTTATTTGCCTTTTGCAGATCCAGTTGCAGATCCAGACTACCTTCCACACGACCTTGTAAATCCATTTTCAAAACATGAGACACATAAGGAATGTCGGAAAACTCCATACCATGAACATCCGCATCAACATCAATTTCCGAATTGGAAAAAGAAAAATCTCCTTCCATATTTCCTTGATGCCCACTGGCAATGAAAGAGGCTTTAACCGTACCGGCTATTAAAGACAAATACCTCAAGCCCAATTTCATTTGAGGAAAACTGGCCCACAAAACCATACTCCCTTCTTCGCGATGATAAACCTGAACTTTATCAAAAGTTGTTTTAAAAATAATACCCGGATGTATTTCATCTACCACAATACGGTACTCCCCATTGGTCTGGGATTCGACCTTGGCCAACAAATGCCGAATAACGGCCTCGAAAGGAAAAAGAAAGAACAAGAAGACGAAGAAAAAAACAACGCCTGCTGTTACGTTTAGTACCCATTGACTAATCTTATTCAACGCTATCTCCTTTCATCTTGATCGTTGAAACTTGCAGCGTCACATTAAGCATCGATCGATTTTGATAACTGGGTTTGATCTGTAATTTTTTAACCCTCAAAGGAACATCCTGATTATTTTCAATTTTATATAAATAAGAAAGCACCTGATCTAAGCTTACCTTGGTAAGCGAAGCATCTACCCCCAATTCGTCATAATAATCGGTGGACTCTAAATTAATAGGTTTCAATTTATCCACATTAGGGCCGATGCCATTTTCATTGGCAATGGCTTCCATTACTGTTGTCAGTGAAGCGGCCTTATTGGAATTATATTGTTTTTTCAAGCCATCCAAACTGGCTTTCGCTTCTTGATAGGCCCCTATTTTTCCAACTAAATCCCCAGCCTCTTTAAGACTTTTGTCATAATCCCCTTGTAACTTTCCAAGTTTAGAAGAAGCACATGTCACTGGCATCACTATAAAAATAATCAACAACACAATAGAACCCAACACAAGGATAGTTTGCTGACGTTGTTCCAAACCCAAGAAGGCATTATAAAGGTCTTCAAAGTTAATGCGACCGATCAAACTATATTTAGAATGTTTTTCGGCCATGATCTAAGCATCCTTATCTTTAGACTTGGAACTATCCGCAGGCGCGGAATTAGAAGGTGGTTGAGCTACAACGTCCATAGAAAGAGAAAATTTAATCTCGTCACGCACACCTTTGGAAACATTCTGAGTGACCACATTTTTAAAGTAACCAGAATTGCCGATGGAGTTTTTTATTTTATCCACAGCTTCAAAAGAATTAGTACGCCCTTCAATACGCACATGATCCCCAGTAAAACTAAAATCATCCACATCAATGGGCACTTCTTCACGAGAAGGAATTTTTGTAGAAATTTCTAATAACAAAGGCAAAACTCTCGCTTGAGCCGCAGGGTTAAGAAGATCAAGCTCCGTCTGTAACTCACTCATCTTAGAGCTTAAACTGGAGAGCAATTTTTTAGCCGACCCGGAGCTCGATTTAAATTCGGGTAATTGCTTAACAACATCTTTTCCTACCAAGCCATCAGCCGACTTAATGCGCGATTGTAAGGTGTAATAAGAAAAACCAAAATGAAACAATCCTAATAAAAACACCAAAACAACTAAAAAAGCAGCTTGTTTAATTTCTCCCCCCAGCGCCTTGATATCGCGCTTAAAAGCAAACTCTCCACGACGGAAATTAATTTTAACAGCCTTGTTGGAGAAAATAACTTTAAGAGTTTCAGCAAACGAAGTGGGAATAGCTTCACGACAGGAGTCAGGTTCTTGAATGTGATGATTAACAAAATCCAAACAGTCAAGAGAGACCACATTCATTCTCATTGCCGAAGAAATCATTTCGGCTAAACCATTCAATTTGGACCCTCCCCCACAAAGGTAAATTCCTCCCCAAGCCTGGTTTGAATACATTTGTTTATAACCCATATAGGTCTGGCGAATAAAAGCCACCAGCTCTTCAGCAATACTTTTTAAATTACGAGAGACCTGATCCAAACCTTCCTCGTTGTAAGAAACTTTTCCACGATCTTGTTTTAACGAATCTGCCTTTTCAAAATTAAGTTTAAAAACTTTTTGTAAAATTTTGGTAAAATGAAGACCCCCAACCGTAACAGAGCGCACATATTGAAGCTTAGTGCCATCCATCACGCAGATATTGGTTTTTTCATGCCCAATATCGATAATCGCATACACACCATTCTGAGGCACCATGGCCACTTGGGCAATATGAGACAAATCGATGGAATCCACACCAATGTAACGTGGATCAACCCCCACTGCTTGCAAGGCATCGAGATATTTTACAAAACGAACACGCGGCATATAAGCCGTTAAGACTGTGGACCGCTCCTGTTCAATGGAAAGAATGTGATAATCCACCAACAAATCTTCTAAAGGAAGAGGAATGAAGTTTTCGAGTTCAAAATCGATCGTCTGCTCTATTTTTTTTATATTGTTAAAAGGCAGTTCTAAAACTCTACAAGAAAGATGATGCGCCGGAATGTTCACAACCACAGAATCCAGAGGAATGGAATTTCTTTCCAAAATACTTTTTAAAGCCGTAGCCACTGCTTCTTCACGGCTTAAACGAGTCCCTTGAGTTACAACCTGCTCGTGGAATGCCACCAGTTCAAAGTCACGTAGCGAGCGCTCCAACTGACAGACTTTTACTGAATAACTTCCTAAATCAATGCCAACGATGGTTTGAGCCATGGAGGGAAAGTGTATGGGGGAACACGGATAAAATCAATGAAATTCATACACTTATTCAATTCGATAATAATAATATTTCCACTTACTCGGATTATCCTGCTGAATATTCATGACGACGATGATGCTGGTGTTGGTTTCGCCCACGGTTCCTGTTGCTTTAACCGTAAATACTTTATTGTCGGAAGTAATAAGATCTTTAAATTGAAAAGCACAACCCGTCACATTCGCACCGGCCGTGGTGGCAGAAGTACTTTCACTATCATCAGAGGAGGCCTCCACCAATCCCAAGGCACTATTCAATGCACTACTCATGGCGTTAACATCAGGACACAACTCCAAGATGGCATCCACCAGTTCAGTCATCTTATCTTCATCACGGTAATCAATAGGGCTAGAAACACAACCTGAATTATGAGTGTAATGATAGATAAGAGCTTTAATCCAGTCGGTGTTTTCACCATCGATATTCAGACATATATTAATCTTATCGCTATTGGTATAAAGCGTCACATCATCCTTAAGATGACTTAGAATGTCGTCATTCATTCCAGAAACCAGACGCGTTTCAGACAAGGTAAGCATTTTACCGTTTTTAGGTTTATAGTTTACATCCTGATACGCACTGTCCTCATTACCACGCGACACATTATCAAATTCATTAACAATCCCATTTTGATCCACCCAATCAGCAAGTGCATGCACTAGTTTGGGAGCATCTTGATCTTGGTTTTCAAAATCTTTTTGAAATTTAGGCAGCAAAAGTAAAGAGAGAAGTAACTTCTTACGCTGATCGTAGGCCGCACTTGTCGAAACCGTATTATAAATTTTATTTAAATCGTACTTGGATTGCTCTTCAGTAATTTCAGCTAAAAAATCACCATCAAAACTTAAAAATTCACTCGCCTTGTCACTGGCAATACCCGACATATCCAGTTTCACTGAAGTGTTTTTCTCTTCTTCATTTCCAGTCGGCTCAAGAGTCGTGTCAGCCCCACTGTCTGCGGCTTCCTTCCCCGCAGATGTATCCAGTTCCGTAATACCACCACTCAAAACACCACGGATTAAATCGGAAGACAAAGGCAACATTTTGTAGATAGGCTCCGTCATTAAAGACTGCGCAGTTTCGCCAGCCGAGGCCAGAGTTTTTTCAGTTTGCTTATGATATTTAAGAAGTAGTTTAGAAAAATTAAGAGCCGAACGAGCTAAATAGTAAGCCTGAAGACGTTGCTTAGCATTAACCGCCAATTGATAATTAACTCTTTCGGTATAAATAAATTCCAAAAGGGCCGTGGTTAAAATCATCACGGCCGAAAGAACAAGGAGCAAAGCAACACCTCGTTCATTTTTGTTTTTAGAAAATAATTGCATTTTCAAATAAATCGACCAATGCAGTGGTAGAATAAAAGTAATCCATACCATCATTAGTGACGGTTAAATCAATTTGTACGGCTTGCGGTAAACGATTTAAAGCACTGACCGATTCGGTATTCCACTCTTCCACCCATTCTTCTTTACCCGAATCGTAGTACCGGAACTTCAAACTTTTGACATTTTCAATTAACAGGTCCGAGCGCCCTCCTTCCGTCACTTTCTCACCCAAACGAAAAGATTCGCGGCGCATTAAGTTTTGAGCTCCTTCTTCATTTTTCTCTAAAACATAACCAACACTCACCTGATCGGTGTCTTTGGCATTTTTTTGATAATGAAAATGACTAAGAGTAGAAAAATCAAGGCTGTCTTCAGTGCCTTTCATTCCGGTGTGATAAAGAGCATTGGTGCCCTCCATGGCTTGAATTGTTAAAAAAGCTTGCGACACGTCTTCTGTTATTTTAGCCAAACCCAAACGGACTGAATGCAGAACTTCATCGCGTCTTTCTACCTTTTGTTTGGCAGTTAAAGTCCGTTGCATCACTGTATTAATTAGCAAAGCCATTCCCGTAAGGATGGCAACGCCAATCATAATTTCAATGAGAGTAAACCCTTTTTTATTTCTCATTCTAGCCTCACCCAATGGGTTGTCAGTGTCATTTGAGGCTGCTCCTTTAACGGCAAATTCGGATCACCCCAATACACAGTCAGCTTCACTTGACGTACTTGCTTGGACATTTCATCCATCACGCTTTTAAGATAAGAAGCAACAGCCACATTTTCAGATCCAGTATTATCTTCACCAGAATCCGAAGTTGCGGTATCCGGAACATCCGGAACAGGAATATCCACTTTCTTAATACTACTACTCCATCGAAACGCCTCAAAAGGCTCGTCGAATTTTCCCGATTCTTCCACATCATCTTCAGGAAATTTATTTTTATCCAAATCTTTTTGAAATTCGATTTCCATCTCCGCCATTTTTTTACGGGCCAAAAGGGTGGCTTGCGTTAAACGTTCAGCCCGCTGGCTGGAAAGAAAGGAAGAACCTTGAGCTGATAAAAGAGCCACAACCGAAGTGGCCAGAATAGCCACGGCAATCATAATTTCCAAAAGACTAAACCCTTTGTGGGAAGTCATTTTCATGGCTTGTCCTCATTCATCTTATTTTCATCCACCAAATCCCTCACGACCTGGCAATGACCCGTAATGGAGCTAACAATAATAGAATAAGGCTCTCCATCCTCATCATTAGTAAAACGGATAATGGCAGATTCTGTCAGGCCTTTGGGAAAAAAATAAAGATAGGCAAAACCTTCATTAACAAAAACTTCTTGATGGGCCACATAAACATCCCTCAGCTTAACCGATTGATTGATATTAACCTTACGCACAACTCCCTCATCATCCAATGTAAAGTTGGGCGCATGAGGATCAGGAGTTTCATCCTCATCAAAAACACTTTTCTTCTTAGCGGCCTCCTCATCTTGTTCAGGAGTCGTCACGTAAAAGGGATTTTGACTCGATTCAATCCAGTACGATTGATTTTCAAAATCAAAAACCAAACGATAATATAAATTTTGAGTAATGGCCTGGTTGTAAGTGTATTGAATAGAGCTGATAAGGTGCGTCACTTCTTTTTTAGCGTGAATCCGATAGCCACCGCCAAAAAGACCCAACGCCAAACCCATCATCGTTGCGATGATGAAAATGACGATAAGAATTTCAATTAAAGTAAATCCCCCTATCGATTGAAGAGATTTATTAGTTTTTTGAGTCGGCATCCCAACTGGTGATGTCATCTTCGGTACCTTCGGCATTATCGGGGCCATCGGACCAGACCTCCACTTTGTTGCCGTGAGTGCCGGGACTGGCATAATGGAATTCATTTCCAAAAGGATCTTTAGGAATTTTTTTCATGTAACCATCTTCGGGATAATTTTCAGGTGTTTTGCCGGAACTCGGTTTTTCAACCAAAGCCTCCAACCCTTGATCCGTACTGGGATACCAATTGTTATCTAACTTATATTGATCCAAGGCATTCATGATATTGGAGATTTGTGTTCGAGTCAGGTTAATATTAGCTTTTTCACGGTTACCGAGCACATTCACAGCTACAAGTCCGGTAATACCGGCGATAATAGCCACCACAACCATAATTTCAATCAACGTCATACCGGCCTGGCTTTTTAACAAAGATTTTTTATTCATATATTCTCCTCATTCAGTAACCCCACCTGTCCTCCCCTTATCCTAAGAGGAGGTACGTATCTTCCCTCTCTTAATTGAGCGGGCTAGGGAGAGTTATCTCATTTATTTATTCTACGACGCTAGACTCGACATTTTAAGGATAGGAAGCAAAATTGCCAAGACAATAAATGTAACAACCCCTCCCATCACCAGAATCATAATTGGCTCCAAAAGTGTCGTCAAAGTGGATACAACGCCATCCACTTCGTTATCAAAACTATCTGCCACTTTTTCGAGCATCACCTCCAAGGCTCCCGTTTTTTCACCCACGGCAACCATATGAGTCACCATAGGAGGAAACTCACCACTGCGTTTAAGAGGCTCGGCTATCGACTCCCCTTCTTTCACGCTGTGTTTTGTGCGTTCAATCACTTCCGTCAAAACACTATTATTGACCACATGCTTAACGATTTCAAGAGCCGATAACAATTGAACACCACTGCGGAGCAAAGTCGCCAAAGTTCGAGAAAAACGGGAAATGGCAATTTTGCGGAACAGCTCTCCAAAAATGGGAGCTTTAAGCGACCAAGTATCCAAACGAAATTTCCCCGAAGGAGTTTTGGAATATTTACGAAAAAAATAAAAACCTACCGCAGCCAAAACAATCAACACAATCCAATAATGCTGCATGAAATTAGAGGCTGCCATCACAATTCGTGTAGGAAGCGGCAAAATCGCCTTGGCATCATCAAACACCGCTACAATTTTAGGCACTACTTTAATAAGCAGATAAAGCATCAAGGCCGTGCCCACACACGCCATCATAATCGGGTACATCATAGCCGAATTGACCTTGCTCTTAAGCAGAGCTTGATATTCGGTAAAATCCGCCAGACGGGCTAAAACTTGCTCCAAGGCTCCCGACGCTTCACCCGCTTGAATCATCGAAACATACAGATCATTAAAAATATCAGGAAACGACTTCATCGCATCCCCAAGCCGACGCCCTTCCACTACTTTATCTTTAATCTGTGAAATGGCTTTGCGTAAAAGCGGATTTTCAATCTGCTCCTGAAGAGCACCTAAAGAATCAACCAGGGGAATATTGGCACCAAGGAGAGTCGCTAGCTGCCGCGTCATGTAAGCCAGCTCCGTCGTTTTAACGCGCTGAAGAAGACGCAGCTTAACATCACCTGAAAAAGATAATCCTTTACGGGAACCTTCTAAAACAATGTCGGTGGTAAAAATACCAGTACGCCGCAACTTAAGACGTCCGGCTTTTTCGTTTTCCGCATCAATCACCCCGGAAAGTTTTTTTCCTTTGGCGTCGATTCCTTTGTATTCGTAGACGGGCATGAATAGCTAGTTTCTTCCCACATCTTCTTGAGTAATCGTTAATACTTCATCGATAGTTGTTTTTCCTTCCAAGACCAAACGAATACCGGCCTCCCGTAAAGTAATCATCCCCTTACGCATAGCGGCTTTCTTAATAGTCATCGCGTCAGCTGCCTGAATGATGAAAGCACGTACTTCGTCATCAATCAGCATAATTTCGTGAATACCCATACGGCCGGAATAACCTGTTTCCATACAAGCGGCACACCCCTTAGCACGATAAATTCTTTTATCTTCAATTTGATCTCGGCCAATACCTAATTTCTCCAGTTCAAAATCGGAAGGATCGTAAGATTCCGCACAATCCAGACACAAAGTTCTCACCAAACGCTGGGCCAAAATCCCCACAACCGAACTAGCCACCAAAAAAGGCTCCACACCCATATCGATTAAACGCGTGGCCGATGAAGCAGAATCGTTAGTATGAAGTGTAGATAAAACCAAATGCCCCGTCAGAGAAGCCTGAATGGCAATTTCGGCGGTTTCTTTATCGCGCGTTTCACCGATCATCACTACATCCGGATCTTGACGAAGAATAGCGCGTAATGCATTGGCAAAAGTCATATCGATTTTAGGATTGACCTGCGTCTGATTAATTCCAGGAAGCTGATATTCAACCGGATCTTCCACAGTAATAATTTTCACATCGGGAGAATTAATTTCAGCCAAGGCCGCGTATAATGTGGTGGTTTTACCAGAACCGGTTGGACCTGTAACAAAAATGATCCCATGACTTTTGTGAATTAAATCACGAATGGTTTTTAAATTTTGACCTTCAAAACCCACAGTATCCAATTTCATCAACACTTTACTACGATCTAAAAGACGCATCACCACCGACTCACCAAAAGAAGTAGGCAATGTAGACACACGAATATCAATATCTTTGCCCGCAATTTTAATACGGATACGCCCATCTTGGGGCAATCTCTTTTCGGCAATATTTAAGTTGGCCATGATCTTCACGCGCGACAAAATGCTATTTTGTGCTTTTTTAGGAGGATGCATGATGTCGTAGAGCACACCATCAATACGGAAACGCACCACCAAATCTTTTTCAAACGGTTCGATATGAATATCCGAAGCCTTCTGTTTTACGGCACGAAAAAGCAATTGATTGACCAAGCGAATGATAGGCGCTTCATCGGCGGCATCGAGAAGATCCTGCACTTCTTCCAACTCTTGCGCCATCATATCTAAGCTTTCTTCATTTAAATCGCTCATCACAGCTTGGTTACCGCCCACTTGCCGATTGTAACAAGAGTTGATGGCATCCATAATTTGCTGAGAGCTAGCAATCATGGGACGCACAGGCTGGTCAAAAATTAAATTTAAATCATCAAGAGCCGTATGATTCAAAGGATCCGCCATACCAACAACAACATGCCCTTCTTCTCGGCGCAGCGGAATTAATTCGTTCTTTTTGGCAAAATTAATGGGAACCTGGTTAATCAAATCCATTGGAACTTCATCGGAAGCAATATCGCTGGTATAAGGAAAACCCATCTGAATGGAAAGGGTCCGTAAAATATCTTCCATGCGCACATAACGCAACGATAGAAGAGCATCACCCAACTTACACCCCTTCTCGCGCTGAACAACTAGAGCTTCCTCCAATTGTTGAGGGGTTAAGGGCGTCATCTCCAGCAAAAGATGTCCAAGACTTTTATCTTCCATGAAGCGGTAACTTTACCATTAACACACTCCTCTTGTCGAATATTATGGATAAGGATATTAAAAACATGACTGTACCACTACCAAAATAGAACTATCGTTTACTTTAAATGACGAGTTTGTTAAAAACGATCCATGAACCCTCAACGGGCAGAACGGATTCTTTTCTACGATGGCGTCTGCAACTTTTGTAACGCCACTGTGCAATTTGTCATTAAAAGAGACCCTCTTAAAAAAATTTACTTTGCAGCTCTGCAATCTAAAACAGCACATCAACTGCTCACCCCTATCAACTCCAAACTGGTACACGATTTAACCACCATGGTTTACCTGGAAGGGGACAATATTTATACGAAATCAGATGCTTTTCTTCATTTAATCCGTCACCTCAACGGGTTTTGGCCGCTCCTATCGCTCGCCATGTTTTTTCCGCGGTTTTTCCGCAACTTTGTTTATGATTTGGTCGCCAAAAACCGTTACCGCCTTTTTGGAAAAAAAGAACAATGCTTGATGCCAACCCCCGATATCCGTGAACGGTTTTTGGATACACTCTCATGAACCCTCTTGTCAGCTACATCGTCCCTTGCTTTAATTACGAACGCTATATTCGCGAGTGCCTTGGATCTCTCATTCACCAAACCTACCCGCACCTCGAAATTATCGTTATTAATGATGGCTCTACCGACAACAGCCAAGCCATTGTAGAAGAGATGATGAAGCAAGACAGCCGTATTCGGCTCATCAACCAGCCCAATAGCGGGCAACTCATTAGTAAAAATAAAGGAGTCAGCTTATCTCGAGGTGACTACTTCTCCATCGTGGACGCCGATGATGCCCTTCCTCCGGATCGAACCGAAAAAATGCTCGTGGTTTTTGCAAAACAACCCAAGACCGTTCTTGTATACGGTGATGCCCTAGTCATTGACGAAAATTCCAAACCGATCCGCCGTTTTTTTGAAATTTACCCGCCCATCCCTGGAGATTTTAGCGTACAAATGTGGAGACATTATTGTTTCGGCAGCCTCATCACTCTGATGTTTAGAAAATCAACCTTCGATCAGATCGGACCCTTTTGGTCTATGGGCGAGCGTGGTGAAAGCCAAGATTACATGAAAGCCATTGAAATGGGCCTTCATGGAGAGGTGGTTTGTCTGGAGAAAGAAATTTTAGGCCTCTACCGGCGACATCATCAAAATATCACCACCGGATCACCAGAGAAAAAAGCCAAACAATACGAAATTCAGAAAAAAAATTTGGAAGAAATCTTAAAACGCCACCCTGCTTTGTCAGAAAAAATTTCTCACTCACAAAAAAGCTGGCGTTTAGCACGCTGTCATTTTATGGCAGCTTTCTACGCAGGGCTGGATCAACAATGGGACTTAGCCCGCAAACAATTTGCCACAGCTTGGAAACTACATCACTCTTTACTTAATCTGAGCGCGTGGATTTCAACACTACCGTTAATCCATGGGTTAGCTCATCCTTTTTACCGATGGGCTGCACGAAAACTTTACTAGGTATGGATCAAACAAATCCATTTTCCTGAACTCATATGAAACACCCACGGCCTTGGCCTTTTTTACTTGATTCTGCCCTTCTTTTTGCGGTTTTTGTGCTTTTGGAAAAAACTCTTGTTCCTTCCTTACGATTAACCGAAAACGAATACAGATCGCCTTCTCTATTGTCTTATTTTTTATCTCACCCGGCTTATCTGATTCCCCTGTTTGTCTTTTTAGGCCTTCTCTTTTTTCGCTTTAAAGAATTGTCATGGAAAAATTTGGAAACACCCAATTACTTGCGCCTTTTTATTCTCGTTGGTCTAGGAGCTCTCGCTCTTAATTTTTCGTATTATGATTTTAATCTTTTTCTCAACCAAGGCCATGTAACAGAACGCGTCTTAGTCATCACATTCACCGGGCTCACCGTGTACCATCCTGTATTTGCCTTACCTGCCATGCTGTTGAACTATTGCCTACTCAACCAATTTTATTACCCACTCCATCAACTTTCATTAACAGACAAAAAAGCTCTTTTAGATGGCCTCACTCTTTTTTGCACCTTCATCACTCTGCGAGGCGTCTTAAAAATAAGCGTACTCAGCTTTGTCTTTTTAAGTTTTTGCCTCATTGCGGGGAATTATTTTTATGCCGGGTTTGAAAAGGCTTATATAGGCCATCATTGGTACGATTGGGCTCTTCACGATAATCTAGGGTATCTCTTCATCAACTCTCATATCAATGGATGGCTCGATTTTTTTAAGCCCGAGGCCATTTTTAGTCTCAACACATTACTACAATGGGTTGCACTTCCTATTAAGCTATTCACTTTAGGAATAGAACTAGGCGCCCTGCTCTTTTTCGTACGCTATCGTTACGCCTTAATTTTGCTATTTTCTTTCGCGTTATTACACACAGGAATTTTTATCTGGTCGGGTATTTTATTTTGGGAATGGATTGTTTTCGATCTGGCTGCTTTTTTCTTTCTCTTGCGCAACCAAGAGTGGTGTCGCCCTCTTTTTAAGCCTTCTTACATCATCTTCTCCATTCTCATCTTTTCAACTCTTCCTTTTTATTTTTCGGCCACACGGCTCGGCTGGTTTGACACACCTTTAAACCAATATTATCAAATCGAAGCCGTTGATCTTAACGGGAACACTTATCAGATCGACCGCACATTCATGAGCCCCTATCACCTGATGCTGGCTCAAAATAGAATGTATTTTTTAAACGACGACTCACGGCTCACGTTTACTGTAGGAGCAATCGATTTCTATAAAGGACAAGACTCCTTCGACCGCATGCAAGCCATTATCAATAGCGAAGGCAACCAAGAAACATTAACCGAACTTAAAAAAGAAAAAGGTATTATTCTTAAAAATGAAAAAGACAGCGAAGAGTTTGACCGATTCGTGAAAAATTATTTTGGAAACTTAAATCAAAGACTAGCAGATCAAAAATGGATGAAGCTGCCGTTTTCTCCTAAACATATTTGTTTTTATTCTTCTTATTCCCCACAAGGCTCTACCCGCTATCACTGGCAATCCCCCATTGCTAAAATACGAGTCAAATTTCTAGAAACTTATATTAACTTGAAAAACAATAGAATTGACGTACTGAACAATAAAGTGATCCGCGAGATTGAAATTATCCCATCCACTTCTCCCGCCACATCTCAAACATGAGAAGTGCGTACAAACGATGCCCATAAGAACGCCCTCCTGCAACAAAAGAATCGCGCCAACGCCCAATTTCTGCAATACCCCCATCGGTAAAAAAACCTTCACGCTTTAAACGCGATGAAGATAGGTAATGTTGATATAAACTTTTCAACTCGTCCCCAAACCACTCATACAGTGGAATCCCAAAACCTTCCTTGGGTCTATCAACTAACTCCTTCGGGATATGACGATAAAGAATTTGTCGCAGTAAATATTTCGACTTCTTTTGCCGATATTTATCGCCCAGAGGTAAACGGGTACTCCATTCAATTAACTTGTGATCTAAAAAGGGCTCTCGTGCCTCCAACGCCACACTCATAGATGCCCGATCCACCTTCACCAAAATATCATCTGGTAAATAATAAGCTAAATCCCAAAGCATGGCTGCTTCTACAGGCCCAGTTCTTCCTTCCCGAAAGGGTAAGGACGGCGGCAGCGTTGATAATCGTTTAACCTGATCTTCCATAAAAATCCGACATCCAATGCGATAGCGCTCTTCAGGAGTTGAGGCATGGGCTACGCGCACCATTTTTTCCACCTTTTCCACCAAATTTATCGGCCAAGGCAAAAATGGCGTCAGACGGGACAAACCATCAATAAGATATTTGGACGAATCAAAAGCTAAGAAACTAAGAAGAGCACTTAAAGATTTAATCGAAAATAGTTTCTGGGCACGGCCCAGCCAAGGGTAGCGTGTATAACCACAAAATTGTTCGTCACCCCCATCGGCAGATAAGGCTACTTTTACCGATTGTCGCGTCATTTTGGAAACAAGATAAGTAGGAATAGCCGAGATATCGGCAAAAGGCTCGTCATAGATGACGGGCAAAAGAGTCAAAAGACCCTTGGCTTCTTCCGCGGTACAAACATGTTCGGTGTGATCCGTTCCGAAATGTTCCGCCACTTGTTTGGCCCACCCGGCTTCGTTGTATTTTTTTTCTTGAAAACCAATGGTAAAAGTTTTCAGCTGATGTTGTTTTGATTGGGCTAACAAAGCGGTTAAAAGAGTAGAATCGATACCACCGCTTAAAAAGATTCCTACGGGCACATCAGACACCATACGCAGTTCAAAGCTATCACGTAGTAAACGTTCCAGTTCCATCACCTTCTCTTCTTCATCCATTTTTTGGCGAGCCGAATCTGCCAACGGAAGCCAATCCACAGACCAATACTGCGTTTGAAATACGGCACGCTCAGTATTTAAAGTCAGCAAGGTTCCAGGCTCTAGTTTAAACGCATGTTTAAAAATACAATGGGACCCAGGAATAAACCCATAGAGAAGATAAAGAGCCAAAGATTCTTGGGAAATATTTTTAGTAAAACGGGGATGTTGATGAAAAGCCTTAAGTTCAGACGCAAATAAAAAAAGTCCCTCATGCCAATACCAATATAAAGGTTTAACCCCCATACGGTCGCGACAGAGTGTTAGCGTTTTTTTCTTTTTATCCCACAGTGCAAAAGCCCACATGCCACGGAATTTCTCAAGTGCCTCCACACCCCAACGATGCCATGCTTTTAAAACCACTTCCGTATCGCTTTGGGAGGTAAACGAGTATCCTTCGCCTTCCAACTCTGCACGGATCTCTTTAAAATTATAAACCTCCCCGTTATACACCATCACTAAATCTTCAAACATCATCGGTTGGTGTCCGGATGCTGATAAATCCAAAATCGATAATCTGCGGTGAGTTAAACTAAGCGCGTGGTTATCATCAACAAACAAACCGGCATCATCGGGGCCTCCCCACAAAAGAGAATCCCTCATAGCCATAGCCACATCTTCACGATCGTAGGAAGGCTGATTAAAATCCCAATATCCGGCAATACGGCACATATTAATTAGCGACTGGGGTTTTTCTTTTCAGACGATAAATCAGACAGTCGTCCACGGTCGCTTCATAAGCATAATTTGTTTCGATAAATTTCTTAAATAACTCGTATTTCTCAAGAGGGAAAGCAGAGAAATGCCGTATATCGGAAGGTGATGTATCCACAATCACCACCGGAGGACTGATGAAAAAATCATGAAACACTTTTTTCCAAGCGGGGCTATCGATTTTGTCCAAAATATCATTAATAGACAACAACTCACTATCCGCCAGATCGTTGGAAGCAGAATGTTTTAATGGAGTAGCTGATTTTTTTACTAATTCTGGAGTTTCTAAATCTTTCAACACACTTTCAGGAAGAGTTAAAGTTTGGCCGGTGGCTTTCATGTACTCCATCGCGGGAGAACCCGGCGAGGCACCGGCTAAATTATCGCTCCAAAAAAAAGTGGTGGCGGGGTCACGTTGAGAAAAAAAATAAATTTGGGGAGCTAGCCCCCAAACATAAATTCTATCTTTAGCATCCGTACTTTCCTGAATATAGCGATAAAGATTTTCGAGATGAGGGGCCCGAACGGAGCTACGCATAACAGCTTCCACCGAAAAGCCAATGGGTGGCAGAAAAAATAAAATCGCCACCACCACTCGCCATTGGGCTTTAATTTTTTTGTACACATCTTCAAAACCTAAACCCGCCAATAAGCAAAGAGGCCCGCTCATAAAAATAAAATAGTGATAAAATACTCTTTTACCTAATGAAGCCGTCATCCAGGTCATCAGCAACCAAACAAAAAGAAAAAACAAAGCCGGGAAAGAAACTTCCCGCGTGGCTTTAAGAATAAAACCCCGATGTAGAAAAAAGCAGGCTGTTCCCCACAACGGAAAAG
>CAZQCI010000024.1:4602-23880 GCA_964592255.1 uncultured Nitrospiraceae bacterium | reverse complement strand
TTTAGAGAACTGTCAGGCATGTTAAAATTTCATGAAGATAAGGAGGATATATGTCTCGCGACTGTTTACTCCAAACCGCAAGTCTTCCGGAATTTTTTAGGGAGCGCATCTCGTCTTCA
This sequence comes from uncultured Nitrospiraceae bacterium, assembly GCA_964592255.1. Lineage (GTDB taxonomy): Bacteria > UBA10199 > UBA10199 > UBA10199 > SBBF01 > CAZQCI01. The sequence continues at coordinate 23,761 of CAZQCI010000024.1, read as the reverse complement.
CTGCATCATTTGCATGTGGAAGCCTCTCCCGATGCGGAATATTATCTGGTGAGTTTACTGACCACCTTTGCTCAGTCTGAATCTTTTTTTGAAAAAAACGAAAAAGGCATCATGACGGAAAAACCTTTAGCTTTAACACTATCGGAAGCTCTTGCCGCAACGCCGGATGGAAAAATTCCCCTGCTTAAAAAAATGGGGGACGTAGCCTTATATGTTTCCGGATTTTTCGCCGACAGTTTTCTTAAAAAAGTGGTTAGCGCCGATTATTACATCCACATGGGAGAAGTCGCTTACGCATCGGTGTCGCAATTGCTTGCCAGAAAAACTTCCCACAATTTAAAAGAACTTTATGACGAATTGGCCACCAATTTTCCACGCTTCTCGGACGTACTTTCCGACGTGGCGGCTACAACCAACCTTCATTCCGATAAAAATATTTTAAAAATTTATGAACGATGGTTACAGACAGGTTCAGAACGTGCTAAAAATATTTTGATGGATAAGGGGCTCATTCCAAACGAAACAATTAAAACAGGATACATTCAATAAATATGCTTCTAGAACAGGTCCAAAACCAATTGGAAATTATGTATGGCATCGGCCTTGCCGAACGTGCCGAAGATTATTTAATAGATAAAAAAGAGGCTCTTAAATTTTTAAAAACCAGCACTAAAATCCCCAAAGAACTTTTTTTGGTTCGCCAACCGGAGGATGATAAAGTTGAAATCGCGCTTTTTTTGGATCACAAGCTCATAAAAAATTTGGATAACAACAATCCTTTTGTTTCTCTTAACGAAAAAAATCTTTCCGACTTTTGTATTTTGATTGAAGGAGTATCACACTTTGTCTACTTTTTATGGAAAGCCTACCATAAACACCACATCACTCAGTTGGAAATGGAACTACAAGCCGAAATCGATAAGTTTTTAATGCTCTCTTTTTATTTAAGAGCCGGCCAAGACCCGTTGCAAGGTAGTCAACTTTTTGAAGCATTATTTGAAGATTTTAAACTTTTCGAAAATCTAGACCCCGAAAACAAAGAGCGTTACGAAACAGCCTCCTCCTTAGCGATGCGCTATTGTCACAAGTTACAATCCAAACTTCGCGACATCAACCAAACGGAGAAAATCCTTTCGGAAATACGGGAATTCTATAACTTCACCCAAGAACAAAAAATTCAGTTTATTAATCATTAGCTTTCCTCCTCCCCTTAAATATAAGGGGAGGTTGGGAGGGGTTACTCAATTTAATTTGAATAACTCCCCCTAGCCCCCTCTTATTTTAAGAGGGGGAATAGGACTTTGACACCAAACTCCCACACATGATAATTGTTTGCGGATGCAAGAAACTCTTCAAAAATTCATCCGTGAAAAAACCTCCCTACCCTATTCTACTTTCACAGTCACCAAACTGGCTGGGCAAGCTAGTTATCGGGAATATTTTAGATTAAACTTTGAGGATGGCCAAACTGCCATTTTAATGAAAATGCCCGCGGGGAAAAAAGAAGTTTCGGAAGAAGTGACCAAATCGAGTGTTCATATTGACGAGCTTCCCTTCATCAACATTCAAAAATATTTAAAATCATTGGAACTGCCTGTGCCAGAAATTTTTGGTTACTCGGAAGAAGAAGGATTTTTGCTACTGCAAGATATTGGCGACAAATCCCTGGAAGCCACACTCCACAATGCTAACGAGGAAATGACTCTTTTTTTCTACAAAAAGGCGATTGATTTACTCTTGTCCGTGCAGGAAAAAACTAAATCTCCCTCTCCCCTTGTGGGAGAGGGCCGGGGAGAGGGGCCAAGGTGCCTCGCCTTCACCAGAAAATTTGATGAGTCATTGCTCAACTGGGAATTTGATCATTTTTTGGAATATGGAATTGAAGGCCGCCTGCAGATTAAAGTGGATGCAGGGGACAAAAAAATATTCGAAAAAATCACCCGCGACATTTCCCAAAAAATCGCGGCCATGCCCCAGGGTTTTACACACCGCGATTTTCAAAGCCGCAATTTGCATTTGTTTGAATATGATTTTTGGATGATCGATTTTCAAGACGCCCTCATCGGACCCAACGTTTATGATTTGGTGGCGCTCTTGAGGGATTCCTACATTCAACTGTCACCGGGAGTGATTGAAAAACTGCAACGCTATTTTGTGGAAAAATCCGATGCCAGTCATCCCTACCACGGAAAATTAGAGACCCTTAAGAAAGATTTCAACCTGCAGACGATCCAACGCAAACTCAAAGACGCGGGGCGTTTTCAATTCATTAACACGGTCAAAAAAAATCCATCGTTTTTAAAACACACACCTGCCTCGCTCGGCTATGTTAAACAAGCCTTGACTGACGAGCCTCAATATCAAGAATTAAATGTTTTGATTAAAAAATACCTGCCGGAATTTACTTCATAAGTGCAGGTTCAGTTAACATGGATCCCGACTAATCCCGAAGGAATCCCGTTGGGAAAACATGTCGGGATGACGCTATCTTGTCTTTGACGTAAGGCCACTACTGGCTGCCTGCTTTGCCAATCTCGTTAGCCCAAGGTGCGGTAACATTCTCTTTCACAAATTGACGGGACTTAGGACTTAACCTAGAAATAATATCTTCTCTGTCTATCTCATCCATGTTTCTCAGAAGACTCACCAATTGATCTCCCATGTCACAACGATCATAAAGTTTAGCTTTATCAGTAGCCCGTAAGCTTAAGTTAGGACTGTCCCAATCAACAGCCGCCACTTGTCTTTGTAATGCCGCCCATGCTTCGGGCCGAGAACTCAAAGCAGCACAATCTTCTTCTTCCATCAAACGGATTAAAGAAACAAAATCTTTAGGGGAGTTTTGGAGCAGTGTCCCCATATGACTTAATAAACCTTCAACATTGTCATTAAAAATATAAAGATGAGGAAACTTACGATCCCAGGGCTTGGACTCATTCCACAATGCCTCCACGTCATCCCATTGGCCTAGAGCAGCATAACAAACAGCTAAATGTAATTGGATATCTCCTCGTCCCAAGGATTTGAAGGGAAGCACTTCTTTAAAAAGAGTCATGGCATCATTGTATTTATGTTGATACGCAAGAACAGAGCCGTAGGCTAATTTAAAATCGATATCTTCAGGATATGTTTCATGCAATTGCGTTACTAAAGCCGCTACTTTTTGTTGAACCCCCATGTCTTGAAGAAAATGAGACTCTTGTTTGGGTCCAAAAACTTCATCTAAGCAAGGAAGTAATTTTCTCAATTCGGATTGCAAAGCAATATCTAAAGGATTCTCCAACATCAAAGTACTTAATTGATCCATCAAGTCTAAATCAGAAACAGCGGCATCCAGAGAACCACGGTCCATCCGCCGGCTACTCACATCCAGCAAAAGCCGATCACGGGCAATGCGATAATAACTAGGGTCTTCTTCATGTCCTAGAAGAGTGTTGGACAAGGCTTTAAAATCACGACGATCGCCAGAATAAACAGCCGGCCAAGTAGAAAAAAAACCTTCACGTAAAACACTGGTAAAAAAATTACGGTCATCTTTGTCTTTAAAACTAATATGGGGAGAGGCATTAACTTGATAGTAAAAATCTATAAGAGCTTTCTTCTCAGCCGCATCAATAACGCCATCAGCAAATAAAGCGCGTGTCAATGCCTGTGCTTCAACATGAGAAACGGAGTGATCTGCTGTTATTTTTGAAATGAGGGTTTTAATGTCAGCCATATCTTGTTTCTCGGATACAGCGCCAAAAAGTTGCTTGTTTTTTAAAAGCACTCCAACAAAGGTTCACTTATGTGAACTTTTTACTTCATGATTTGATTAAAATTCATTAAAAAACCTTAAAAAAAAATTTAGCAACAAAAATAATGGGGGGACGATAAACGACTTAATCCTAAATATTAGCCCCATTTTAAATAAGTTAGTATTCATACAACTAATGCTTTGAAAGAGTTTATTGTTCAAACCAATCCTGAGGGGATTTTATGAAGTTAACACCTATCGATCCGTTCAAAAGCGCAGTAGAAGCCTACAATGCTTTAGCCAGTAAATTAGTTGAGGGAGCCGATAAAAATACTCTCCATCTGTTAGCCCTAATGGCCGATGGAGAAGATCCTGTTTCTTTTCTAGAAAGCCATGGTTCCATTGTTAGCCCTCACCAAGCTTTTTTAGCTTTACAAGGGATCAGCGGTCCGGCTGTTCACTCTTTAAGAGGACACCTGGATAAGGCACTAGGGTTGAGAGCCTCCGGTAGCCTCACTGCTCGTGCCGGACATACAGGCATTCCTCCTGTTAACAATGCAGTGGTTGATCATGTGGTCACAGAAATAAGAGGAGCATCAGAAAATATTTATCAACAACGGGCCTTGGTTTTTTCATTAGTTCTACTCGTACAAAGAGATGGGGACAATTCATATGCAGATCAATCTTTAAATAATTTAATCGCAGACAATACAGTAGTCCTTAATGCGGTTACGGACATTGCGTTACAAGAAGGTTTTCTACAACCTGTTGCTAAAAGTAGCTTACATCTCGCCTCTGTTGTTCACGCCGACAATGTCATTTTACGGGCACATTATTTAGCTACCGAAAGTCTATTTACCCCACGGCAAGACACGCACGGACGCATCCATTACCATCCCCTTACTGCCCCCTTGGAGGGAAATGATTTGATTTATGAAAGAACCATCAACACCACCCTGTTTCATGCGGCACAGGCAGGAGATATTTATTCCTTAAATTTACTGGCCCAACGTCTTCATCCGGCCTTGGGGTCCGTTATTTTATTGCAAAGCCTAGCTGAAGGAGAAGGAGACATCGCAATAAGAGCCAAAGAAGCTTTAAAACATCTACCCGTCGACACCTTGCTAGGTACCGTCCAAGAAGGGGGAGCCACACAGCCCTTAGCCGTACTCAGTTTAAAAACACTTGCAGCACAAAACAATGGTGACGCTCAAGATTTTGCTCCCCATATTGCCTTAGGAGACACGCGGTTTTTGCCTGACAAAGATAGACAAGCCGTTCTCACAGTAATGGGCGAGCTTGGAAACAAGGCCGCCCAACAACTAACTACAAATCAACCACCCCAACTACCGGGTGAGTTAGCACAAGCTATAAGTGCTTGGTCTAGTCCTGTTAAGGCGATTGGTACTGCCGGCTCCGGTAATACCGGCTCCGGCACTGCCGGTTCGGATACAACAGGCACGCAAGTCCCCACAAGATTACATGCTGGAACAAGTAGACAACTTCCCCCTCATCGTTATGAGGGATATACTCCTCCTGGTGCCGGATCAGGATATGCCTTTGGTGTAAAAGCCCTAACACCAGCAGGAGGGTTGGAAGGATTATTGGAAGGTTTTTTTGAAAAAATTGGTATTGATGCTAGAGCCTGGACCCAAGCACCGGCATCAGAACCACCAACGATTCACATCACGCTCACAAGTTTGGGCAATTTTAGATTGGTCGATTTGGTCCGCGCCTTAACACAAAGTCATAACGATGTTTTTCTCATCCCACAAGGAGACGGCCTTTCAAAAATACAACGTCCCTTAAGGGCCTTGTCGATTGAAAGTGAAGGCTATGTTTTGGCAACATTGACACCGGATCGCGACACATGGGGCTGGAACATTACCGTCACTGGCGACCCAGATAGAATACAAGTTCGATACAATGAGAGGGGTGTTGTTACCAAAGTCCAAGTTATAACTGCCACCTCTCCAGATGCTGCTAGGGCTCAAAGTCCCAATGGTATAGTAATGGCTCGCATACCGGTAACCTCCGGTAGTCGCGATACAATCCTGGAGGCTTTAAGAAGAGACGCTGAAAGAACAGGAGGAATCCTTTTGGTTGATGATACAAGTCCTCCTGTGGCACTACCTAAAGGAACACCTGCTAAGGTTGGAGCACCCGCTCCAACACCCGTGCCGCCACCAGTTATTCCAGAGCCTCTTCCACGTCTAGCTAATGTTCGGGTCAACGCAAGCATGATGGTTTTAGCAAGCTTAGCTATAAGATCAGCCCAGGATGCTACAGATGCCGGTGATACAGGAAGAGCTCAAGCTTTTACAAATTTGGCTACCTTATTAAACCAAGGCACAGCTCTAAAACCCCAACTGGCAAAGCATTTATTGGCATCATTACAATCATTAAAAAGTGCCATCAGAGATGCTGCTATCACTGGTCATATTGACAATGTTATATCTTGGTTACGGGTATGTCTAAGTCGAAATTTTCTTATTCAATTACTGAGCCAACCAGTTCAGGGGGTTCAAGAAGATAAGGGGGAAGCAGAAGCACGCGCGGCTGTTTTAGACCTCATGGTTCGTTTGTTACAAAAAGGAGATCAGATTACACCAGCTGAGGCGTATATTTTATTACCCCCACTACGGTTGTTTGAGTCACAAGTTGATACCTATTATCCAGAGCGTAATGAGGAAATTCTACACCATGTAGCCACCGTCAGAGCTTGGCTAGAACCCATAGCCGCAAGCCACACAAGAAGCGGATCCGGTTCATCTTCACCGGCGTCATCAAGTGGCTCCACAAGTGGCACACCTACCAGTTCTCCCGTGTCGGGAAGTGGTGGCTCTCAAGCGTCTAGCGTAACGGAGACACTTACCGCTGTTTTAGCAGAACGCAATTTAGGCTTTTTAATGTATGCCATCGCTAATTTACAAGCTGATGATCAAACACAGCTTTTAGATGTGTTAAATTTTGGCAATGCTGACGAGCAAAGGCAATTGTTACTGCAACTTATTCCAGAAGCCGCAACCGAAATTAATTCCTGCTTCCCACAACAAACTGCAACAGCAAACAAAAGTAGTGATTCTTTACAAAATGGAGCCTTGCTGGCAGCAGGGGCAAGCCTAACAACCACATCAGCCCTGGCTGTCTATTAAGTATCGTCCCAACGCAAGCTATAGCATGGCAAACGGGTTGGATCCCAACTTACCTTCTTGTGGGGCATCATCGGGATAACGTCTTTGTGATTATCAATCGCTTAAGTTGAATTTAAAATGTGGCCACGCCTGTCTGCGCTGCTGCAGGCAAAACTACAGGAGCAACAGGTACTAGCAAGCCATCCGTTGGTTGAGCAAAAGCCTCCTGAGAACCAGTTTCCGGAAAGAATGTTTCCATGAGGTCCTGTACTCTCAAAAAATCATTCATTTGGATAGCTTCCTGTAAAAGAGCCCTGTCTTCCGGAGATAAAGAAGATGTTTCACATCCAAAAAAACCAAATTCCTCTAGCTGGCTATCTAGAGACCTTGAGGAAGATCCTGAAGATGAGGCGCTCCCCCCCATCTGACGATTCAAATAACCCACAATCGAGTCTGCAACTCGAGGCCCTTGTGTGTCATCACGAAAAACATGATGCCCTCCTTCTTTTAAGTTCCTCTTTACCCGTCCACTGTCATAATCAATGGGGCCATGCAACTGAGCTAGGTTATCCACCGACGCTTGATGCGATGTGGTGGCGTCATCTTCTGGATGAACTAAAAGATAAGACTGTCCATCCGGCTGATTACGAGCGGCAATATTTTCCCGTAGTTTGTCCGCATGTTCAACCAATCTTAAATAAGTTCCTCCATTGGCAGGTGCGCGAAACGCCCCGGGTTCTTGAGTCATATCAGGATTAAGAAAGGGCAATACATTTAACCCTTGGGTGCCTGATAAAGCCACTTTCCACCGCGCAACAGGTTTAGTCGTTTCAAAATTAGGGGAAAGATATACACGAGCTGATATTCCAGGGGCGTCTTCAGGTGGCTGGAGAGAATAACCAGCCAGCACCTGCCCTCCCATGGAATGGCCAATCACTCCAATGGGAAGACCCGGATATTGCTGATGTAGGTCGTTCATCTCTGCCGCAAAAGCTTGTTCATAAAGTTCAAAAGAACTCACATGGGCCCCGCCTAATAAAAAAGACATATCACCCACCACAAGTGGATCTTCATCCGAAAAACCTTGTGAGGGCTGATCATAAAGCCGCACAATAAATCCAGCCTTTACCAAAGCGGGCACTAAAGGATCCAAATAATAAGAATGTCGAAACTGATACCCACCAGCAATAAGCACAACCCCTTTGGGTGCTTGTCTTTTAAGTGCCACATCCATGCTCCAAATGTTGAAGGGAGCTGATGTGTCTCGCCTTAAAGAAACTTGCCTTGTAGCAAAAGAAAAAGAGGGATGAAGTCTTGTTAAAACGTAATGCTCAAAAGCAGGCAGAAATTCTGGGTCAGCAATTACATCATCATAGCCTCCGTATGTGGAGGCAGACAAAACGTCGCTTCTAAATTGATCAGAGCCTATTTTATGGTCTATAATAAAACCCGCAACATTATAAAGGTTAACACCTCCGGTTATACGCTCGTTCCAATAATTGAGATGCTCCCATGCTAATTCTTGCTGACGGTTACGATAGAAAATAGCTAATGGTGTTAAAGCTAAACGAGATAAAAAAGACGTACGGGCACCAACCTGCACTCCCAAACTTGACACACTCATGAGAAAAACCCCTCTCCCCCTTAGAAGTTTTGCTTATCTTTATTGTCCTAGCCTTTCTAAAAATAAAAACACAATCTTTATTTTAATTTTTTTTAAAGTCAAATGCCGCGCTGTGTCATGATGGATAAGGTTTGTAGGTCGCATGGATAGTTTTTACTTTAATTCAAATAGCTGAAAAAAATAAACCAAGACACTCCCCTTGCTTCTCATCGCTTTCAGATTTATAAAGTGTTCATGAAAGCTATGCTCTTGGCCGCCGGATTAGGGACGCGCCTTAAACCGTTAACGGATCATATTCCCAAACCCTTAATTCCTGTTAACGGCATTCCACTTATTTTCTACAATTTGGCTCTGCTTAAAAAAGAAGGCATTACAGATGTGGTGATCAACCTTTACCATTTAGGGGATCAAATTAAAAATTTACTGGGTGACGGAAAAAAGTACGGCTTTAATTTTACTTATTCGATCGAAAAAAAAATCATGGGGACCGGCGGCGGTATCAAAAAAGCCTCTTCATTTTTAAAAAGTGGACCTTTTTTTGTATTAAATGCCGACATCATTGTGGACATTCCTCTGCGGCGCCTCATGGCTTTTCACAAAAAACAAAAAGCCCTAGCAAGCCTGGTGGTCATTGAAAGTAAGTTGTCTAAAAAATACGGGGCTCTTTATGTAGATGGAAAACATCGGATTCAATCCATTCTCTCGTCCCCTCCTCAAACCCCTAAAACTAAAGCAACTTTCTTTAGCGGGGTACATGTGTTAAGTCAGGATTTTTTTAAGCTGCACCAACGCCGTGATAAAACATGCATTGTCCGTGATTTTTATATTCCTCAATTAAAAAAGGGTGCGGAAATCTGTGGTTTTCTCTATAAAGGCCCTTGGAATGATTTAGGTACGATGGATCGACTGTCTCAAACAGCTTCAGACCTAAAAGCGGGTCACCTTCGTTTAAGCTATGAATCAGAATTGCAATTGATTTTTAACACCATCTGAATTAACGTCGCACGATTGTCATTCCCGCGGAAGCCACAATGTGGCAAGGCGGGCATCTAGTGTACGAACATGGTGAGCCTGCCTGCCTTGACGTAGCCTTGGCGAAGTAAGGTCGAACCATGGATCCCTCCGCCTGAGGCGGACGGGGATGACTTTTTTATTCGATTTCAAACTTGAAAGGAGATTTTCGGTATGTTTCTTATTCCCTTGTTAGCCCAAGCCGCCCCTGCAGCCCCAGAAGTAGCGGAAAAAACCGTAGCCCAACCTGGTGTGATGAGTCTGTTGTGGGAAGCCGATCCGGTGGTTAAATTAACCTTACTCATTCTGATTACCTTTTCGGTTTGTTGCTGGGCCATTATTTTCTATAAATTTAAACAAATCCGACAAGCTCAAAGTCAGTCGCAAAATTTTTGGAATATTTTTGCCTCTTCCTCTTTAGCCGACATTGGCAAACACCCTCAAGGGAGACAAGGTCCTTTGTATGAAATTTACAATGCAGGTCTTCAAGCGTTGCAACATTTAAGGAAAAAAAGTTCCGGTTCTATTACCCCGGCTTTAGAACAAAAATTAGCCCAAGCTCGTGAAGAAGAAGTCTATAAACTGGAACAATTTACACCTTTTTTGGCAACTGCCGCATCCGCCTCCCCGTTTATCGGATTGTTTGGAACCGTGTGGGGAATTTTAACCGCTTTCTGGCAAATCGGCAAAGCGGGTTCATCGTCACTAGCGACCGTAGGGCCTGCTATTTCAGAAGCCTTAATTGCTACCGCTATCGGCTTAGCCACAGCCATTCCAGCTTATGTCACCTACAATTATTTTGTTTATCGTATTAAAGTGATTGTAAAGATGATGAATTTATTCTGCGATGATTTGGTGCTTCGGATTGAGGAGGAAAATTAATGGCTCTGTCCAAACATTCTCACGACGACTCCACCGTTCTCTCGGAGATCAACGTCACACCTTTGGTAGACGTCATGCTGGTGTTGCTCATCATCTTTATGGTGGCAGCCCCCATGTTACAACAAGGCATTGATATCGATCTGCCTCAAGTGAGCACATCCGCAGTGGCGGCTACTCAGGAGGATTTTATTCTCTCCATCGATGCGGACCAAAAAATTTATTTAGGCAACGACAAATCAGCTGGGTATTCCACAACCAATATTCAGGAAAAGCTGACCAACATTTTTGCCAATAAAGAAAAGAAAGAGTTGTACCTGCGAGCCGACAAGGGGGTTCCTTACGGGTATGTTGTAGAAGTCATGAGTTTGTGCCAAAAAGCAGGAGTCGAACGCGTCGGGATGATTACCGTTCCCGACGAAACAGCCCCTGCGGCCAAACCCGGAAAAACCGGAAAATAAGGGAGACCCATGCGTGGGAACATTCCGATCAAGCCAACTCAAAAAGTTTATTTATATTTCATTAGTAGCGCACGCTCTTTTTGCTATTTTAATGATACTGTCGCCTTCTTTGTCCCGGCTTTTTCCCGCGCGCCAAACTAAAATCACCTGGATTCAGCTTTCCAAAGGTACGGGCGAAAAACCAAGCGACTCATCTTATAAAAGATCAAAAAATATGCCGGACTCCACCATTCGCGAACAAAAGGATGCGTTGCGCGAAAAAGCCACGGATAAAAACGGAAAAGATGTTAAATCACAACAATCCCCCGTAAAAAAACCACCCGTTCAAGAATACGTAGACAAACACACCAACCCTAATGGTGGCATCCAATTTAAGTCAAAACCAGGAACTGAAGAAAGAAAGATGGAAGAAGCGCTCGCCCGGATGCAGGAAGAATTAAAAAAGCGACAAGTAGAAATTGAAGCGGCGCAAATCGAAAAAGAAGGGGTTGGCCAATCTCCTGAAGGCAGTCTAGATGCCAAAAACAGCGAAACCAACCCTCAGCTCATCGCGTATTACGAAGCCTTAAAAAGAAAAATTAACGAGCAATGGATTACAACCCCTAAAGCCGACAATGGGACACCTCTTAAAACACAGATTACAGTATTAATCGATTCTACAGGCCATATTGTTTCAACCAGTTTTGAAGCTAAATCGGGAGATGCCTCCTTTGATGCTTCCGCTATGCGGGCCGTTGAAGCAGCCGCTCCCTTCCCCACGCCTCCTGAAACTATCCGGAACGAAGCGTTAACCGAAGGATTTTTGATTGAATTTAATCCAAGAAATGTAGTAGGAGGCCTCTAAAATTATGAAACGAATCTTACTTATTGCACTGATGTTGGGTTATTCCCTTATTCCCTTAACCAGCCACGCTAAAATTTATATTTTACTGGATGAAGCCTCTTCGCGAAAATTTCCAATCGCTGTTCCGGAATTTCAAAGTGCAGGAGGCCGTTCCAGTGATATGACTAAAGAAATTACAGAGCTTGTTAAAACTGACCTCAACTTGGCCGGTTTTTTCAAAGTATTGGATGAAGCCTCCTTCTTAAGCCCCGACCACGACACCGATCAAATCGATTTTTCAAAATGGACCGCCATCGAAGCGCATGCCCTGATTAAAGGTATTGTTAGTTCCAGTGGTGGAAAATTAATTTTAGAAATGCGTCTCTATGACACGCAAACAAAAGAACTTCTTTTAGGCAAACAATACAAGGCCGATAAAAAAGATTACCCTACCGCCATCCATCGTTTTATGGACGAACTCATGGAAGCCCTCACGGGAACGCGTGGGCCCTTCTCCAGCCAAATTGCGGCTTCTTGTGGCAAAAGTTTTGCCAGACAAATTGTGGTGATGAACATCGATGGTACTGGCATGCGCACTGTGACTAAAATGAAGTCCAACAGCATTTCCCCCAACTGGTCACCAGACGGCGGAAATTTGGTCTTTACATCCTTTGCCACTCGCTGGCCGGAAATTTATTCCATCAGTAGTTCGGGCGGGGATTTGCACCAGTTAACTAACAATCAATCCACTAATATTACGCCGGCCTATTCCCCTGATGGGTCCCGTATTGTTTATGCCAGTTCTGCCTCTGGAGATACCGAGCTGTACTCGATGAGCCGCTCAGGACGAGATACCCAAAAACTAACGTCAGTTGTGAACATCGACCTCTCTCCTTCGTGGTCGCCAGATGGCTCACAAATTGTTTTTTCTTCGGAACGCGCAGGTAACCTGCATTTGTTTGTCACCGGTGCCGATGGCTCAGGTTCTTCTAGGCTTACCTATACAGGGTATCAAAATGACCAGCCCGATTGGTCACCCGATGGGCGCAAAATTGTCTTTACCGCACGGGATCGTGGAGCCTTCGATTTATTTATGATGAATGCCGATGGATCTATGATACAACGCATCACGCGAGATGAAGGCAATAACGAATCCCCCAGTTGGTCACCTGACAGCCGCTATATCACCTTCTCTTCTGCACGGTCAGGAGGAAGTGGCTTATATATTATGATGGCCGATGGCAGTAATCAAACAGCGATTCCCGATACGGGAGGGTGTATCAACCCCGATTGGGGTCCGTGGATAAAATAAAAAAATCGAGAGTAAACTCTCGATTTTCATCCTGAGAAAAATAGCTTGAGTTTTCGGCTCTCAAAGAGCCGAGTTTTCGAAGGATAAAAAAATTATGGCTCCTCACGCCGTTATTGATGTTGGAACAAACACCGTTATTTTACTAATAGCGTCGCAATCTAAAAAAGATCTCAAAATTTTACATGACGAAGCCATCATCACGCGGCTAGGCCAAGCTGTAAGTGAAAAACATTTTTTCCTGCCGGAAGCCATGAAAAGGACTTTAACAGCCCTTCAATCGTTTAAAGAAACCTGCAAAAAACATAAGGTAGATAAAATAAGCGTCATCGGAACAGCTGCTTTTAGGGCTGCTGCTAATGCCGAAGTGTTCCGCACCATGGTCAAAAAAGAATGCGGATTTAAAATAGACATCATCACCGGTGACCAAGAAGCCCAATACACCTTTGAAGCCGCCACAGCGGATTTTGGTAAAAAACATAACAAGCTTATGGTCATCGACATCGGGGGAGGGTCCACCGAAATTATCATGGGTGAAACCAACGCCCCAAAAGGAAAGAAAAAAAATGGACCCCAATCGGTTATCAGTTTGGTTTTGGGTTCCGTTGTCATGACAGAACAATATGTCACTAACGATCCCATTCCTGATGAAGACTTAACGCGCCTGGTCCTTGCGATACGCAATATGCTGCGTGATAATTTGGAAGATTTTTATCCTGAAAATTTTAACGCGGAAGAATATACCATGGTCGCCACCGCTGGAACAGCAACAACTTTAGCCGCCATTGATCAAAAAATGGCCATCTACAATCCACAAAAAATTCATGGGTCTCTTTTAAGTAAAAAAGGCCTTGAAGCTCTTATTGAAACATTGGCTTCCATGACGGTAAAACAACGCCAAACACTACCAGGCTGCGAACCCTTAAGGGCCGACGTCATTCTAGCCGGTGCCATTATTCTCAATGAGCTGATGAAATTTTTTAAAAAATCTGAGACACTCATCAGCGACCGTGGGCTTCGTTACGGTGTGTGGCAAAACCGTTTCGGCAAATAAGAAAAAATAGAAAGTAGAAAATAGGGAGAATTATGAAAATCTTTTTTTGTTTCTTTCTCTTGATGATGATTTCTTGTACTGGTTCGGCCAGTATTGAAGAAGTAGCCGACTTATATGGAAAGGGTAAACTTAAGGAATCTTTAGCGGAGGCCAACATCTTGATCAAAAAAAACCCAAAAGATGAACAAGCTTTAATTTATAAGGCCAAAATCCAATATCGTGAGGGAAAATATAACGAGGCATTGGATATTTTTAATCAAGTGATTGAACAAAATCCAAAAGCGGCAGAAGCGTATCAATACCGGGGTTATACTTACGGACTTTTGAAACAACAGGACAAAGCCGACATCGATTATATTCAATATGTAAAACTCTCCACGCCGGAACATAACTGGCCTGTGGCAGATTTAACCGCACAAAAAGAATATGGCCGATTGCTAATAACGGACAGTTTCGATTCCGCCGCAGTGGGAGTAGCCGGTACACCTTCAGAAAATGTCAAATCGCTGCGTTATTTATTCAAATTACCGGAAGCCGACACCATTTTTAAATCACTGTTAACACACGGCAAATTAGCCGGGCAATTGTATGCGTTAATGGGATTATATGTGACGGATAATGCTTTTTTTAAGGATAAAATTAAAAGTTATCAAAACATGAGTGGCGCCATCAAAGGGCAAGACGGCTGCACGGGTGGAGAGGACAAAATTGCCGATATAGCTGATGGCATGACCAAAGGGGAATCCCCCCGCTTCTTTTTAGGAATGTAGAAGTTTTTTCTTTAAAGCCCTATAGTAGTCAACTCTTTATTAACTATCTCCATGAGACTATTGGCTTCATTCAAAAGATTGAGTGTTGTCTCATGTGGTGTAGTATCGGGATTAGGAACAGGATAACTGGACATAGAAACAACTTGTTCAGTTAAACCCGCTAAAACCATTTGCTGCCGAGCCGCATCAATCAAAGTCCGTATTCTCGCATTGTCAGAAATAGGCTCTCTTGAATGGCTTCCAATCCCCGTCAACTGATCATGCAACTTTATGGCGTCGGCTCTTATCAAACTTGCAGCATCTCTTTGAGCCATTAATAAAGCCTCTAGTGCTTTATAAAGATGCACACGTTTTTCCATGGTAGAAAAAGCAACCTCATCAACAGGAATACCCTTTGCAACAGCCGATTGTTTTAATGCTGCTATTTGAGCTGAATCATTGGTGACTTCAGCTATTCTAAGCATAGATATGTACGATTGTAAGTCTTGTACTCTCACTCCAATTGGCTCTCTGGCAATACCAAAGCGGTGCAACGTTTCTTGTTCTTTGGGGTCGTTAGCAACAAAACAGGCCTGGGGGCCATCAGCTCCATAAGAATTGACTGCCATACCTACGGACCCTTCCGTTACAATCTCTGTTTGAGCTCCTCTCACTGCCAACGGATCTATGGAAGCACCCAAATCAAGCTCTCTATAATCTTGTTCACATTTCTTTACGCCATCTGTAGCCATATAGGTTCTCCCTTAGATGATAAAATACCCCAAACTCATTGATTAAACTGTGCCCCCATTTAAGTGAGGCAAATCCTACTTAATGGGTATTATCGGCACAAAACATAAAAAGTTGTGGGATTTTTAAGAAAATCAAATAAGAAGCAAGCGATATCCAACACCCGCTTCTGTAACGATAAGTTTGATCGATTCGTCCGTTTCCAACTTTTTTCTCAAATGTCCTACGTATACACGCAAATATTGCGTATGTTCTACAGCATTCGGCCCCCATATTTCCTTAAGCATTTGTCGATGCGTCACCACTTTGCCGACATGTTTGATGAGGAGGCGCAAAATGTCGAATTCCGTTGAGGTAAGATGAATCTCTTGATTGTAAACCGTAACAAGTCGACCTTCCAAGTCAACTTCCAAAGGACCCGATTTGAAAAGCGGTGAATCTTTCTGAAGACTTGAGTGACGGAGCCCCGCCCGCAGGCGCGCCAACAGTTCAGGCATGCTAAAAGGCTTGGTGAGATAGTCATCAGCGCCATTATCTAATGCGGCGACTTTGATTTCCTCATCTTCCTTAACCGTCAGTACGATGATAGGGATTTGAGACCATTCCCGAATTTTAGAAATTACTTCCAAGCCATCCCGGTCTGGAAGGCCTAGGTCAAGAATGACCAGATCAGGCCGAAACCCGATAAGCTCCCGGATGCCATCCTGGGCGTTTTTTTCTTCGGCCACCTCATAACCGGCATTCTCCAAACCCACACGAAGAAATTTTCGTATGGCAGTTTCGTCGTCAATCACCAGAATTTTTTTGTTTGTCTTCATGTTTCCAAAATTTTTCCGGGAGGGACCGAGTAAGGAAGGAAGATAACAAAAGTCGCCCCACCGTCTGCATTGTTTCTTACTTCAATATGACCATGATGCAATTCAACAAAATTTTTAGCAATTGAAAGGCCGAGACCCAAACCACCAGTCGGAGTCCCCGGCAACCTATAAAATTTTTCAAAGAGGGAAGAAACGAGCTCTTTGGGAATGCCGGGGCCTTGATCCTGAACGGCAATAACCAAAAAATCCGCTTGTTTATCAGAACTAATGATAATCTTGCCACCCGGTGGGGAATAATGGACAGCGTTCAGAAGAAGATTAGAAAGAGCATGAGAAAAAAGCTCAAAATCTCCGAAAAAATAAAGCGGAGTCTTCGCAGAGAGAATATCGACTGTGTGCTGGGCCAGCATTCTTTTTTGCCTTTCGACAGTATAGAAAACAAGCTCGGATAAATCGAACCATTCCTTTTTGAGTTTAACGGCTCCCGATTCCAGACGGGTCACATCCAGGAGATTTTCAAAGATATGATTAAGCCGCTCAGAAGAGTTGATAATTTCATCAATGAGAATAGAAATATTCCCCTCCGGGTAAACAGCACCAAAAGTGCGTTGAGGGGGAGGCTCCAATCCAGCTTGGCCAGTTGGAGGGGGCTGCGCGAGCCCCTTATAATGTACCTGCATGGCCGTGGCGGCCCCCATAATAGAAGTCAGTGGCGTACGTAACTCATGCGAAATGCAGTTAAGAAGAGTCTGATGGAGCTTTGCCGATTCTTTGAGCCAGTCGGCCTGCCGATGTTCCTCGTCATACTTCTGCTTGGCGAGTACTATGCCAATCTGATTGGCAATGCTGATGAGAAGATTAGCCTGCTCCGGCGAAAGTTTTTTATCTGTCTTGGATTTGAAGACAAGGACGCCGAAACGGTTTTCACCCGATTTAAGCGCCAAGCAAAACACTTTGGAAAGAGGAAGCGTGTCGGTAGACCATCCAGCCTTACGACCATGATCAAAGCTCAAAGTCGCCACTGCATAGTCATTTTCGGTCAAAATCATTTTTCCAAAATCTGGCTGTGGGGACATCTTCCCTTCATGAGCTAACAAAATAGCGCACTCGGCATTGAAAAGATTCTCAATTTTTACCAAGGCCATATCAATAAGCGGCTTGGTTCCTTGGACAAGCGTCATCGATTTGAGAATATCGTAGAGCGCCTGGGTCTTTTCCTCTCGATCTTTCAATATTTTCTGGTCTCTCTTGGCCTGGAAGGCCAAAAATCCACAGACGGAAGCGACAATGAAATACATAATAAACATCATGAAATCTTCAGGCGTGTTGATGGCAAAAGTTCCTCGTGGTGGGATAAAAAAATAATTCCAGATTAGGGCCGAAAAAGCCGCCGCACCTATTACTGATGAGAAAGGAAAAAAAAGGCTTAAATATACAACCAAGATGAGAAAAATAAAGCCCACAGCTCGATAGCCGATATAGGAATTGAGAAAAAAATTAAGAACTGAGGTAGTCAAAACCCAAAAAAGAGTTTTAAGAAAAGGAGTAGCCTGAAACGCGAGTGAAAATTTATTGGCTTGGATTTTTTTGGTGGTTTCGGGCGGCTTTTGCAAAATGGTAATATCAACCTCCGGATTCTCTTTAATAATATTCTCGATAAAACGGGATGATTTTGACCACCACTTAATTCTGCCTTGCGGTCTACCTAAGATTATTTGCCTGACCTTGTTCTCTTTCACATATGAACTGATAGCCGTTGCAATGTCTCGGCCGTGCAGCGTCACCACCTCTGCACCCAATTCAACGGCCAGGTCGAGATTTCTGACAAGTTGATTATTATCTTTAATGTTTAGCACCACCCCGGTATCCACATGAACGGCCACCCATGGCATTTCCAGGTCTTCTACAACCCGACGCGCGGTGCGAATGAGTTTTTCTGAAAATGGGCTAGGACCGATAGCCACAAGAAGCTTTTCGTTACTTAAGCTCTTACCACGCATATCCCTCTCAACTTTGTCAGCAGTAGCACGAAGAGCAATCTCACGAAGGGCATTAAGGTTTCCTTCCTGAAAAAAATATTGGAGCGCCTGCTCGGTCTTCCGGCCGGGATAAATTTTTCCTTCTTTAAGACGGCTGATCAGCTCGTAAGGTGTAATGTCAATCAATTCAATTTGATCGGCATAATCTAAAATGGAATCGGGAACCGTCTCACGGATAGTCGTTGCGGTAATCAAGCCCACCACGTCAGCCCGACTTTCCAAATGTTGGACATTCATGGTGGAATAGACATCGATCCCAGCATCTAGTATTTCAATAACATCTTGATAACGTTTCTCATGCCGGGTTCCGGGCACATTGGTATGCGCCAGCTCATCGATCAAAACAAGCTGAGGTTTTTTTAAAAGAATTTCGCTAAGATCCATTTCTTCCTGAAGGGTTCCCTTATATTCAATTTTTTTTCGGGGAATTATCGGAAGGTTGTCAATCAGTTTAAGGGTCTCCGCACGGTTATGCGTTTCGACAAAACCAATCCAAACATCCACACCTTCTTTTTTTCTCTCATGCGCGGCTTTAAGCATGGCATAGGTTTTACCCACCTGATAGGGCGCTCCTACCAAACCACGATCCAAGCCGCTATCAGCAGACATCATAAGGCCATCGTACCAAGACTGTTGATAGTCCCGGGGAATATATTGGCAAAGCACACATATTTCTTCCCATGTTTTCCCGGCAAACATTTCCAGAGGAATCCTTCAATCAGTTTTTTTCGCTTCAATTGTTATAAGAATAAATAGAAAGATTCCTTTTTCA